>PFDK01000027.1 GCA_002772645.1 Candidatus Pacebacteria bacterium CG10_big_fil_rev_8_21_14_0_10_56_10 | reverse complement strand
TGAGCCGGTCGTAGAACTTTGCCTCATTCTGGAGAGTGGCGCCAGTTCGTCCCCGGCCGCTTTTTTGGGAAGCCGGCGCCTCGTCCAGCTGGAGGATGATAAACCGGGAGGCGTTCCAGATCTTGTTTGTCAGGTTCCTCATTGCCTTGAAATCGGGATGGCCCACCGACCGGTCTAGCCCGGCACTGGACCTGATAATCAGGGCCATTCTCAGGGCGTCGGCGCCGTACCGGTCTACCACTTCCAGCGGGTTAATTACGTTGCCTTTACTTTTGCTCATTTTGCGGCCGCTCTGATCTCGGACTAGGCCGTGCAGGTAGACGTGGCTGAACGGCGGCTGGTCGGACACTAGTTTGCCTAGCAGCAGCATCCGCATCACCCAAAAAACCAAGATGTCGTATGAAGTTTCCATCACTTGAGTGGGGTAGAAGCGCTGAAAGTTAGCCCGTTGGTCTTGGCCTTGGCTGCTCCGGTTAGCTCGCCGATCGAGCGCTTGAAGAGTGGAAAAAGGCCACTGGCCGGACGAAAACCAAGTGTCGAAAGTATCGGTTTCTTGAATGTATGTCTCGCCTGGCGAGTCGGTGGCGATGACGTACTCGGCATCCAGCGGCGAGCGCAGCGACTGCAGGCCGGCTTTAATTTGGTCGAGTGTCACTGATTTTTCCCGCAGCAGATTGCCGACACTGCCTTCGCGTTGACTCCCCTGATCGTCGATGTACTTGACATAAATATCAGGATAGGCGACTGTGTCGTACCAGACCGGCTGGCGGATACCCCAAACTATCTGGCGGGAGATGTTCCAGTCCTTGAGCGTTTTCAACCAGTGCTTGAGGGTTTTGTGGTGGCCGGCGCCGTGGATGGTAACTTGGCCTGAGTCAAGTTGGTCGAGGACAGCTTTGGTCAGGCTTAAGTCTGGTTTTTGGTGATTGACGCGGATAAAAAACTGGGCCAGCGGTAGCGGCTCGATGGCGGTACTACAGCGGTAGCACACTGCCAGGGTGTGGCGATACTCGGGGCGGTAGCCTACCAGCAAACCATCTTCTGCCAAGTCTTGCTTCATTCGTTGCCGCATTTGGCTGATGGTCAGACCGTGGTACTCCTGGGCCCGGCGCTGGTACTTTTTTGGCTGAGATGAAAAGTCTTTTTTATTGATGTACCAAGAAAAATCCATCCTACCGTCAAAATCGATGATCGGGGTGACAGCCAGCTTGTGCTGCCGGCCCAGCTCAAAGTCGTGCGGGTCATGGGCCGGGGTAACTTTCATGACGCCGGTGCCAAACTCCGGATCAACATCCGGGTCGGCCAGCACGGTCATTTCGCTTGGCCCCAGTAAGCCGTCGATGGTCAAGGTCCGGCCGATGTAGTCTTGGTAGCGCGGATCGTCCGGGTGAACCGCTAGGGCCGTGTCGCGAAACTTGGTTTCAGGCCGGACGGTGCCGATCACCAGCGGCCCGTACTTGATCTCAAACCACGGCGATGTCCGCTGGACGTGATCGACTTCCAGATTGGAAAAGGCGGTGCCGCAGTGTGGACAGAAGTTGACCAGCTGCAAGTCGCGGTACACCAGCCCTTGGCGATGGAGGTGTTGGAAAGTCTCGAGAACAACCTCGACGTTGTCGGGATCGAGCGTAAACACAAACCGACCCCAGTCAGCACTGGCGCCCAGCCGCTTTTTTTGGTCGATGGCGATGGTGGAGTTCTGCTGAACGTAGTCCCAGATAAGTTGGTATAACTTCTGGCGGTCGTAATCAAACCGGCTCTTGCCTTGTTTCTTTAACTTTTGCTCGAACACAAACTGAGTCTCGATCCCAGCGTGGTCGGTACCCGGCAGCCACAGAGTGTCGTCTCCGCGCATTCGATGAAAGCGGATGAGCGAGTCTTGGACGGCTACCCCCAAGGCGTGACCAACATGGAGCGGGTCATTGGCGTTGGGCGGCGGCATGGAGATAACAAATGGCGGTGAGGAGGAGCGTCGGTCGTTTTTACGGTTAGCCGGCTGGGCCTGATGGCGCTGGAGCTGGCGGCTGACGGCGCTGTCGGGGTTGCCGATCTCCAGCTTTTCCCAGAGCCGGCGAACGGCTGGTTCATGGGTAGTTGGTTGGTAGCGCTTGTCCACGGCAGTATTATAACGCCCCCCCAGACACCCGTCCCGACTATATGCCGCGCAGAAACTTGGCCGCCCACGGCCGGTAGTTAGAAGCGTAGCTGTCCTCGCTGATGACGTGGCCGTCTTTATCGCGGACAACGTTGACCACCTCTGTCTTGACGCCGCCCACGGCGAAATCAATTTGTTTAAGCGTGCCTGGCGGCAGGTTGGGGTCGTCGTAGTACTCGGTGGGGGCAGGCGGCCGATGGTCGAACACGGTGTGCTCGACCAGTTCGGTGGTGCGGCCGTCGGAACTGCCGTAAATCTCTACTTTAGCGTAGGCGGTGTCGTTGTCCGCCTGAGAGTGGATTAGGATGTGGTGATCGGTGTCGTTTATGAAGCGCAGGTCGATGTCGCCGGCATAGACCGTGGCGTCCAGGCCGGGCTTGGCGTTTTGCTCGTAGTAGCTGACCCGATAGCTGTGCTGGCGGCGTTTAGTTATCTTCAGGCCGGCATCGAGCACTGACCGGAACATGGTGGTGCTGATTTGGCAGACGCCGCCGCCGTCGCCCAGCACGGTCTGGCCGCCCTTAATGATGTAGGCAGATCGGAAACCAGTCCGGGCCGAGACCTCTCCCAGCGTCCGGTTAAACGAAAACTCTTCACCGGGCGGCACAATGGTGTTGTTGATTATTTGTGAGGTCAGCGCCACGTTGTGCAGCCGGTTGGGGATCGAGCCCTTGTAAAAACTGTCGCCAAAGCCGATCAGCTCGACGATGCCCAGCTCGTTGGTGTCGGCCAGCTGGCGGTCCGGCACGGTGACGCTGACGACCAGCTCCAGCTCAAAAGTGTCGTCGTAGTTGACTGCTTGGGTAGGATTAGACTCAGCCTGGGCGGCTTGCTCTATCAAGGCCAGCACGGCCAGCAGGTTGTTAACCATGGCCGGTTGTTGGAGCTCGAGTCCATCGCGGTGTGGTTTAAACTGCTCAACTTTCAGAGTGTCCTGGTTGTAGACAAACTCGGCGTCGGTAGGCGGCCGGTTAACTCTGGCCGCCACTTGCTCGATATAAGTTTGGGCGGCTGTCCGGTCGTAGCCGATCGGGAACTTGAGTAATTTAAGTAGTTCTTGGTCAGTAGCTTTAAGGGCGATGTCCGGTCCGGTCAGGTTGATACTCACACCCACTAGCCGCAAGGCCCGCTGGCGGGCGGCTGTCTGCTGGTCCTGATTTAACCTCGCTCCGGTAGACGCTACCGGCGCGGTCAGCTCGGTGGCGTGGCGGTTGGCAGAGGCCATGACCAGTTGGGCGGCGGCAGTAGCCTGTACCTGCCGGCCGACCTGACCGGGGTTGATCACCAAGCCGGCCGGCGCGTTAGGAAGGTTGAGATCGGCCGACGGTTGTTCGCTGGGAATGTTTGCCCGATCTACCAAGGCACCGACCAGCCGTCCGACGGCGGCCGGGTCATAGCTAAAGCCTGACTCTAACTTGACGGGCTGCCACCAAGCTTTGATCAGGCGCGGCAGCCTGACTAACCTGCTCACCTCGGTGTCGCGATTGACGTTAAAAGCCTGGCTCAAGACCATCTCCAGGTCTGACTGCAGTCCCAACTGGGCCGATCCGGACGATACCGAGATATCATCGACACGCAGGGTAACTTGGTACTCGGGAGGCGCTCGGAACTGATCGAGCAGCCGCTGCTTGGCTTGATCGCGAGTCAGGCCGCCAATCTCAACACCATCGACTACGGTCCCCGGATAGTACCGTTGTTGATAGTACTTAAAGAACAGCAGGCTGGTAGCACCGAGAATGACGATTAGGCCCAGGGCAGCGCCGGACAACCAGGCTTCCAACCGCTGGGTGGTCGTTAACCGGGCGTGAAGCATTGACCACAAGGTCTGGGGGAGGTGGATGGGGTGCTGGTGGCTGGTCAAGGTGGGGGACGGGTTGATAAGACCAATCTCTCTGCGGTGGGAAGATTCACTCTTGGCTCCGGCAGAGGTGGGGTGGCATAATAGTAGTTTAGTCCATTAAATCAAAATAATACGCAGTAGATCAAGCTGAGTATGGCCGACACCCAACTGCCCAAACCTTCACCACCGCCTAGACCGCCCCAAGCAGCTGGCTCTTCGCCAACCCCACCACCCCACCGGGTTGGCCTGAGCGGAGCGCCAAATCGACAGCCAGCGGCCGCCGTGTTTCCGCCGGCCGGTCAATCACCAACCGTCGCTAAACCGCCACCCGCCACCCGCCGCGGCAACTTAAGGCCCGGAGTGGTGGTCCGACCTCTCAGCGCCCCGCCACCTGGCGTTGTCTCCGCTTCCACCGCCTCCCAAAGCACGGCTGCTCCCAACCAGCCAGTTGGGGAGGCGGACCAAGTCAGTGGTAAGGCGATTGTGGCTGGGCCGGCCGCCGCCAAGTCACTGACCAAGCCGCCAGCCGCCCAGCCTGTTAAACCGGCTTCGCCTAGTCCAGGTCAGTTGCCCGGCCCTACTCAGTCATCGGACCAAAACAAACCAATTATTCCAGCCCAGTTGTCCGACCAAGACCAAGCTCCCGGATTAGCCCAACCAGCTGGTCCGAACTCGCCGCCGAGACTAAGTTCGTTACCTGGATTAAACCAACCACCCGCGCCAAACCAGCCTACTGGTCCCGCCGCCAGCCCCCTCGGTCCCGATGCCGCTCAGCCTTCGTTTGCCAAGTTTCGTCGGTCACCGCTCCGTTTTTTACCGTGGGTGGTGGGCGGCTTGGTAGCGCTGGTCCTACTGGCGGGCGGGGCCTGGGCCGCCATCAGGTTTTTTGGCGGCGGTTCCAGTTCACTACTGGGTGGGCCCGGCCCGTCTCCCACCGATGTCGGGGAGCCCGGTAGCAGCTCGGTTCAGCGCCAGGTTGTGCCGGGGACCAAAACTACCCTGGTGTACTGGGGACTGTGGGAGCCAGACCAAGCTCTCCGAGATGTTCTCGACAAGTTCGAAGAAGCTAATCCCGGAGTGGAGGTGGAGTACGTCATGCACAACCCTCGCGACTATCGCGAACGGCTTCAGACCGCCGTCGCCGGCGGCTCGGGACCGGACATCTTCCGCTTTCACGCCTCGTGGACGCCGATGCTATCCCGGGAGCTTGACCCTATGCCGGGCTCGGTGATGTCTGCCGCTCAGTTCGAACAGGCCTTTTACCCCGTTGTTCGCCAACAGCTAGTCCTTGATGGCCGGGTGATGGGAGTGCCGCTGATGTACGACGGCATCGGTCTTTACTACAACAAAGACGCCCTGGCCGCCGCCGACGCCTCACCGCCTCGGACGTGGGCCGACCTCAAGGCGCTGGCCGCCCGGCTGACCATTCGCGACGGCAGTGCCGTTACCAGAGCTGGAGTAGCGCTGGGCAACGCCGACAACGTGGACCACTTTGCTGAAGTGATCGGTCTGCTGATGCTCCAGAACGGCGCCGATCCCGCCAACCCTAACACTCGGGAAGGCCAGGAGGCGCTGCGGTTTTACACTAACTTTGTTACCCAAGACAACGTTTGGTCGGACCAGTTGCCCAGCTCCACGGTGGCCTTTGCTCGGGGTGACGCGGCCATGATGTTGGCGCCCAGCTGGCGGGTCCATCAAATCATCGCCACCAACCCCGACCTCAACTTTGGGATTGTACCGGCGCCGCGGCTGGGCGACCGGCCGATCGGCTGGGCCACCTACTGGGCAGAGGGTGTCAACGCCTTTAGCGACAACAAGACAGAGGCGTGGAAGCTGGTCAAGTTTTTAAGCTCGGCAGAGACTATGCAACGGCTATTTAGCGAACAGTCTCAGATCAGAAGCTTCGGCGAACCTTACTCACGCGTTGAGCTGGCCGACAACCTGGCAGCTAACGAGCTGGTCGAGCCATTTTTAAGCGACGCGCCGTTTGCCCAAGGGTGGTTCCTTAACTCGGCCACCCACGACAACGGCATCAATGACCAGCTCATTCGCTACTACCGCGACGCCGTCAACGCGGTCATCGGCGGCAGTTCGGCCAGCCAGGCGATGACGACTGTTGAGGACGGCACTGCTCAAGTACTGCGCCAGTACGGGGCGGAGTAAAGTTAAGGCGAAGCCAACAACCAGCCGCGCCTAGCTTTATCACCGCCTCTGCGGTCCTCCAGGGGTGAGACGCGGTCGGCCGCTAACGGCGTTCGATTAACCTGACCAGCGACTGACGCCATCGATCGGTGATATCCTGCCGCGTGTCTCGAGGATGAAAGTAGGCGTACCCCAGTGCTACCCGCTCTGAAGTTTGGTGCGGCCGCATGTACCAGCGCTGGACCAAGTAGCTGACGGCGTTTAGCCCGCTCCACACCGGCCGCAGTAGGGTATCAATGTTGGTCAGCGCCACTTCCAGCAGGCTGGGCGAGTGCGGCGCCCAACCAGGGAAAGAACTATGGGGAAGAAAACGGTACAGCCAGTGGTTGGCCTCGAAAAAAGCGTCGGCCGCCAGCTGCTTGCTCAGCACAAAGTCAGCCTGGATGACTTCGTAAGCGGTGTAGACGGAGCGCTTGTCGATCAGCACTCCCAAGTGGTTGCCATCCAGCCACAAGTTAAAGCACCAACTGCCCAGCTCTTCACCGCTCCAGCTGCGGCGCTTACCTTTGAGCAGGGCCACGGCGGTCACCATCAGCCGGGCCAGCCACAGCCTGCCTGGCGAAGTAATGATCATTAAGTCGGTGTCTTCTTGGGGTCCGGCGTTGTCCATGGCCAGCGATCCGGTTAGAGCAACCGCCCGAATCCAGGGCAGGTGTTTGACGATCCGGATAAGCTGGTCGAGCTCGGAGCGCTTGGTTTGGCTGGACACGGCCCGTTCCTGGCGGACAGCCACTTGCTCCGATCGGCCTGCCAGGAAGTACCAGTCCTGGTCTCGGCTGACCAGACCGAGCTTTTCCAGCCGGTCGAGCGCCTGGCGCACTGTTCGGCGGGGAAGTTCCGGCGGGTACGATCCCGGCAGCCACCACCGTCTTGGCTCCCGCTGTTGACCCTGCCTATCCTCAAGACTAACCAGCCGCTGCCACACTTGTTTGGCTGACAGCGGATAAGCAAACTGGTCGGTGTAGCCGATGGTCACTAAGACGCGGACCAACAGGGTAGAGGAGAGGTGGCGACCGGGAGTTGGCATCAAGCGATTGGTGTGCGTATTGTACCTGAGGCAAGATGGCCTAAACTTAAGGAGGCTCGGGTGCTGATAAGATATAGACATATGCTTGGGTCGGCCAGTAATCTTCCTCGCCACATCGATCGGCTTGCCAAACAGGCCCGCCGAAACAGGCGGCGACTAGTGCTGGTCACCGGCGTGTTTGATGTCCTCCACGCCGAGCACCTCGCTTTGCTGGAGAAAGCCCGTCTCCAGGGTGACGTGCTAGTGGTGGGGGTTGAGTCAGACTGGCGGGTTCGCCAGCTCAAAGGCGAAGGCAGACCGCGTCACGACCAAACCAGCCGCGTAGCGGCCCTAGAAGTTCAAGGAGTAGCCGATGGCGTTTTTGTTCTCCCCGAGCAGTTCTCCCAACCCCAGGACCACCTGAGGCTAGTTTCCCAGCTCAGGCCGGACGTTTTGGCGGTTTCTGAGCAGTCGCCATTCTTGGATAATAAACGACAGATCATGGCCAAGATTGGCGGCCGGGTAGAAGTAGTCCATCGCCATAATCCGGCTGTCTCGACTACCAAACTGCTTGATCGACAGCGTTAGGCCGCGCGGCATGCTGGGCGCGTAGTAGGTTGGTCGCACGGTAAATTAGGCGCACGGATGGCAGGCCGCACAATAACACCAGCAACATTGAACCATGCCCAACATCTTCACCGCTCGCCACCACCACTTTCCTTACACCCAGTACCACTTTCCCGGCCAGGCCAGCGGCGAACAGATTTTGCTGGTGGGCCGGGAAAACCCAACCATGCTGCTGGCCCGCCGGGCGGGAGTGACCGCCACCGCCGCGGTGCTGATGCTGGTGGGTTGGCTGCTGGGCGGGGTGGTGGCCGGCAGCGGTTTGCTGGGCGACGGCCGAGCCGCGGTTGGCGGCACCATCCGGCTGGTCAGCCTGGCCGCTGCCCTGATGTTTGGCGTGGTTGGCTGGTGGTGGGTGGGCAGGCTGTGGCGGCGGAGCATTTTTGTGCTGACCACTCGCCGGCTGATCAAGTTTATCTACACTACTCCCATCAACCGTCACAACTTATCACTGCCGCTGGAAATGGTTGTCGATACCGGCGCCTACACTAAAGGTTTTCTCCAGGCAATTTTCCGGCTGGGCACTTTCGTGGCCCGCAGCGCCGCTACCAGCTCGGGCGTGGCCACCGACGACGACTCGCCCAGCCGCGTCAACCGCAAGTACTTCTACATCGAGAACGTTAGCGTTGCCGAGGACATTCAGCACTACTTAAACAAGCTATTGACCGCCCGCCGTGACTTTCCGGACCGGCTTGATACGTTTCGGCCTTTTGTTCCTCACCTCAAGGGATACAGCCGCCGCCAGTTCATGGAGCAGTACCCCGGGTACTGGAGTTGACTCAGGATGGCGCCGATGCCGACATCGTGGGACGAGTTTGTGACTGAGACGGCTTGTTAGTACTTTGTTCGAGAGTGATCACAAAAAAACTATTTGCTCCCCCCCCTCATATGTTACTTTAGAAGTAGAGTGCATATTTCAGTTGGTTTGTGCCGATGTTGATTGAATTAACCCGAG
>PFDK01000004.1 GCA_002772645.1 Candidatus Pacebacteria bacterium CG10_big_fil_rev_8_21_14_0_10_56_10 | reverse complement strand
CAGTTTAGCACTTACAAAGTGCTGATTATTGCACATTTGATTGAAATATCAATGAAAAATGACTAAAAAACCAACGCAAAACTTCCCTTAACCCCCATAAACAGGTATTACCATACAATTTAGATTTTCCAAAGTTCGGATCTTTTAAAATCCCAAGTCTCAAGAAAGATCACATCCATTATATAAAAAATCAGCGAAAAAGTCTTACAGATACTGAGAACAGAAACTGAGAAGTATCTACAGGCATATCCAATATTAACTTTCCATTCGCTTTCTTTTCTAGGTTTGAATCATCTAATTGGCCTGGAAAAACATTAAACAGGGGAATTTCTTTAGCGAGACAACCGATAGATTGCTCTTTGGCAAAGGCGGCTAGAAAGGTTGCTAGCTGCCAGCCAGCTGGTGACGAGTTAGCGGCGTCACTCCCCTTCCCCAAACTGCTTGTGCCAATCCTCAAACACCTTCACTTGGTCAGCGCCAAACTCGGCTAGCTCGTCCCTGATCTCATCGACAGTTTCCCGCCGCCAGAGCTTGGCAGGGCTTTTACTAAAGAACAAGTCGGCGTAGCTGATGATTTTTTCCTCAATCGAGTCCGGTACCAAGTCGCGCTCGGGCAGAGGCAGGCGTCGCTGCCGGATCTGTTCGGCAGTTATCCCCACCCCAGTGTGGCGCTCGGCAACCAAGGCGTGGCGCGGCAGTCCTTCGGCCTCGAGAATCTTTCGGCCCTCGTGCCCGTGACAAATATAGGGCAGCCGCCAGGACAGCCCAGGCTGGTCCCCTAAAACAGCTACCACCCCGATGTCGTGCAGCATGCCGGCTTCTTCGATGAACTGGAGTTGGTTCTCGTCCAACCCCAGCCGACGGGCCACCGCCAACGCCTCGGCAGTGACCATCACCACGTGCGGCAGGTAAAACCGGTACGCCGGCGAGTCCGGCGGCAAATGGCGGTGAATGATCTCGAAGTAATCAACGGCAGGGCCGGTCGTCATAGTTTCGGTCGTCATCCTTTCGGTCGTCGTACTGTCAGTTGTCATACCATCTATCGCAATTCTGGCTGGGAATCAAAAAATTTATTTTATCAACCTCCGCCACGATTGTGAACTTGATTGAGCCGAGCCACCTGGTACATGGCAAAGACCAGCGCCGCCGCCGCCAGCAGCTGACTAGGCGCCAGAAACACCTTGAACACCGTCGCGTCGATCACTACTGCCAGCAGTGGAAAGGTCAGCTCCAGGATGGTCGAGACTTGGGCCCGAGTCTGCTGAAGCCCGCGGTAGTAGATCCACAGTGCCACCATGCCGGTTGATAAAGCGATAATACCCAATCGGGCAAACTGGCTGAGCTCGAGCGCCGCCAGCTGAGAAGTTTGGCCGAACACTGCTACTGCCGCCAGCGCCATCACCGTAGTCGTCATAAAGCGCAGGCCGGTAGCTTGAGTATGAGTAACTTCATTGAGCAGCATCTTCGAAAACGATGTCGACACTCCCCAAACCGCCGCCGCTCCCAAAGCCAACAGGGCAGCCGCCGCCGTACCGCCACCGCTATCCAGGTTAATAGTTCCCCCGGGAAAGGTCACCAAGAAGGCCGCCCCCAAAGCCAAAACTGCCCAACCGGCATAGCTGGGAAAAATCTTTTCTTTGAGAAACACCCTGGCGCTGGCAATGGCAAACAGCGGCTGGAGCTTCTGCAGTAACAACACCACGCTAAAAGCAATAAAGTTAACTTGCGCCAAAGCACTGGTAAACGCCAGTGTACCCAGCAGGCCGCTTAATAACGACACAGTGATGACGAGGCTGACCACCCGGCGGGTCAGCAGTGAGCGCTTCAGCCGCGGCACGACGATCGGCGCCAGAATGGCTGTGCCGATCAGGTGTTCGTAAAAGACGATGATCACCGGCGGCAAGGCAAATAAACTGCGACGGATGACGCCGTCAAAAGCCCACAGCGAGGCGGCGATGACGATTAGGACGGGACCAACTCGGACGGTAGTGCGGCGCAGACCATCGATCATGAACTTGGAACCTAGCCCTGGTCCTGGCCCTGCGTCTGGCCCCGCGCTTGGCCGACAATTAGTGAAGAGAATGAAGCCAGCGACTCCAACAGCTTGCCCAAGCGCCGGAGAGTTTCCTGGTCGGTGATGATACCAGCTTGGTCCATTTTGGTAGTGACGTTGGCTACGTAGAGCTGATCGGGCAGGACGTGTAAGCCCATGATGCTCAGCAACGATCTCAGTTGGGCTTGAGCACGGCTAGTGCCAACACCTCCATCGGTAGCGCCCATGATCGCCACCGGCTTACTTTTGACCACGTTGATCTGCTTGTACGTCCGGCTGGCCCAGTCCAGCGCGTTCTTGAGCACGCCCGGGACCTGTGAGTTGTACTCCGGGGTAGAGATCAGCAAGGCGTCGGCGCTCTCGAGAGCTTGGCGAAAGGCGGCCGCTTCGGCCGGCAGATCGGGCTCGAGGTCTTGATTAAACAACGGAACGCTGCCCAGCTCAAACGGCTCGATATTGAGTTGGTCGGGAGCAAGAGACACCGCTGAGCGCAGTAAACTGCGGTTGAACGAAGCTTGGCGCAAACTGCCGGCCAGCCCTAGGACGCGATAAGGCATAGCTGTTAGTCTACCAAGCTGAGGACAGTTTGAACATCAGGTGGCTGACCTAAGTTAGACGAGGTGGGTGCTAAACAACTACCTACCAGCACATACCCAAAAAAAGTTATATAATCCAAGTATGTCAAAGGTGATTAACTGGAACACCGATGTTAGTCGCTTTCCCAGTCAACATGCTCGAAGAAAATGGGAATTGATACAAATGATTGACTATGGAACACAAGGCGAGAAACTCTCTGGAAACGAATTAAAACAGTACTGGGATGAAATTAAGGACCAAATAGATCCTGCCATGCGCCGTTTGCTAGAATACTGCTTATGGAACAAAGTATCCTCACTCCCGATCAGCAACGGATTTTGGGACAAATTTATTCAGCTCAAGCCATCCTCGAACAGTTCTATTTGACGGGTGGCACTGCTCTTTCGGAATTTTATTTCCAACATCGGCTTTCTGAAGACTTGGACTTTTTTAGTGAGTCGAAGCTGCAAAGCCGGTCATTGCTTGAGTGGGCAACTAACACAGCGGGACAGCTGCAAGCCGAAGTGGGTTATAAGTCACTTCATGGCCAGCTGACTTTCCTTTTTAAATTTCCGGAGTCTGAGGTAAAAATAGATTTTGCTTATTATCCTTTCCCTCATATAGGCGAATTTAAAAAGGCTAACAACCTTAAAGTTGCCAGTATGATCGATATTGGCGTTAATAAACTACAAGCTATTCAAACCAGAAAAAGAGGAAGAGATTTCGTTGATTTGTATTTCATCATAGAAAAAGGAGAGCTGGAGCTTGACACTCTGTTGAAAAGTTTTCGGAATAAATTCGATATGGTGGTGTCAAAACAGGAGTTCGCTAAACAATTTACGGGGGTAGTTGAAGCTGCTGATCAACCTCGTTTTCTAGAAAATGTAGAATGGTCAGTCATTGAGAGCTTCTTTTTTCAAAAAGCTAAAGAGTTAAGTCGAGACTTTTTAACCTAGTTGGTCCGTTTTCTCCACATCGTCAGCAGTCGGCAAACACCATGTCGCACAGCTGCGAGCGCAACCGGTTCTTGCGGCCCTGACTGATAGACCGGTCAGGAAAAGTAGCGTTGGACAACATCACTAAGCCCAGCTGACACTCGAAGTCAATTACCATACAGCAGCCAGTGAAACCGGTCTTCCCAATCCGACGGTTGGCGGCTTGACTGCCGGAGTTTCGATGGTCGACGTTTCGATGGTCGGTGATTCGATGGTCTGCTCCCCGGCCCATCCAAGCTTGGCCCAGCTCCCACCCCAGACCGGCAGCGTCGTTAATCGCCGCCGGCAGCCAGTTGCGGTTAAGTCGAGCTACGATAGATGGCGATAGGACGCGCCGGCGGGCCGAAGTTGTGCCTGATGGGTGGTCAGTGGTGTTGCCATCGGCAGCTTTTCCACCAGCCAGTAACATGGCCGCAAACTTGAGCAAGTCAGGGGCACTACAGAATAAACCGGCCGAGCCCGGGCTCAACACCTGTTGCAGTTTCCAAGCGCTCTCGTCGTGAACTTGACTTTGGATCAGACCGCGCCACTCGGTCAGCTCGGTTGGCGGAATGTGCCGGCGCTGACGGCCGACAGGGCGCAGGGTGGCAGAACCCATCCCCAGCGGCCCGAAGATCTTTCTGCTAGCCAACGTTTCCAAAGAGGAGCGCGCTGCCCGTTCAATCACCAGCCCCAATACTACGCTGGCGGCATTACTATAACCAAAAGTACTGCCGGGAGCAGCGGTTAGCTCGGCTGTCAGCAGCCGGTCGAGAATGTCTTGGCCCGACAGCTCCTTGAGCCGAGACATCCTCAGCCGCCAAACGGCAGTCTGGGTCAAAAGATGTTCGATGGTAATGTCCCGACGCCAACGGGTAGTCAACTCCGGCACCAGATTGACCACCGGCTGGTCGAGCCTCAGGCTGCCGCCATCGATCAGTTGCAGGGCGAGGGTAGCCGTCACCACGGACTTAGTCAGAGAGGCGGTGTCGTACACGGTGCTTTGAGTTACGGCCGGCGCCCCAGCGTCGTACCTAAACCGTCCCGCCGCCCGGCACCACGTCCGGCCATCACCATCGACTACCCCGACTACCGCCCCAGGAAAGCAGTGCTGCCGAATGTTCTCCTCGAGCCAAGCTGTTACGCCAGCAGTAGGGCTGCCCATAATCCCAATAAAATAATTGGCTGATGTATCAAGTAAATTGCCAGTGAGTGCCTGCCCAGAAAAATAAACAGCCGAGGCACTGGCAGTTTGCTCCAGTCCGGTAATGCCCAGCGCCGATTGCCGGCGGGAAATGCCGCGTGTCCCAGCGTCACTCCCAGCAGGATGACCGCCAACCATGGCAGTAGCGGCCAGTAATCGAAGCTCTGGAACTCAACTGGCCTGGGGCCGAACCACAGTAACCAGGGGGAGTCAATCGCTACCTCTGCCGCCAGCTGGCCCAGCCACCAGACCGTCGCCGCCAGCGCCAGCGTTACTTTCGGCCAGCGCACCAGTGGTGCCGTCAGCACGATGCTCACTCCAATTAAGTGGAGAATGCCAAACCACACCGTCCCAGCCGGTGCCACCAACCAAGTGGCGACGGTGATGACTGCCGCCCAGCCCAAAATGACCAGCGCCCGCCGCCAGGAACGCTTGACAAAGTTACTGAAAAGCCGGTTTGGTGCTGGATTTTGGCCGAGCCGTCGGGCTACTCCCCAACCTGATCCTTGGCCGGCTCTTGGAGCCGACTGCTTTCGCCAGCTCAGCACCAGCGATACGCCGACCAGCAACTGGAACAGCGTCGATGACGTTCTGGCCAACACTAGCCAGGGACCGCTCAACACATCAACCGGTACCAGTCCCAAAAAATACAGGTCGAAGAAAAAATGGTACGCCACCATCAGCACGATAGCTAGGCCGCGCCAGGCATCAACTTCCCACAGGCGTTTTGGTCCGACAGTATCGGCAACACTGCCAGAGGTAGTACCAGGAGCGGTAGCGGAGGGGGTACTAGGGACGGCACCTGGGGCGGCAGCAAACACGCCCTGATTGTACCCCGCCGCACTCTGGCGTCGGGCCGAACCGCTTCGGCGCTGGGCGCCACTTTGACACCACTTCGGCGGCGCTTCGTTACTTTAAGCTGTGGAACTACTCCCGCCGGTCAAGCAGGGCCTCGATTTGAACAGCCAGTCGATGGTCTCGTTCAGTGACAATGTGACCGGCGTGGTGGGAGCTCAGCTCAATCCGCAGCTGTTTGTAGCTGGTCAGGTGCAGGTCGGGGTGGTGGTCGGCCGCCTCGGCCAGCTGGGCTACTTGGTTGATCAACTCGATGGCCTGCATAAAGTTAGCGCAGGTGAGTTCCCTGACAAGCAGTTGGCTGTCATTGGGACCGGCTTGCCGGTGCCAAGTCTGCGGCGCAGTACTGCCAGTTGCGGCAGTGTCAGCGGTGCTGTTAGCGGCGGTGTTTTGGTGGTCAGTAACTTGCTGGTCGTTCACGGCCCAGCCCCTTTCCCTACTTACTATCTTAAGCTGTACCTTACCATAATTGTTCCTGACTGGCAGGCGCTTGCCCCCCCCGTCCCCCCGCGCTTCCGTCGGCCCGAGCAGCCACTAAATCATTTTCCCGACTTTCGTGAATTAGTAACCGCTTAATTTGCAGAGTTGCCCAATAGGGAATAATTTCTTTGGGGGTGTTTTTTGGCGCGCATTTTCAGTGGGCCATTAGTGGGCCGTTAGTGTGTCATTAGTGGGCCGTTAGTGTGCCGTTTTGGCCCACTCCCTTAAAGTGAATTTTTTAGATGTGCCAAAAATAATGCCATTGCCAAATTGCCAACTGGAAAAACATCTTTAGTGACCACACTTGGTTTACCCTTAACCTGGATAGAAACGTAAAAAATCAAAAAGATGGACAGCGCCCAGCCCGCGCAGTTTCCAAAGAAGAGCATTTCGAGAAAGAAAGGGGCGGGCAGCTGACATCCGCCGGCTTGGTGGCTGTAAGTCCGGCCTTGTTAGGCATCTACCAGTACCGAGCCCGGCATAGATGCCCATTGTTACAAATTATTACAAATAGTAGCCAGGGTTGTCGCGCAGGTTGTCGGCTACCTGCTGCCAGTCCTGATCATAGACGGCGCCGATCAGCGCGTAGAGCAAGTTGCGACTTGGCTTAACACGGGTAGCTACGATCCGCCGATAGGCCTCCTCCGGTCCCATTCGCTGTAAGTCCTCACGAGAAGTAATGCCGATGTCCAACAGCCACTGCGCCGTCACCGGTCCCACATTGCGCAAGTTCTTAGCCAGTCTATCGCGTTTGACCATGTCCATACTGCCTCCATTTACCGGGTATGTTTCCCGCTTTCCACTCGACGGTTTCCCGCCGCCATCCGCTTTTGGTTAGTTTCTTCCGTAGTATCCACACATCGCCTTGACTTTACAACACACAACTTGGTTCTCTACAATGACAAAAAGTACTCACAGGAGGACAGTCATGCTACTAGGTATCGATTTACTGGCCGTGTCTGTGGCCGCGGTGGCTAACATGATAGTTGGTTTTGTCTGGTACTCACCGCTGGTGATCGGCAAACCCTGGATGCGGGCACGCGGCTATGACCAAGACAAGAAGAAGCAGCCCGCGGCCGGCGCCAACCAGGTTCAGACTTACGGCCTGTCGTTCGTAGCCAGTTTGGTCACGGCGTTTGTGCTGGCCACTACCATCACGGCGTTTGCCATCTCCACCATCACTAATGCCGCCTTGCTGGGCTTTGCCATCTGGGTAGGGTTTGTCTTGACCACCATGGTGGTCCACGAACTGTACAGCGATCAGCCGCGGTTTGGCTTGTTGGCGATGGATGCCGGCTACCACCTGGTTGGCCTGCCGGTCATGGCCGTGGTGCTGTTTCTGCTCTCTTAGGCCGGGCAATCAACGCTAAGTCGGCAACATCGCTTGCTGGAGTGAGTCTTACTTATAAGCTTCTAAGGTACTGTAAAAAACTGGCAGGTCTGAGGACAATCAGGTCGAAATCCTTTTTAATTATGTCTGCGCGGTAATGTTTCAGGTTGTAAGTTACCAGGAAGTGAGCGCGGGCTTTGGCGGCTCCGGCGAAAATGTGGGCGTCATCAGGATCCGCAACGTAAGACTGGTGCTTAGCTTTTAGAGCTTCTTTCTTGCTTTTACCAGCTCCTTGTTTATTTTAGGTAGCAGTTTTAAATCTAGTTGCTCAGCTTGGTAGAAGTCATAGTCAAGGCCGAAAAACACGAAAGAGATAGAGCTTGCCGGAATTCTGTAGACCTTACCTACCCTTTTTGCAATTACTTCACCCCGGCCTATCAGTCCGTAGACCGCGTTTTTGTTCAACTGAAGCATTTCAGCTACCTGTTCTGGCGTGTAAGCCTTAGCGTTTAGCATCTTACTATTCATGACTGTTTTACACTAGAACGGCAAGAAATCTCTCCCTGGTAAAGTCTCCCTGGTAAAGATGAAGTAACTTGCAGCTTAAAGTAAGATATACCTATCATGGGAGTACGTCACCCCGAGGCAAGAAGCCTGCCCGAGTGGGAAAGATTTGGTCATAGGACCAGGCGTACTCTCAGACTCCTTCAAAAAGCTGGCTTCCGCGGGCCCAAGAGCGAGCGCTCTCTCATCGACTTTGAGAACTTAATGAACCTCGAACCAAAAGAGGCGGCAGCCTTGTTGAGAGACAGGCTCGCTCCAGTCATCGCCGGCTTGAATGTGCTCAACGAGGAAAATCCATACGGAATTTTTAACCGTCACGACAAGGTCCACATCGAGGCTGTACACCAAATGGCCCATCTCCTGTTGGACGACTACGAGTATCAGACCGGCGATACACTCAGTCCTCAAGACCGCATCATTGCCTCTGCAATTGCCTACATTCACGACATCGGCAACAACATCAGCCGCCGGCAACACAGTGAATTTAGCGCCTTAATGTTTACCGGCCTGTTCGAGAACTACAAGCCGACAGACCCCAGGGTCCAAAGTATCATTCGCGGCATCGTCACCCACGACGAGCCAGTCGGTGAACGGTTCAAAAGTATGTTGGACATTAGGGATAACAACTCTAATCTGGCTTGGCAGGCTATTCTGGCGGTAATTGCCGCTGATAAGTTAGACATCAGCCGGCACCGGCTCAGCACCGCCTTGGCAGAAGAGCTCGCGGCCACGTCACAAGAAATTATCGAGAAAGTTCCTCACACCTTGACCGTGCTGTACGCCGCGAATGACGTGTTGAATTTTTTTTTAGGCGATGGCGGCTTCTGCGCCGATTGGCACATTGATTTCTCCACAGACGCTTCACTTGAACCTAATCCGGAACTACGGGAAATTTTGGAGAAATTTATCAGAAAGTTTGAAGATATCTCCGTACCAGCTACTTGGCACGACAGCTATAAAAACCCGGCTGAGCTCACATCTCATCCGTATGTGTCATCGTACCTGACGACAATGATGAGGCTGTACTGCGTCAGGACAGCAATGTTGCTATCGAGCCTCTATACATTACTGCCGGACCTTAAGTCGTTTACCATTACTGTCGAAGATCGTCGCGACTTCACTCCATATGAATTGAGTGTCAGGCTCGATCGGGAAACTTGGCCATTAGCTTTATTTGTCTACTGGAAAAATGCTAATCAGCAGGCGTACAAACAAGGCCGCATTGAGGTGCCGCCTATTCTGCAAGCGGGCGAAGAAATGTATCAGCAGGGTAAGCAGCGCAAACTGAAGCAGTCGCCGTGAAGATACCATGCCCACGGCCAGCGTCATCGACCGTCAGTTGCGGGCTGCCGGCTGTCGTGCTCCAGTCTCTAGTTGGCTGGGTGGATGTTGGCGACTTTCCCAGGCGGAGAAATGACTAAACAAAACCTATAGTTTTATCATGAGGTTGCCCAGAGAAGAGAAACGGATAGCGAATTAGGTTCAGCATAACAATAAACTATACTTTCTGAATAAGTCCACAATCGCTAAATATTTTTGAAAAGCATTTTTGCTTACCTCAATGGACTTATTACTTATTTCTTGAGTGACAGTATATGAAGATGGATAGTTTGATTCTCTAACCAGTAAGTACTGCAATGGCTCTAATTTGAGTGATCCCCATTCAAAGTATTTTTTAACTTGATAATTCCTCATATTTTTATCAGTCACTTTAGTTTGAATCCTGGGATGCGGAGGGTGTGGGATTCGAACCCACGAAGCCGTGAGGCTCTGGTTTTCAAGACCAGCGCATTTGTCCGCTCTGCCAACCCTCCAGAGTGA
>PFDK01000008.1 GCA_002772645.1 Candidatus Pacebacteria bacterium CG10_big_fil_rev_8_21_14_0_10_56_10 | reverse complement strand
GGTCGGTTTGAAGCCGGCGAGACTCGGGCTGGTTGTTGGGAGCGGGTACCGGCGGCACCAGGTTTGGCGGCAAGACTACCGGCACATCGTCCACATAAGTGTACAGCAGCCGCTTTTTGTCAGGTGAAATATAGACATTTTTGGCGGACTCGGTGGCCACTTCGATCACTTCCTCAGGGAAGCGGCCCAAGAACTGGCGCTCGCGGACGTACATCTCCTCTTCCCATTCGGAAAAGATGATGCTTTTTTGGAAGCTGATGTCTGGCAGACGGTTGAGGTTGTTGTTCTCACTAGCTGAAACCAGCAGCTCTTTTTCTGGCGCCAGCACCATGACCTCGGTGCTGTCCGGAGACCAAATGAACTGGGCTTGGCTGAGGTCGATACCTGGTACGTTTTGGGCGATCTGCTTGGGCCCGCGCTGGAGAGACAACAGGTTATCGACCAGCTCCAACACGTACAGCCCGTTCTTGGTCTGGGCCGAGGCCGAGGCGGTGTAGTAGAGGATCTTTTGGCCGTCCGGCGATGGCGTCACGTTCTCGACACCGGTGAACGTCAGCGGCACTAGGCTGGGCGCGATCGGGAACAACTGGGCGTTGGTTTGGGTGACTAATTCACCCTCGACGTCGACAGTTTTACGCCACGGCCAGAAGCCATCCTTGCGAATCTCGATCTGATAACTGCCGGGCTTGAGGTAAATGGTGTCGTCGGTAGCCGAGACCAGCCGGTCGTCGATGTACACCTCGGCGCCGTTAGGGAACGAGTTGGCGCTGAGCAGACCGGTGACCGGCGAGACGCCGCTTTCGGTAAAACGGTAGGCGCCGGAAGCATACTGAATGGCTAGAAAGGTGCCAAGGAAAATCACCAAACCGGACGCCAGCGTGTACAGCAGGCGCCGATTGACCTGAAAAGGCATAGCCCTATTATATGATGGAGTCTGCCACTCACCAACAAACAACCACTATGGCAAGAGTTTTGAGCACCACCGGCAAAAATCTGCACAAACTAGTCGGCATCGACCTGGGGACGGGCCGGCTGAGGATCTGGTCCAATCAGGATGACGAAATCATCGACGAGGCTACCTGTTTGGCGGTCGAGAGCTACTCCGGCAAAGTAGTGGCGGTGGGGGACGAGGCACTGGCAATGCGAGGCCGAGTGGGCGAGCAGATCGAGGTAGTACTGCCAGTCAGCCACGGCGAGATCGCTCGGATCGACCACACTCGGGCGCTGCTGCGTGTCCTGCTGCAGCGGATATTTCGCCGAATCTGGTTCTGGAAACCAACCATGATGATCACCCTGCCGGTTGGCAGCAGCGTGGCCACCCGCGACGTCACCGCAGAACTGCTCTACTCGCTGGGTGCCCGGGAAGTACTGACCATCAGCCAGCCGTTGGCGGCCGCCATCGGGGCCGGAGTGCCGATCGCCGACGCTTCGGGCAGTTTTGTGGTCCAGCTGGGCAGTGGAGTGGTCGAGGCGGCCATCACCTCTTTGGGCAGTATCATCGACAGCGAATCGATCCGTTGGGGCGGCGACCGGCTTGACCAGCGGCTCCAGCTGGCGGTCCGCGACCGCTACTTACTGGAAATCAGTCTGGAGACGGCCCGGCGGCTTAAACACCAGGTTGGTACCCTGATACTGGAGAGCGACAAAGAAATGGTGGTGTCGGGCCACGACCTCGGCGCTACCGCCCTCAAAGAGGTGGTGGTGACCGGTTCATCGCTGGAGCCGGTCATGTCCCAAGAGATCAGCCGGTTCGAGCGCAGTGTCCGTAACCTGCTGTCCCGGATCCCACCGGAGCTGACCACCGACGTGATCGACAAAGGCATTTTGCTGTCGGGCGGCCTGGCCCAGTTGGACAGTCTCGACGAGTACCTGATCAACCGACTGGCCGTGCCCGCCTCGGTGGTTGACGAGCCTGAGCAGACCGCCATCAAAGGGGTGGTGACTGCCTTGGAAAATATCGAGGAGTTCAAGCGCAGTTTGGGTTACGCCACCACCAGGTATAATCCAGTCTAGGATCTAGTCGATAGGTCTAAACATGGCTGTATCGAATCGGCCCCGATCATGTCTGGCAACAGGATACCGCTCAAGCTGGCTTGTCTCAATATTGAGAACAGCCGCCACTTATCGTTAGTGACGGCTTTTTTGCGGCAGCTGAGAGCGGACGTGGTTTGTCTCCAGGAGGTCTATCAAGCCTCACTGCCGCAGCTGGAGCGCGCGCTCCAGATGAGGGCGGTGTTCGTGCCGATGAGCGACGTCCGGGCCGCCGACGGTTACCACATTGTGGATGAACCGCTGGGATTGATGGGCTTGGCGGTGATGACCAAACTGCCGGTCAAGCAGCAACACCATCGCTACTACGATCGGGCGTACCGCCGTACCCCAGATCAAGAATGGCCGATTTTTTACGATCAAAACATTCCTAACTCGCTGGACCGAGCCGTGCTGTGGCTGACGGTGGAGCACGACGGCCAGGACTACACCATCGCTACTACTCACTTTACCTGGTCGCAGTGGGGTGACCCGACGCCCAAGCAGTTCCGGGATTTGGACAAGATGTTTGACATTCTTGCCGATGTACCTCCTCATGTTTTGTGTGGCGACTTTAACGCGCCCCGGGGTCGGGAGACCTGGCGGCGGCTGGCCGAGCGCTACACGGACAACATTCCGCCGGAGGTGAAAACAACGCTCGATGGCCGGTTTCACAAAGCCGGCCAGCTGGAGCTGGTAGTCGATGGCCTCTTCAGCCAGCCCGAGTATCAGCTAAGTGGAGTAGAGGTGATCGCCGGACTCAGCGACCACCAGGCAGTAGTAGCTGATGTTTATCACCGTCACTCAGCAGCTCATCGCCATCGCCATCGCTAACTTTATTCCGGCCCTGCTCGGCCGGTATCAGTTTTCGGTTTCTGGAAACGATTCCAACTACCTGACTTTCGCGCTTTTGATTTTTACGTTTCTTTCCAGGCTAAGGGCAAGCCAAGTGTGGTCACTAAAGATGTTTTTTTTCAGTTGGCAATTTGGCAATGGCATTATTTTTGGCACATCTAAAAAACTCACTTTAAGCGTGTGTGCCAAAACGGCCCACTAACGGCCCACTAATGACACACTGAAAATGTGCGCCAAAAAAACACCCCCAAAGAAACTACTCCCTATGGGGCCAGTCAGCAAATCTAGTCAGCAAATTAAGTGGTTACTAATTCGCGAAAGTCGGGAACTATGTTTGAGGGGCGGGGCCGGCCCGTTTTTGTACCTCTTGCCTAAATAAATCGCCGCGCTGTTGGTAGCTGTCGAACTGACTGAAGCTGGCGCAAGCTGGGCTGAGCAGGACAACGTCCCCTGGTTGGACGTACTGCTCAATCTTGGCAAATGCTTGTTCCATGACTGGCTGGCGGCTGATGACGGGATGGGGCGGGATGCCGCCGTCTGCTTGGGGCTTGTTTGCCAGCAACGGTTCCAGTTGCTGCCAGATCTGCTCGCCCTCTGGTGGGAGGAGGATAACCGCCCGCAACTGGGCCGCCGCCGCTGTCAATACCAGTTGGGAGAAGTTAGCACCTTTGCTCGAACCGCCTAGCACCAAGATCAGCGGCCGGCCGGCAAACGTCTCGATGGCTGCTTGGGCGGCGTCGGGAGTGGTGGCGGCGCTATCGTTGTAGTACTCGGCGCCGTTCAGGCTGGCTACCAGCTCCAGGCGATGGGGGACGGGCTGAAAGCTGGTCACCCCTCGGGCGATCACCTCGGCAGCTACTTGATAGTGGTCGGCAATGATCACCGCCGGCACCAGGTTGTAGAGATGGTGAGCGCCTCTGGTCCGCAGTTGGTCCAGAGGGACAGATATCACTTGCTGACCGGTTTGGTCGCGAGGAGGCGCCCCAGCCGTGCCGCCACCGCCCTGGCGCCACACCGAGAACTCTCTAGCCCCGCGCTCACCGCCGCTAAAAATATAGTCGGGTGACGACTGGGCTTGACCAGCAGCGGCACTGGCAAACGCCAGCTGCGTACCGGCAGCCGATAGTCCGGCGATCTTGGCCGCCACCGCCGACTCGGCATTGTATATGATCACCTGCTCAATCTTTTGATACTGTGCGATAGTTTTTTTTGATGCTTGGTAGACGGCAGCATCGGTAAAGTAATCCAGGTGCTCGCTCGACACCAGCTGAACTACTGCCATGTCAGGGCTGATCGTCATGTCTGCCAACTGATGGCTGGATAGCTCTAACACCAGCCAGTGACGTCGATGGTCTGGCTTAGCCTGGGTATCTGAGCTCAACAGCTGTCCAACCACGTCAAGGGCAGGTGTGCCGATGTTGCCGCCCAGCTGACTACTAAACCCCGCTGTTTCCAGTAGATGGTGGATAGCTGCGGTGGTGGTGGTTTTCCCCTTGGTGCCGGTCACCCCGATGCTGGTGACGTCCGGCAGGTTAGCGGCAATTTCCAAGGCTAGCTGGCTGTTGGAAGTGATCGCCGTTTGGCTGTTGACCGCGGCCCGGGCCGTGGCCGGCGTCATGCCGGGGGTGCGCAGTGCCAAGTCCACCTCGAGTTGAGGTGGTTGCCGGTCAGGGTGTCCAGTTGGCTGGTCAGAGCGTGAACCCGACTGGTCCAGAGATGGGCCTGGCTGGTCCGGCAGCCGGAAGTACTCCAACTGGTCGTCATTCTCGAATGCTTGTTGCCAATCTTGAGCGAGCTCTTCGACCGGCCGGCGATCGGCCGCTATCAACCGCAACCCTGGTACGAACTGCCGTAGAAAGCGGTAGCTCGACCAGCCCTCGCGTCCCAAGCCAAGCAGTCCGACTTGCCGGTCGGCCAGCCGTTCCAGCGCAGCCAACCGGGGAACAGGCCCGATAGAAGGATCGGTAGCAGGACCTGCAAACGGCCCGGCAAGCGAACCTGCAGACGGCTCAGCAAACGGCCCGGTAAACAACCCAGCAGACGGGACAGGAGAGGGAGAGGCGGCGGACGGCGTCATAGTGACGTAGCTAGCATGGTAGCATACTACAAGGCATGAGAGCCTAAACAGGAGCAGTCACTCGCTAAAAATGTCCCTTGGTCAGTAGTAAAAAATAGACTCTGTGTCTAGACAAAATGTGCTCTAAACTACAGTTGTGGCCACTAATTTTTTCGCAGCCGATGCTCTTTTTAGAGTGGTCGTCAACTGGCCTTGGCGCGCCCATCAACCAGCGCCGCCGCGCCCACCAACAACTTTTGTCAACACCCTGCTCACCACCGCTCCCAACCGTATGAAAGACGAAACATAGCCCCCGAGCATCTCTCACCATGACGCCGCCAACCCGCTTTCACGCCACTCGCTACCACTACCGGCCGCCAAACAGTGCTCCTCCCGAAAAGTCCTTAGGAACTTGTTCGTTTTTTTGGTCGATCTCCTGGCAGGCAGAATCATGAAAAAGAGCGATAGACGAGTCAATTTGTGGAACTTTTCATTTTTTGGCAGTACTAGAGAAGAACTGCTAAATGAGCTCGAGGCTCGCCTGGTAGACTCGGCACGACCAACCTATATCGTCACCCCAAATCCCGAGCAAATTATCTTGAGCCGTTCTGATCATGATTTTACCCTTTTGATCAGGGGGGCAGAGTTCCAACTGCCCGATGGAGTGGGCCTAGTAGCCGCTTCGCGGTTACTGGCGATACTGGGCAGGGCCCAACCCCTAACTGAGCGAATCGCGGGAGTGGATGTGGCGGCCGAACTGTTGTTGATAGCTGCCCGTCGTGGTCTGAGAGTGTTGGTGATAGGAGGCAGGGGTTGGCAGGGCCGGGAGTACGGTCAGTGGCTGGTGGCGGAACTGACAGCGAACGAAAACATTTTGTCTAGAGAAAAAGCCGTCGGAGACCAGCGACGTATCTTGTGGTGGCTGCCCGCCTATATCGACGTCACCCGGCCGCTGCCGGCCGAAGAGGAACGGCTATCGGCGGCGCTAGACCGCTGCCGGCCTCAGCTAGTGTTTGTGGCGCTGGGCGCGCCGTGGCAAGAAAAGTGGATGGCTCGGCACCGGCGGCAACTGACGGCGGCCGACGCCAAGCTGGTCATGGCTGTGGGTGGCGCCTTTGATTTTTTACTGGGAGCGGTGCCGCGGGCACCGCTTGCCTGGCAGCGGCTGGGGCTGGAGTGGCTCTACCGGCTACTGCGCCAGCCCTGGCGGTGGCGCCGCCAGCTTAGGCTGATTGGGTTCCTGGGATTGGTAGTCAGGTCCGCGCTTGGTCCAGTAAAGCCGGACTAGCCGGGGCTAATCTTGACCACCGGACTTCATGCCTAGCAGCCACAGCACTGCTTCTTTTTTATAACGGCGATCGCCTCGAGAGTTAATCCGGATGGCCGGCAGTTTGCCGCGCTTGCCCCACCGCTTAATGGTCAGGGGAGAGACGCGCAGCAGGTCGGCTACCTCCCGCACCGTCAACAAGTCGGGCAGGTTGTTGATATCGAGTTTGCTGGCGTCACCAGCCCGGCCGGTCTTGCGTTCATCGACCATGTCTCGCAGATTGCTACCTCGGCTAGAGGTACTAGGGACAGGCGTACTCAAAGTACTTGAGGTGGCAGGTGAATCAGGCATGTAGGGATCCTTTCATGATGCTGATTGGTAATATTTGTTAGGCCTATAGCTGTCGAGACGCCAAGCCGTTTTTTAAACCAGCCATCAGCCCGATTAAGGTGAGGATTAAATCTGATGTAAAAGCTAGCAGACTGGGTTGTACTAGGTCAATAGGTAATTTTATTCATGCTAAATAGAACACTACCAGGGGTAGTTGGGCAAGGGTAGAGAGCCGCGGCTACTTTTCCACACTTATATCTCATAGTATTTCGTGTTAGAACCTATAGTAAATTGGGTGTGGAAAAGACCGGGAAAACCTGGCTGTCGTTCGCAAGTGAGACTGGATTTTAAGTAACACTACAGCCAGTAACACTACAGCCACCCCGAAGGGTGGCTGTCTGGTCACGCGTTAGTGTGATTGATCGAAGAAGTGAAAACCGAGAAAAACCGAGGTTAAAAGCTTGAGGCTTACTTAAGCTCGACCACGCAGCCGGCTTCTTCCAGCGCCTTTTTAGCTGCCTGGGCTTCTTCTTTCTTGACGCCCTCCAAAACGGGCTTGGGCGCCGACTCGACGAATGTCTTGGCATCGCCCAGTCCCAAGTCCGGTTTAAGCGCCCTAACGGCTT
Organism: Candidatus Pacebacteria bacterium CG10_big_fil_rev_8_21_14_0_10_56_10; assembly: GCA_002772645.1. Taxonomy (GTDB): domain Bacteria; phylum Patescibacteriota; class Microgenomatia; order UBA1400; family PJMF01; genus 1-14-0-10-56-10. The sequence goes on along the minus strand of PFDK01000008.1, from coordinate 3,328 downwards.
TGATGGCGGCAATTTTGGTTGGACCGGCATCTTTGAGGATGACGTCAAACTCGGTTTGCTCTTCAGCCTCTTCGGCCCCGTTGCCGGTACCGGCGGCAGCCGGCGCGGCGGCCATCATCGGCGCGGCGGCGCTCACGCCAAACTTGTCCTCGAGTGCCGAGACCAGCTCGGACACTTCCATCAGCGACAGTTTCTCGATAGAGCCGACGATTTTCTGGACCGACGCCGAGACGTCCTTGGCTGCCTCTTTGGCCTGGGCCTTAGCTTTGGGCTGGTCATCGGCCCGGTTTTCGACCTGGTCTTTGGTTTGGTCTTTGGTTTGGTCAGCCGCCTGAGCGTCGGCTTTTTTGGTGTCATCTGCCATGGTGATTCCTTTCGGTGTTGAGTTAGTACTAGTTGAACGTTCTGGGTGGTGTTTTTTTAAGATAGCTGATGTTAGGCAGCCGGCGCTGGAGCGGCCTCGTCACCTTTGTCGACGATAGCTTGCAAGGCATACACTAAGTCACGCTGGGCGCTGGTCAAAGCGTTGACCAGGCCGTAGGCTGGGCCCTGCAAGCGGGCGATCAGCTGGCCGATCAGCTCGTTCTTGTCCGGCAGTTGGCTCAGCGTTTCGACTTCGGCCGGGCTCAAGACCCTGTCGTCCATCACACCCTGCTTGATGGTCAGCTTGTCGTTGAGCTGGTGAAAGGCCATTAGCCTCTTGAGGGCCGCCACCACGTCTTGGTTTGAGAACACCACGGCGTTCATGCCCGTCAGGGACTCGGCGAACTTTCCTTTGCCGACAGCTAAGTCGATCAGTGAGTTTTTAGCCACCAACAACTCGCCACCGGCTTCTTTGAGCTGGGCGCGCAACTTGACTTGATCACTGACCGAGGTGCCGGCGTAATCCACGATCACCGCCGACTTGGCTTGGGAAAGTTTCTGTTTGAGCAGCTCTACTTGAGCCTGGTTTTGCTTGCTTGGCATGTCACTCCTCGGCGCGATGTTTACGGTTGGCCTGGTTCGGTGGCCAGGCTGGGTCCAACCCCACGCTGTCTTTGGATTAGAGGGGGATTGTATCATACTTGGTGGCGGAGCCCGAGCGCCCGGTGCGGTGTGGTACACTCATACCGGTATGCGTACTCACTTTTCCGCTTTTACCGGCGGCCTTTCGATTCAAGGCCAATTGGTGGCAGTGGAGGTAGTGGTGTAACGCGGCCGACAGACAGCAACAGCCTCACCTCCTAATGTTTGAGTAACAGGGAGGTTTTTTTGTGCAATGGGAAACGCGAGGCAGAAGTACTTGTCCCTACTGGCTGTCTGGTCTAGAAGCAACAACTACGTGCCTTTGGGCCGGCGCGGAAAGGAGCCGAGTGCTTATCCCTCGCGACGACGTCTACTCAAGGCGGTCGATCGAAAATCTGGCCACGGCCATGGGGCTTGACTCGAGCATGCTCTGGGTCAACCCGGCATCAGGTAGTTGGAGCGTGTTGGGAATGCAAGGCCAAAATGGCGAGGGCGAGACCAAAGCTTTCGACAACCAGCGCCCACTTGAAGGAGGCAGAAGGCTAGTGGTAGATCACTAGAAGGGACCGGCTTGACCAGTCAACTTTCCGCGAATAGCTTTCAACCGCCGCGTCCAGCGGCGTGACCTGAACGTCTCGGTAAGTTCTCGGGCCGTCAGCGCCCCGACCACCACCAGCCAGGCGTGAGGCACGCCGATCCCAGTCCCGACAACGCCTGACAGAAGGTAGCCGAGATATCTAAAGGTACGGTGTTGAGTGTTGATGAGTTTGTCGAAATCGGGTGAGATGGTGGCGTAGTCTAGTCCCTGGCGCATATCTTTTAGGTCGATCTCTGCGGAGTGAAGTATTGTCTGATGCCAGTGGGCCGATAGGAGAGCTACTGCTAGCAGGGGCAAGCTGGCAAGTAATGGTCGAAAAGGGACGTTCTCAGGAGCGGCGACGCTGATCAGCAGACCGATAATACCTCCCGCCAGCTCCGGAGCAAGCGAGGGCAGTCGCTTCAGCACCCCTGGCGGCACCTGCTGCTCGGCCCAAAGGGTGGCGTCATCGTACTGTTCGAAGCCGGGGTGGCCGTTTCGCTGCCTAGCGCCGATCGAGTAAGGGTTCTGACCAACGTCGTCAACAGCCTCATCAGGCGGTTTTGAGAGTTGTTCCAGTTGCGCGGGTACCTTGACCATCAGTGACAAGAAATCGACAAAATTATATCACTCGACTAACCTGCGCCAGGCTGCCTCACCCAAAAAAGCAACGGACTGGTAAAAATGCAACGCAGGTGCGCGGATTCCATTTTGAACTTACGCTCCCCCAGTCCGCCGCCGCTGTGTGCTATACTTCACCTCAACATGAGCGCTGCCAGTTTGGCTACCACTACCACTAACATCCCTGCTTGAGGGCGGTAGTGTAGTCACCACAGTATCCCCTCCAGCAGGGGATTTTTTGTGCCGATGGCCGAGCTGTTCCAGCCCTAGTTTAAGTAACTGTCCTTGCGGTCAGGACACTCGGCTCAGTAGAGTAACAAGTAGCTGTCCAACAGTACCTAGCCTATGCCAAACTCTTCACACCGGCCTGTTAACCAACCGTCAGATCTCGAGAAACTTCGTCACTCGACTGCCCATCTGCTAGCGGCGGCGGTGCTGGAGATCTGGCCTGACGCTAAGCCGGCCATCGGTCCGGCCATCGACGACGGCTTTTACTACGACTTCGAGTTCGGCCAGCCCGTCAGCGAGAGCGATTTCCCGCAAATTGAGCAAAAAATGCGCCAGTTAGGCAAGGACTGGTCTGGTTTTGAGCGCCGGGAAGTCTCGGCTGACGAGGCCAAGCAGCAGTTCCCCGACAATCCGTACAAGCAGCAGCTGATCGACGAACTCGCCGGGGAGGGCCAGACGATCAGCCTCTATCAATCGGGCGGGTTTGTCGATCTGTGCCGCGGCGGCCACGTTGGCACGCCCGCCGCCGAGATCAAGCACTTCCAACTACTGTCGGTAGCCGGCGCTTACTGGCGTGGCGACGAGCACAACCCGATGCTGACCAGGATCTACGGCACAGTCTGGCCCAGCCAGGCCGAGCTTGATGACTACCTGGAACGCCAGCAGCAGGCCAAACTGCGCGACCACCGGCGGCTGGGCCAGGAGTTGGAGCTCTACTTTATCGACGACCTGGTGGGCAAAGGCCTAATCATGTGGCTGCCCAAAGGCCAGATCATCAAGGACGAGATCGAACGGCTGGTCAAGGAAATGGAAGCCGAGGCTGGGTATCTGAGGGTCACCACTCCCCACATCGCCCGCCAAGAACTGTTCGAGACATCGGGCCACCTGCCGTACTAT
>PFDK01000019.1 GCA_002772645.1 Candidatus Pacebacteria bacterium CG10_big_fil_rev_8_21_14_0_10_56_10 | reverse complement strand
TGCTTCCGGCGGCGACTTCACCGACAACTACTCTCACGAGTTCCAGACCAGGTGTGAATCGGGCGAAGACGAGGTTTTTTACGCGGCCCAGTCCGAGGTGGCTTTCAACAAAGAAATCGCCCCCAGCCAAGCTCCCGAGTTTGATCAGTCCGGTGAACAGCCGGCCGAGCGGCGAGAAGTAGAGGGTGAGGGCATTGTCGGGGCGGAAGCCCTGGCCAAACATCTCGATATTCCGATCGAAAAAACAACTAAAACTATCTTGTTTGAAGCCGATGACGGCCGGTTGATCGCGGCCGCCGTGAGGGGCGAGTACGACATCAACGAAGAGAAACTGCGCAAAGTGGCGGGCTGTTCGGGCCTACGGCTGGCTTCCGCCGAGCGTGTCAAACAAGTCACTGGGGCAGAGGTGGGCTACGCCGGCATCATTGGCCTGCCCGATGAGGTAGCCGTGTACCTGGACGACTCGCTGGCCGGTCGGGTCAACTTTGAGAGCGGCGCCAATCGAACCAACTACCACATCATCAACGTCAACTTCGGCCGAGACCTGCCCGAACCAAGCAGGTTTTACGACATCAAAATGGCCCTGGCCGGCGACTACTTTCCGGAAACCAGCGAGCAGTACGAGGTGTTCCGGGCAGCAGAGGTAGGCAATATTTTCCCGCTCTACACTAAGTTTAGCGATGCTTTTGGCTACACCTTCACCGACCAACAAGGAAAACAGCAACCGGTCTACATGGGTTCATACGGGATTGGCACTTCCCGGGTGATGGGTGTACTGGTCGAGAAGTTCCACGACGAGCACGGCATCATTTGGCCCGAGCAGGTGGCGCCGTTCAAAGTTCAGCTGGTGTCTTTGGCGGGCGGCGAGTCGCTGGCCGAGTGGCTCCACGACCAACTACAGGCCAACCAAGTTGAGGTGCTGTGGGACGACAGACAGCTGGGAGCGGGCGAAAAACTGGCCGATGCCGACTTAATTGGCTGCCCGATTAGGCTGGTTACGTCGGCCAAAAATGGTAATCAGGTAGAGTTAAAACGACGCGACGAAGCCGAGGCCCAGCTGTTGGCCCATCATCGAGTCTGCGCGGCTGTCTCATAGTGTTTTTTTCTGTTGGTCGAGGAAAAGTGTTATAAAGCCTACCATCAAGCCTTTTTGCTGCTAGGTTTTTCTCCATCAATCCCTATACTACTGATTAATCCCGGTGAGGACCCGCTGCAAAATGACTGAACTTCACGTCCTTTGCGGCGGGACTTTCCTTGGGCCCTCTTTTTACGCCGGTTTGTGTCGGTTTGGCGCCGGTTGGGCACCACCATCGACTGCTATACTGCAATAAGAATGGATCGCCGCTTACTGGTCACCCACCACGCTCCTGATCTGGACGCCATCGCCGCCGTCTGGCTGTTCAAGCGATTCGATAATCAGCACTACGGCGACGCCAGAATAGCGTTCGTCGATCCCGGCCAAACTATCAGCCAAGCAGAGTTGGGCCGGCTGGGTTGGGAGGGCAGTGACGTCACTCACGTAGACACTGGTCTGGGCGAGTTCGACCACCACCAGCCCGGCAGGGGAGAGCGCGACCTGAGCGCCGCTCGGCTGGTTTACGACCATGTTTGCCAAGTACATCCCGAGCTGGCCCAAGACCAGCCATTAAAATTCCTGGTGGAGTTCGTCACCGAGATTGATCACTTCGGAGAAATCTACTGGCCTGAGGCCAGCCACCAGCGCTACGTTTTCATGGTTCACGACTTGATCCGCGGGCTGGAGTTCATCCAGCTTCACAACGACGACTCTCAGCTCCAGTTTGGCATGACTTGCCTGGACAGTGCCTACTCTACCCTGAACCAGCGGTTCAAGGCCGAAGAGATCATCGCCCAAGAGGGACAACAGTTTGAGATCAGGCACGGCCGCTGTTTAGGGGTAGAAACAAGTAACGACGACACCATCAAAGTTGCCCAGAAACAAGGTTATGTGCTGGTGGTGCGCAAAGACCAAAAACTGGGGACGATCAGAATCAAGTGCCGGCCGGACGCCCCGTTTGACCTGCGGCCGCTGGCTGACAAAATCAAAGCCGTCGATACGGCTGGCTCCTGGTACTACCATCCCAGTGGTAAAATGCTGTTGAACGGCTCGAGCAAACAGCGTCAGCTTCAACCCAGCCCGCTAACACTGGCCAAAACTATTGAGCTAATCAAAGAAACGTATGGCTAATCCCGCCCAATCCTCTCAGTCTGCCCAGTCCGATCAGCCCACCACGAAAAAGACAATTTTTAGCAAGATTGTCGACGGCGAACTACCGGCCACCGTTCACTACCAAGATGACGACTTCATGGTCATCGACGACATCCAACCGGCGGCCCCGGTCCACCTGCTGATCATCTCCAAACGTCCTTATGCTTCGCTCGAGGAAGTGCCGCTCGATCGGGTCGGCTTTCACAGCCGGCTGCTCCAGCTGGCTCGGCAAATGGCCGCTAAGTTGGGTATTGCCGACAACTACAAGCTGGTCATGAACGTCGGGCGCCAAGTCCAGCAAGTCCAGCACTTACACTTGCACTTGTTGGGTGGTTGGCGGGCCAAGAAAACGGCCCGCCAGCTTGATCAGGAAACTGAAGCGTTCGTCAACCGGAGTCAGTGAGGCAGCTCGATCGCTGGATAACTTAGCCAAGTGCGTTATAATACACCTTCGCATCAAAGGGATGCGCTGATAGTACAGTAAATACTTTAAGTCGATTTATTGGTTATGCCGATTGTAGTAAAGGCCAGAGGCCGAGACAACACTAACGACGTCATCAAGAAGTTCAAGAAAGCCGCGGCGGAAGTGGACATAGTGACACTGGCCAAAGACCGGCGCTATCACCAAAAACCGTCCCGGCTCAAGTCTGTCATTAATACCGAGCGCAAGCGGCTGCGCAAAAAACTGCGCTCGCTCAAGCGCCAGAAAAACATCGATCCTGACGTAATTTCCCGAATGACCGAGCGGGTAGGCCGCTAACCACAGTTTGGGTCCTTCAAGTTTTGCCGCTCTTTTTTTGGCGGCGGTACTCTACTGAGGTACTGCTCGAGAAGCTCCGGCCGGCCCGGCGCTTGGCGAACGGTTGCGGGGCGAGTACCATAACGGTATGCGCCTCTCCTCACTCCATGCCCGTCAAATCTTAGACTCGCGCGGCAACCCGACTGTGGAAGTGGAAGCCGAGCTGACGGACGGCAGTCAAGGCAGGGCGGCCGTTCCCAGCGGGGCCAGCACCGGCCGGCACGAGTCGGTGGAACTGCGTGACAACAACCCGCGCCGGTACCACGGTAAAAGCGTTGAGCGGGCAGTCCGGATAGTTAACGAGCAGCTGCGAGAGTTCTTGATCGATAACGACGTCGGCAACCAAACCGCCGTAGACCAAGAGCTGGTGATGCGTGACGGCACCGACAACCTCGGCCGGTTCGGCGCCAACTCTATCTTGGCAGTGTCGCTAGCCATCTCTAAAGCAGCGGCGGCCAGCTTGGGGTTGCCGTACTACCGCTACATCCGGCAGCTGATGTCTGAGCTGGACGGCCAACCGGCCCGGCGGCGCTTGCCCACCCCGATGTTTAACGTCATCAACGGGGGCGCCCACACCGGCTGGCAGACTACCAGCTTTCAAGAGTTCATGCTGGTGCCGCTGGCGGGAAAGACGTTTGCGGACAAACTTGAAATGGGCAGTGAACTCTATCACCAACTAGAGACGGTTCTCAAAGAGGCCGGCCTGCAAACGATGGTTGGTGACGAAGGCGGTTTCGCGCCCCAACTGCACAGCGACGAACAAGCGCTGGAGCTGTTGCTGGCAGCCATCACCCGGCTCAACCTTAAACCGGGAGAAGACGTAGCCATCGCCCTCGACCCCGCCATGTCCGAACTTTACCAAGACGGCCAGTACCTCCTCAAGAACCTGCCCGAGAGCAGCGACCGCGTCCGCAGTACTGCCCAGCTAATTGAGCAGTGGCAAGACTGGGTGGAGCGCTACCCAATCATTAGCCTGGAAGATGGACTGGCCGAAGACGACTGGGCTGGCTGGGTGACGCTCAATGAGCGGCTGGGTGACCGGCTGATGATCGTCGGCGACGACCTGCTGGTGACCAACCCCGGCCGGATCGAAAAAGCCATCACCGAGCGGGCCTGCAATGCTTTGTTGATGAAAGTTAACCAGATCGGCACTCTGACCGAGTCTCTTCAGGCCGTCCGGCTCGCCCAACGGGCCGGCTGGCAGGTGGTAGTGTCCCACCGCAGTGGAGAAACCGAAGACACTTCTATCGCCGATATCGCGGTCGGTGCCGGTGCCGGTTACGTCAAGGTGGGTGCTCCAGCCCGGGGTGAGCGGACAGCCAAGTACAACCAGCTACTGCGCATCGAAGAACAACTGCAGGCAGAGGGCTGAGAAAAAAATGAAACGGGGGCTAAAAAGGGTGACCAGAGCCACCAGAGAGCCGACAGAGCCAGTGAGCAAAATTGACCGTTAGGCCGGTCAGTTCTTAGCTTTGCGCCGCGGCTTGACCCGGGCCTTGACCTCAAACTCCCATTGGTCGCCGTCGCTGGTGTCGAAGCTCTTGGAGTTGGTCAATTGGTAGTAGTTTACCAAGTGGTTACTGAGCGTTTCTTTGAGTTCCTGCTGCTGTTCTTTCAGCTCGCCAATCTGGACTTGGAGGGCAGTGACTTGGGGATCGGCCTGAAGGCTGGTCTGGCGCTGCTTGGCTTGTTGAGAAGCCAGCTGGGCTTGTTCCCGGGCTTGCTCCAGCTCTTGGTCGTTGGCAAAGACGTTGCCTAGGCTGTCGCGTTTTTCTCTGAGCTGACGGCTGACGCTCTCTAGCTGTTGGGCGCCGCGCTCGATCACGTTTTGGAGAGCGGTGAGCGTCTCGGCCAGTTCGTCTGAATCGGCCGCCTCGTCGGTCCCAGCAGGACCAGCTGCGGTCGAACTTGGTTGTTGGTTGTCAGCGCTTTGCTGACGATCAAGCATTTCCCGGGCCAAGTCTGTCCCGGTCTTAGGCTCGGTCTTAGTCTCAGTTTTAGTCTTAGGCCCGGTCTTAGGAGAGTCGTTTATCATTAGGTTCTTTCTGTTTTTTTCACGTTGTCAATACTACCACCATGAAGGCTGGTGTAAAACAGGGAAGCAGGCTTGGTACTTGCGCCGCTAAATATTACTTTTAGCCACTTGCTTGCCAACAAGCCGAGCCTTCACGAAGTAGGGCTGTTGGGAGATAATAGACTTGTTGCGAAATAAGAATTGTTGGTATTTCAATGCATGTTTGAGCAGTATGAAGTTGACGAAAAATGTAGTTACCATCGGTCCGGCCAGCGATTCCACTCAGATCTTGGAACAGTTGATCGGCGCAGGCATGAACGTGGCCAGGTTCAACACCAAACACTCCGATCCCACCTGGCACGACGAGCGGATCAAGCGCGTCAGAACCGTTGCTGACAAACTGCACCAAACCATCGGCATCCTGCTTGACCTACAGGGGCCGGAGATTAGGATCGACTTGCCCAACCATCAAAGTTTTGACCTCAAGAAAGGACAAACAGCCACTTTCACTTCCAACCACGCCGGTGACAGCCAGGACCGAGTTTTCATCCCCCAGGATGTCATCGAGTCGTTATCCGCAGATGACAAAATCCTGATAGAGGATGGAGCGTGCGAGTTTGTGGTCCAAGAGAAAAGTGGCGACTCGCTGATAGCAAAGACACTGCACAACTGCACCGTCAGCGACCGCAAAACCATGAACACGCCTGGGATTATTCTCGATATGCCGTCACTGACCGAACGCGACTATCAGTACTTAGACCAAGTTGATCTGGAGTACATCGATTTGGTGGGGCTGTCGTTTGTGCGGCGGGCCTCGGACATTGAGATTTTGCGCAGTGAGCTCGAGTCCAGGAAGTCATCCGCCCAGATCGTGGCTAAGATCGAGAACCAGAGCGCCTTGGACCACCTCGACGAAATTATCGAAGTAGCCGACGTGGTGATGGTGGCCCGTGGCGACCTGGCCGTTGAAGTGCCGTACGAGCAACTGATTTACTGGCAAAAACTGATCATCGATAAGTGCCGCCACCTGGCCAAGCCGGTCATTACCGCTACCCAGATGCTCAAAAGCATGGTGGATAACCCCCGGCCAACCAGAGCGGAAGTTAGCGATGTCACCAATGCTATTTACGATGGTACCGACGCGGTGATGCTCTCGGAAGAGAGCACTATAGGTAAGTACCCGGTCCAGAGCGTCCAGGTCCAGGCCCAAATTGCAGAGTTCAACGAACTCAAAGTCACCAACCTGGCCAAGCTGTCCCGGGAAAAAAACACCGACACTACCTTGTGCGTCACTGGTGCCGCTATCCAGCTGCTGGAGGGCGAAGAACTCGGCATCGAAAAAGTGATCTGCCTAACCGAGACCGGTCGGACTGCCAGGCTGATGGCCAGGTTCCGGCCCAAGATACCGATTGTCGCTCTGACCAGCAACCAAGCTACCTGCCGTAAATTGAGCGTCACCTACGGGGTGTACTGCCAAACCGTCGACTTACCTGAGCACAAACTTGATTCTGCCGACAAGCTAATGGCTGTGTTCAAAGAAAGCGGCGTAGTCCAAGTAGGCGAGACAGTGCTGATGTTGTACGGCACGTTCTGGAAAAAGCCAGGCCTGACGAATACAATTAGTATTGTTACAATTCATTAGCATCTATAACGGGAACGACTATCATGCCAAACCAATCTCGTCATCAGCCACAGAGCCGAGAGGGCCATGGTCTACTGGGCTTCGTGTTCGGGCTGGCAGCCGGGGCGGCAGCGGTGTTTCTATCTCGGCCAGAAAATCGTCAACAAGCTGCCGGCCGCATTAAGGACGCCAAAGAAACGCTGGAGGATACTGTCGACAAATTCCAGCAAGACCCGGAAAAGACAACTGCCGAGGTCAAAGCTAAAATCGAGCAACGGCTGGGCGACGCCGCCCAAAAAGCCGCCGCTCGGACCAAGAAAAAAGCTGGTGGTGGTGGAAACAAGACGGGGCGCCGGTCAGCCAACTCTGGCAGGACTGCCAGAGTTGCCGGGACTGCCAAAGCCCGCAAATTTACCAAGACCGACGCTAAAACTTAAAAAAGAGGCTTAGCAAGTGATGGTTTGCCCTGTTGCTTCTTCACGGTTTGAGGTCAGGGACGTTTACTCCTGAAGGTGTCTCGAGGTATAGAGGTATAATAGCTGCTGAGCGCCAATAGCTCAGCCGGATAGAGCAACTGCCTTCTAAGCAGTAGGTCGCAGGTTCGAGTCCTGCTTGGCGCGCCAATGGTCAGTGATGGAGAAAAATAAAGGATCACATGAAAACACTGAAATGCGATCTCTGTGATCACCAAGCGCAAGGTGAAACATTTGATGAGTGGATGGAGGAAATGAAGCCTCATTACGCAAAAGCACATGCTGATTTTATGCAACAACAGGGCAATAAAACGGAGGATGAGCAAAGGGCAGGAATGATAAAGTGGATAGCAGACAACCACGCGCGGTTTGACACAGCGTAAGTTTAATACCGCCTAGTCTCAAATATCATTGACCCACATAGGGTGCTTGCATAGCTGTTCGAGTCGTGTTACATTTGAACTGTAGTGCAAACAAGAAAGTTGCTCCGACTCAAAAAAGAACTGGGGAATGAAGCCGCCCTCATCCAGTGCTCCGAAGAGTTTAGTATGGTCGGTGATCCCACCCGGCTAAAAATCTGCTACCTCCTCTGCCGCCACCGAGAACTGACGGTAGGTGACATCGCCGAGCTGGTCGGTGTTTCAATCTCCGCCGTTTCCCACACCCTGAGCAAACTTAAAAGAGCAAACATGGTAGAGAGCCGCCGGGACTTTCGCCACGTCTACTACAAACTGAAAGACTCGCCATTGCGGGAGTACCTTGAAGAAAGGCTGGAACTAGCATGAAAAACTTTGACCTTATTATCATCGGTGGCGGAGCGGGGGCGTTCGCGGCCGCTATTCGCGCCAACGAGCTGGAGGCAAATACCGCCATCATTAATGCCGGACTTCCGCTCGGCGGCACTTGTGTCAACGTGGGCTGTGTGCCGTCAAAAACTCTGTTGTGGGCTGCCGAAACTATCCACCACGCCAAACACCATCAAATCCCCGGTGTTGAGCTAGAGGTCAAAAATTTCGACTTTCAAAAAGTGGTTCAGGATGAGCTGGCGCTGGTTGAGAAGCTTCGCCAAGAAAAGTACGAAAAAGTGCTGCAAAATCTGAAGTACGTCACCGCGATAGAGGGAAAAGCTACCTTTGATTCTGCCAACCAGGTAGCTGTTAATGATGAAAAACTGACAGCGGAAAAATTTATTATCGCCACTGGGTCTACGGCTACCGTCCCGCCAATCGACGGTATCCGCGACGTCGGTTTTATTACCCACATCGAGGCTTTACGCCTTGAGAAACTGCCACAAAGCTTGGTAGTGATCGGCGCCGGGCCGGTTGGCCTGGAATTTGCCCAAATGTTTGCTCGCTTCGGGACAAAAGTGACCATTTTACAGCGCGGCGGCTCAATTTTTCCGCCGGCTGAAAATCAGCTCACCCATCGACTGACCGAGATTCTCACCAATGAAGGAATTGACATCAAAACTAATGCTGAGGTTACCAGTGCCCGAATTGAAAACGGTCAAAAAATTGTTTCCTTTTTAGTAGGCGATGCCGAAGAAAAGGTGGCCGCTGAAGAAATACTGCTGGCGGCCGGCAAGACCCCCAATACTCATGGGCTGGGACTTGATTTGGCCGGCGTTGAGATTAACGATCGGCAGGCGGTAGTGGTGAGCGAGAACTTCCTAACTTCAAACCAAAGCATGGCGGCGGTGGGAGATGTCACCAACGCTCCCTTACGGCTGGAAACGACGGCCGGGCGCGAGGGCACGCTGGCCGCGGAAAACATCCTCAAGGGAACAACGCTTGCCATTGACTACCACACCGTGCCGTACACCATTTTTACCGATCCGCAGCTGGCCGGCGTGGGTCTGACCGAAGACGACCAGATGAAAGAGATGGGCGTGTGTGCCTGCCGGACGGTTTCGCTAAAGGATGTGCCCAAAGCCATCATCATGCGCCGGACCGAAGGGCTGGTTAAAATGGCGATCTATCCGGACTCGCACCAAATTCAAGGAGTTCATATTCTGGCGCCAAACGCCGGTGAACTTATCGCCGAAGCGATGATGTTGGTCAAAAATAAGAACACCATCGAAGATGTGATCAATTCCTTGCCGATGTTCCCGACGCTGGCCGAAGCTATCAAGCTCGCCGCCCTGTCATACACCAAGGATATCTCCAAGTTGAGTTGTTGTATATAAATTGGCGATTTTGATTTCTGCGAATTGGTCGGCTGTACTGCGGTTGTTCTGCGCGGTTGTTCTGCACACAATCGTTCTGCGCTTGAAAAATCGTGATATCATATGATATGTTTTGATTGCAGCTGATGCGCGCTTAGCCAGCAGCCTGCCTGCCCACCTAGCCCCCAAGGCCATCCTCCTTGGCCTTGATCCTCTACTCGTAACAGACGGTACTTGGTTCGACTTCATTCACGCCGTAGACGTTGACCCGGACTGGCACTGGCTGCTGTATAGCCAGCTACTGAAAGGGGAGTCGAACTGGGACGAGGTCCGAGGCTTGATGTTTCCCTTTTTGGTAGGCGAGGCGGCCCACGTCACCGACGGTTTGCTTTGGGACCGGCTGTTGTCGAAGCTGGTGGTCCGTGGTGATGCTTTCGACACGATTTCCCGGCTCCAACAGAGCGGTTACTTGATAGGCATCCTGTCCGGATCGATAGATGTGCTGGTCCGAGAGGTTGCCTGTCGACTAGGAGTAGCAGATTGGTTTGCCAACACGCGGATCGTTTTTGACGAGCAACAGCGCGTCCAGGACGTGCGCTACGTACAGGCAGAGGCGGAAAAGAAGTTGATGCAGGCGGAGTCTTTCCTGCGGCGCCACCGGCTCCGTCCCGAAGAGTGCTTAGTGATAGGGCACAGTCAGGCGGAGGAGTTGTTGTTCAGCTACATACCTGGCGTGGCACTGGGCGAGGCTGACCGTTGTCTTGAACCACTGGCAGTGGACCATATCAAGCACTTGGCTAGGTTACCCCAGTTGGTCAGCTCTCTGCGCAGGCCCGCAGGAGTTGGTGAGAACCATCAATTGAGACAGCAGGTTGTATCAGAAAAGCTTTTAACCCCTAGTGAGTTTCAACACTTTTTAAAGAGTTCATCCGCCAGGTAAACACCAGCCTGTTTGTTTCTTGATATAATATTGATCTGTTTAGGTGGTTGTAGCTCAGTAGGTTAGAGCGCCGCTCTGTGGAAGCGGAGGTCGCCGGTTCAAATCCGGTCAGCCACCCATTACGGGACTTTCAGATAAATACTCCCTAAAATTAGCCGAATTATCAACGTTTTCAAGAGGTGCGAACCTTTCAGCAGCAAGTTGCACGTCTTTTACCATCTTTTGAACGATTTCTAGTGGCTCTCGGAGTTCTATATCAAGTGTCTTATCAGCAAGCAACAGGTTCGAGCCAAGATTGCTAATAATTTCACGTCGCTTGTGATCGTCGCCATCTGCAAAGCTTTGACTAGCAGAGACGGCAAAACCAAGGTCTTGATCGAG
>PFDK01000003.1:40513-55288 GCA_002772645.1 Candidatus Pacebacteria bacterium CG10_big_fil_rev_8_21_14_0_10_56_10 | reverse complement strand
TTATAACCTTGATGAAGATAAGGATGGTAAAGCTTGCGAAGAATTTGTATATTAAGTGGATATGAAACAAGAAAAAAACAATACAATTACAATGATCATTGTAATGGGTTTAGTCTTATTTTCTGCCTGGTTTTTACTAAAACCTGAGAGAACAGAGCCAGAACGTATACAACGGACATTCCAAAACGGCAAAGAGATTGATATTGAGGTTGACGAAACTATTACACGAAACAATTGGGATTGCACTGATGATTGTTCAGGTCACGAGGCAGGTTATGAATGGGCAGAAAATAAAGGAATAACAGACCCGAGCGATTGTGGTGGTAATTCTGAGTCATTTATTGAAGGATGTGAGGCATACGTAAACGAGTAATTGAGCTAGTATTCAGAGAGGGAGGCGACATTGACCATTGAGTACTTACTAATTAGTTTTGGAATTACGGCGAGTTGTTTTATAGTTTTCAACTTAATAGATGAGAAAACTAAGGATTGGAAGCTCCAAGCTGTTAGAACTATATCGGCATTTGTAGGTTGCATAGTGGGGATAACCCTATCAGCAATACTTTTGTTTACAGTTTTGGGATTTATTTTCCCTAATTTGATGAATAGCCCTATTAACGACGGTGGCTATGAGTATGAATGCGAGAGGGACGCTCTGTTCGGTGGGTGTAATTGAGTTGGGTTTATAAATCTATAATAAGTTCTAACAATATCTACCAAGGGGATCAATCTATAACCCAAAAGCCTCCATCGCTCTGTTATCGCTCTGTTCTCCCGATTATCTCAATTATTTTCAGCAGTTTCTAGAACAACCGGCGCTCTTCCCCCTAATTCTTCTTGTTCATATCTTTCAATTAGTGGCTCACGGCCATAGTACCATTCGACAAATTGAAAGAACTCGTTATCATCACGCGACCCAAGCATCATGGTCACGAAGGAACTAGCACTCAGAGTTTGCATCTCATCGGCAAGCGGCTGATTAGCCCGGGCAAGCATTGATTTAAGTATCTTCGAGTAGAGTTGGTTAGCTATCTCTAGCACTTCACTATAATTGAAGGCTTTAGCGTACAGTGCAAGTACGTGGATTGCTTTCAGTCCGAACTGGTTCTGAGAGAGGTTCCGTCCATCACTATCAAGCAGATTGACTAAGTTTCGGGTAGTTTTGGAAGGCTCACTCGCTGTAGGTAAAACACAATAGCGAACTTGCTGGTTGGGATTTAGGGCCAATACCAACAAGACTTTAATCTTTAACTTATTTTCAATCCCTGCATCGCTGACAAACGATTGAATTAAGTCGCTGAGACCAACAAGTTCTTGCCTTATTGCAAGGTCAATAATCGCTCTTCCCCTTGCTTCTGTGGCTGTGCGAGATGCAGTTGTGACCGCTCTTTCAACGTGTCTAGTGTTCACCATTTTCCTGTTTCGGACTCCCTATCCGTAAAGATGAATTCGCCATCGATTAGTTTCAGCTAAACCGATCGGATTCTATCAACTTTTTCTGACTTGTCTATATGTTGTTTACGGAGTCCAGAGAGTATCGTGCCTTGTTCACTCAACGTCCAGTGCTCTTCTTAACTTCCGAAGAATTCCTAATTCCACCAGTCTAATCCACTCCTGAGAACGACCGCAAACATCTCCTATTTGTTTCCGTGTTAGCGGCGGCCCATCTTCTAAACCAAACTTTAAGGTGATTATTTGAGCTCGACCTGGCGAGAGTTCGTCCAGCGCTTTTATTAGTCGTTCAGCCAGATCGTTCCATTCTGCAAGTTCGGCAGGGTTAGGGCTATTTGGATCTTCGATGATATCCCAAAAATCTCCGCCTCCTCCGGGCTTACTTGTCGGTGGCGTATCTAAAGACAACAGGTCGTCATCAATTGTCGTCAGCTTAACAAGTTGTTCCTCAGACATTCCTAGAGCTATAGCCAGCTCTGAAGTGGTAGGTTTCCTACCAAGTATCCTAGACTGTCGCCTAGTTTCGTTAGGCAATTTGCTTAATTGGGAGTTCAGATTAACCGGTATCCGAATAGTTCTACTTGTATTTGCAACTGAACGCTCAATATTTTGACGTATCCAGTAGGTAACGTAGGTACTCACTCTATTACCCAGCCAAAACTGAAATTTATTTATACCGTAGATTAGCCCATAATTTCCGGCTTGGATCAAGTCCTCAAATTCAACACCCTTACCCCGATACTTTTTCGCTACAGAAACAACCAGCCGCAAGTTAGACTCAATCAATACATTCTTAGCAGCATTGCCTTGTTCAACAAGCTTCATTAGTGCAACGTCTGACAGATCAGTGTTCTCTGCGATCCATGCTCGAAGTTTCTGCTCAACTTCAGCAGTTTGCATTTTCTGCTCAGTCGCCTTTTGAGTGGCAATCTCTGTTTGCCAAGTTGTAACTCCAATGTCTGGGAAGCCCGATGATGGTCCGGAAAAGTTTTGGTCACTGTTAGCCGGTTTTACATCCGGCGGCGGCTGACCATAAACCTCTTGCAACAGGATCTCGGCTAGCTTTCCCAGCTCAAGCTGTATCGCCAAGCTCAGTTCTTCAGCTGGCTCGAGCAATCGATACTTAGCCACATCTTGGAGGTAGAGATCAAGCAGGTCATCGACATCAATCCAGTCGCTGTTTGCCTCTGCTACCGACTGCGGCTGTTCTTCATAATTGAGAAAGATTGGGTTATGGTCATTTGATCTTTTTCGCCGGCTACCGCCATTTGACAGGGACAAAAAAGCTGAACTGTGATCAGGGTCTCGAGCAGGTGGTACGGGCCGGAAGCCAAATTCGCGTTTTTTGGAACTCATACTTACAACTAGTCTTTAGGAGGACCACATCCGTACTAATCTCGATAAGTATATAACACACTATCAAGCAGGCGCCGCGTCGCAAAAGGCCTTTTTAGGGACAACTTTTGATTGGACTTGCCGCTCAACCTCACAACTGACTATCACCGGCGTCTCTAGTATACTCACTCCATGACCCCCACGCCGATCATTGTCACCGGAGGGGCCGGTTTTTTAGGCCGGCAGTTGTGCCGACGGTTGGCAGCCAACGGTCATCAGCTCAAGATCATTGATCTTAAACCCAGCCCGGACTATCCCACTGTTATCGCCGACGTCCGCGACACTGAACGGATGCGCCGCGAAGTGCGCGACGCCGAACTGGTGTTTCACTTGGCGTCGTTGATCGAGGCCGGTGAGTCGGTGGAGAAACCGGCCCGGTACATCGACTACAACATCCAAGGCACGGTGTCGGTGCTGGAAGCGATGCGCTACAACCAAATCAGGACATTAATTTTCTCCTCTTCGGCAGCCGTGTACGGCGAACCACGCCGTGTCCCCATCAAAGAGGACGATGTTACTCTGCCGATCAATCCCTACGGCGTCACCAAGCTGGCTATGGAAGGGCTGTTGTCCAGCTACGTATCCGCCTACGGCTTCACCGGAGTTGCCTTGCGCTACTTCAACCTCTACGGCCCCGAAGAGCACCACCAGCCGGAAACGCACGCCATTCCCCGATTTATCCAACAGATATACCGCGGTGAAGAAGTGACGGTCTGGGGTAATGGTCAGCACCGGCGCGACTACGTCTACATCAGCGACGTAGTGGCAGCCCATCTGCTGGCCCTAGAGTTTACCCGCCGTCACCATGCCGAGTACCACTACTTTAACCTGTCCACTGAGCAACCTGCCTCAGTGCTGGAGATCATTGGCCATCTGGAACGCATCATTGGTCGGTCCGCCCAGATCAAACACTTCCCTGGTCGGCCCGGCGATCCGCTCCAGCTTTACGCGGACGCCACTAAAGTCCGCCAAGCGTTTGAGTGGCAGGCGGCCACTCGGCTAGATGAGGGCCTGGCCGCTACTGTTCGCTACTTCATCCATCACTGGGATGATGAAAACACTCCTGGGGATACAGCCGGTCAACATACTCCCTAACCATTCGGGCGGCCGAGAACTGCTCGGCTTGGCGAATCGAGCGACCCATCCGTTCCAGCCACTCCAGCGGCAAACCCTGCTGGTCGCGTTGATAGTACAGCGGTACGATGTCACGCTCCAATAAAGTGTAGATGGACTGGCTGGGTTGGGCAGGGTCGATGATCCAGCCCTTGTCGCTCCAGTCAACCTCCGGCACCCAACCGTCGGCCACGCTCAAGCTCAAAGCGCCGTTGGCCATCGCTTTCATCCCGGAGGTGCCGCTGGCCTCCATTCCCGGTTCGGGGGTGTTGAGCCAGACATCACTGCCTTGGACCAGCCGGCGGGCCACGTCCAGATCGTAGTCGGGAATGAACAACGCCCAGCCCGATAACTGCCGCTGCATGTAGCCAATCACCTCCTGAAGCAACCGCTTGCCGCCATCGTCCAGGAAGTGGGCTTTACCGGCTACCAAAAGTTGGACTGGCCGCTGATCGTTGGCCAGCAAGGCCCGGAGGCGCTCTACGTCGGCAAACAGCCACTCCAGGTGCTTGTAACCGGCGATGCGGCGAGCCCAGCCGATCACCAGCCGGTTGGGGTCAAAGCCGTAGCCGGTCCGCTCGATCACAAACTGGTTGAGCTGGTGTTTGTTATCGAGGCGGCGGCGCCACAGACCAGCCCGATCATCGACCAGCTGGGGCAACTGGCGGTCTTGCCAGCTAGGCAAGTGAACGCCGTTGGTGACGTTCACCCAGTCGTACCGCGGCCAAGTCTGCTCAGACAGGCTAGTGTGGATCCGACTGACACCAGAGGCCCGAGCCGAGGTGTTAAGAGCAAAGGTGGTCACCTCGAAACGGTCCGGGTCTTGGCCAATGCCATCAGCTAGTAGTTCGTCCAAGCTGATGCCCATCTTGTCGGCGTAGTAGGCGGCGTACTTGCCAATCAGCCAGCGCGGGTACGACTGATTGCCCGCTCCGACCAAGGTGTGGTTGGTGTAGACAGTGTGCTTGATAGCGTGCTGTCTAGCCTGGTAGTGATCCACCCCGTGTTCGTCCATGTACTGGCGGACCAACTGCCAATGCAGAAACGCCGGCCTACCCTCGTTGACGTGAAAAAAACACGGCTTGATCCCCAAAGACTTGAGCAGTTTAACGCCGCCAATACCCAACAGCAGCTGCTGTTTAACCACTTCTTCCTGGGTACCCGAGTACAGCGCGCACATGATGTCTCGCTGGGAGCTGGCATTCTGGTCGTTGTGGGTATCGAGCAAATACAGCGTCACGCCGGGCCCAATTTTTTTCTGCCAGCACTGCAGCCAAATGTCCAACTCGGTTAAATGAACGCGCACAAACAGCGGCTGGTCATCGACATAGACGTGCTCCAGACCGGCATCAACGGGATCAAAAAAGTGGTCTTGCTCCTGCTGAAGCCCCTCCGCGGTGATGTGCTGATGGGCGGCTTGGCCGTGATAGAGCAGCCCAATTCCCACCATCGGCAGGTTGGCGTCAGCGGCCGCTTTCAAAGTATCACCGGCCAGTACGCCCAAACCGCCAGCGTAGATCGGCAGTCGGCTCTCCAAGCCGTACTCGGCACAAAAATAGGCAATCGGGTGCTGATGGGAAGCTTGGTCCATGGGCAGGTAAGAAATCAGTACATGTGGACGGCTAAAGCGACTACCGACACCACCTACAGTACAAACATACCATCTTTATAGATAACTTTAGTAGTCCCATCTGCTAAGGTGGCGGTCACCGTTCGCTGGTCGGTGGTAACTATGTCGGTGTGAAGGGCCGAGTCATTGAAGCCCATTTCCAGCCAGTCTTGGGGGTCAACCAGCTGCTGGTCACCGCTGTAGGTATCGTGGTACGAACGGCCCACCGCTAGGTGCATGTTGCCGTGCGGCCCGCCCATGTTCTCGTCATAGAGCGTTTCCGCCATGAAGTGGCTAATGCGTGAGGTCCGCTTGTCGGTTAGTGAGAACTCGCCCACCTTGTTGCCGCCGGGCACCTTGAGCATCTCTGTCAGGACCCGTTGGTGCTGGCTGGCGGTAGCGCTGGTCACCTGGCCCTCGACGAACTCCAGCCTAATGTCCTTCATGACTACGCCGTGGTGAAACAGCGGCACATTAAACTCTACCCAACCGGTAGTACCCCTCCAGTCAGGCGAAGTAAAAAACTCAAAGCTGGGAATGTTGGCGCCGCTGCCGCCCACCCAGCGCCGCTGTTTCCCTAGTTTAACCTTCAGGTCAACGCGCGGACCGGTAATGTGCAAGTGCTCGATCTGTAATGAGTTCAGCTTGGCCAACTGGCGACGCTGGAAAGCGAACAACTTCTGCCACTCGGCCACTGGGTCCGGCCGGTCCAAGTAGCAGGCTTGGATAATTTGCTGCCAGTACTCTTCTATCGACAGCCCCACAATCTGCGCCTTGGCCGGCACTCCCCATAAAGCCAGTGTCCATGAGTACCGGCCGAGCTGTTCCTTGGCCACCCGCCAGTCTTGGTACTCTTTTTTGGCGTTGAGAGCGGTCATGATCTTCCTGGGATCGGTATCTTTAAGTTCCTCCGGGTAGGGATCGGCGATGATACCTATCTGGTGATCGAGTAGCTCAACCTTAGCTTTGAGATAGTTTTTTGGGAAAAAAGTAAGTTGGTCCCAGCTAGCCAAGTCGTAGAAATCTTTATCGAAACCGGTGGGCAGTAACCGGATAAGCGGCTGACCACCGGCCTGCAGCACTACCTGCTGGAGGGCCTGGGCCAGCGGTTTGGCCACGTCTGGCACCACGCACTCCACCACTTCGCCTGGCTGGATACCTTGGCCCTTGTTGAGAGCGAACTTGACCAAAACTCGGGCGTACTTGTCTAGCACCGTGGCGTCCGGCGGATACTGCCCGGTTGGAGATCCTGCGGCTGATAACTGGTCCATAATAAAAGTGATCGTCAAGCTCCGGCGTTTAGTGTTGGACTGATCTCATCATAATTGAGTTCATACCGGCCAAATTAAGCTCGTACCGGCCAACTTAACTTCTGTCGTTTTCACTTAGCAGGAGAGTGAGTCTGCCGGCGAGCCATCAGTTTAGTGATGCACGGCCTGGCGGCCGTCAAGGCTCGAGCCCGATGGCTGAGCCGGTTCTTGACATCATCCCCCAACTGGGCAAAGGTCATGTCATAACCATCAGGGATAAATACTGGGTCATACCCAAATCCATTTCGGCCTCGGGCTGACCGAGCGATGGTACCAGAGATCTCTCCTTGAAAAAAGTAGCTATCGGCGGGTTGGAGGTCACCAGTCAGGCCGGTGGGACCATCCAAGTCCGGGCCAGCGCAAATGCCTTCAGTACAGTCGTGACCGGTTCCTTCTGGTCTGACTACTATACACACCACCGACACAAACCTGGCAGTCCGGTCCGGACTGGAAACTAATAGAGATAACAGTCGGCGGCATCGGTCCTGGTCACTACCGGAACTAAACCGCTTTGAGTTGACGCCGGGCCGGCCACCTAGCGCCTCAACCTCCAACCCCGAGTCGTCCGATAAGCTGGTCAGTCCGGAGGCATCGGCATGGGCCCGTGCTTTAATCAAGGCGTTGTCGGCAAACGTCAGGCCGGTTTCAGCGGGGTCCAAGTGATGAGTAGCCGTCAGCTGCCCAGGTAAGACTAACTCCAACCCCGGCAGGTTTAAGATATCCTTAACCTCCCGCTGTTTATCGGGACTATTGGAAGCCAGTAGTAACCGCACTGCGTAATTACCCCAAGTGGCTGGTGCCAAGTTCTAACTGCCGCCGCCAAAGCCGGGCAATCCGCCGACACCGCCCATCATCGACTGGAGTTTTTTGGCGGCCATTTCTTGAGATTGCTTGATGGCGTCGTTGAGCGCGTCAACGGCGTCGGCGCTGGTCACTCCCTGGACAGAAAAGTGCTTGATCTTCTGATCTCCGCTGATCACTATCATGATGTCGTTGTGCTCTACAGTGATCTCCTCGGCAGCCAGGTCCTGCTGCATCTGCTTGGCCTGCTTTCTCAGTTTGTTGACGTCTCCGAGCGCTTTGAGGGGGTTTGCCATAGATCTCCTTCGTTACTTCCGTTACTGCCTAATCCGGCAGTGGTTACTGTCTATCTGACTATAGTTGGGGCAATTGTACTACGGACCGGTTCAAAAAACTAAACGTAACCGGAGCGCGGCAGCCAGCCCTACATCAGTACCTGACCGGCCAACTGTGCCACATCTTCTGCTCCAGTCGGCTGAATACTTGGGTCAGCGATCACGAACTCGAAAACCGGAGCGGCACCCAGCAGGTCTTCGGCAGCAGTTTCCAGGATACGGCGGCACTTCGGCTGCTGAAGTTGATCTTTATGAAAAGTGTAAAACACCGCTACCGTCACTACCCCGTTGCTGACTGTCAAAGGCTGGGCGGAGCTAAGCAGGGCCGCCAAAGTGGCGTTGTGCTGCTTGACTGAAGACACAAAGCTCTGCCACGAAGTGATCAGCCGCTGCAAGTTCTGGGGTTGGCTTTGGCCGTTAGGCTCGGCTGGGTGGCCGTTAGACCTGGCGACCGCTTTCGAGGCGGCTGTTTCTTTAGCTTGGTTTGCAGCGCTTAGCTTGGTGGTGGCTTTAGCCGGCGTGTCCCCGTTTTGCTGGTGCCGCGCCCGGTCAATTAACTTCAGCAAAGTGATTTCCAGCGCCAGCAGCGGGATGACGGCACTTTCCTGACGGGGAAGTCCTTTGAGCTCATCGAGCAAAAACAAACTAACTCGCCGGTCCAGCTTGGCTTGGCCTGACTCCACGCCCAGGGCCAGCATCAACTGCTGGTGTAAGTAGCTTAAGGTATGCTGGTAGACCGTAGCGTCTGCCAAACTGAGATCTCTGAGTTCCGCCAGCTTTGAGACAGTGGCGGTCTCGTCCTTGGCAACCACCGCGCCGATTAGCTTGGGCACCAAGGTGTTTAGTTGCCGGTAACCGGCCAGGGCCGGATTGTCTAGGTCGAGCGGGCTGTCTTGGTTGGCGGCCAACTCCAGCAGCTTGATGGCGTCCCGAAAACTGCCGTCGGCTTGGGCGGCGATGTTGGCCAGCACGCCTGCCGAGGGTGCGAGGCCCTCGGCCTTGACTACTCGCTCCAGGGCGGAAATCAGCTCCTGACTGCTAGCCCGCCGAAACTCCACCAACTGACAACGCGACGCAATGGTGGCTGGCAGTTTATGAAGCTCAGTGGTAGCTAGCACAAACACCACTTGAGAAGGTGGTTCTTCCAGTAACTTAAGCAGGGCGTTGAAAGCTTCGGTGGTCAGCATGTGGGCCTCGTCAAGGATGACTACCGTCACCATGCCTCCCGTCGGTGGCAAGTACAACCGCTCGCGCAGGGCCCTGACGTCGTCGATACCACGGTGGCTAGCCGCGTCGAGCTCCAGGACCACCTGAGAGCGGCCGGTGAAAATTGCCGCAACCTGGTCAAACTGGCCGGGCTCCTGTAATTTAGGTGGTGCCGACTGGCCCTGCCGACCGGATTTTGGGGATGATTTAGCTGTGTCGGCGGCAAACAGCCGCTCAACGGCAGCCTGGTTGTGAGGATCATTGAGCAGGGCGCCGATGATCCGAGCGGCTGAGGTTTTGCCGGTTCCCTTGGGCCCGGCAAACACAAAAGCCCGGGGCCAGCTCCGGGCCTGAAGCAGTCTTTCCAGCTGTTGCCGGACGGACCTGATGTGCAAGTCACAGAAACGGCGGGGGCGGTATTGGGTGGCCCAAGGCATAACAGAGACTATTCTATGCTAGTCATGATGGTAACCCAAGAGGTGGAGCAGGCCGTGCTCGAGGTAAAAGCAGAGTTGGTCGTCAACGCGCTTGCCAAACCGCCGAGCTGTTTTGATGGCCTCCGGAAAGCTGACCACTACGTCACCTAAGTGGGGCGGTATGCCCGCCGGCATCGGAAAGTCTGCCAGTTGGTCTTTCTGGTGCTGAGGAAACGACAAGACATCGGTTGCTCCCTGATGATTTAGCTTTTCCTCGTTGAGCATCCTCATTTTGCGAGCACCCACCACCGACACGTCCAGCTGGGCGTGGCTGATGCCTCGCTCTGTGAGGACTTGCCGAGCTTTGGCGCGCAGTTTAGCGCGGTCCACCGGATAACGTGACCCCACGTATAAATTAACCGTGATCATAAATAGAGTTATCAAATAGATTGTAAGGCTTAAAGATTATTCAAGTACTTGGTCGATCTGTGTTTTAGTTCTGTCGATGATCGAACTGAGTTCTGACTCAATGTCATCAATGTGCTGTTTGAGCCACTCCAACAAGCCTTCGTCGTGATAGCGATCTTGGCACAGCACCAGAAAAGTATGGTGGCGATCAACATCAAGTCGATGAAAAACGCACTCCATCACCGCGTGGTCCAGACAGCTCATTACCAGCTCCAACACCTCGGGCCGCTGGTCGAGCGGCAGCCGCGACACCATGGCATCAACCCGCGACCAGTCAACGATCGAGCGGTAAAACACGGCCCGGCTGGGATGGTGAGAATGAGCATGGTTGACGATCATCACTTTTGGCTGCCGGTTGGTAATTTTGTTAATTGGTCGTAATCAAGTTTGATCACCCCTAAAGGGATCTTATCCTGTGGGTCGTCAACAAACAACAACAGGACTCGGCCGCGGGCCTGTTTGCTCCAGATCGCCCCTTCCCGAATTACTTCCGGGGAGCCGCCAAACTGCTTATTGACCCACAGCGCCGGCCCAGCATCGCCCACCACTCCTACCACTGCGGTCCGGTCGTGAGGGTTAATAACGATCATCTTCCGCCACTTATACCACTCTTTGAGGTGAAGGTGATCGCGGTTCCAGTTGGACAAGTACAGGGTCTGGACGGCAAAGTAGTACTTCTCACGCTGGATAGCGGAGCCGGTCAACTCACCCTGTTCGGTAAACCAGCCGTAAGCGCCGCGGTCTGGGGCTAGGCCGGCTTCCTGGTAGGCATCGTGCTGGTCAAGCGTATCGCTGGGGAACCGCCGCAGGTGCTGTTCTCCTCCCATGATGCCCACGCTGTGATTGAGCCGCTGGCCTTCTAGCTCGGCTGCGACTGGGAAGTCGAGCATATCGGTGAGCTGCTGCTCTAAGTACAGCTCATCTTGCTTGTCAAGGTGGCCGGCAGGCCGAGTTACCATGCCGATCATCTTCTCGATGATAGCCTGGTGCTCGTCTTTGGTGATGGTGCCCAGCAGGTTGTCTTTGCTGTCCGCTTCCAGAGCCTGAACCTGTTCGGCTAGTTGTGAGTCAACACTACTGCCTCCCTGAGCAATCATCATGCTGCCCGCCAGCGAGGTGGCCATCAAAGCCTGCTGGGACTTGCGGCGCAAGTCAGGCACACTAAGCGAGCGCTGCCCCAGCCAATGGCTGGCGTGGTGGTGCGTCTGGTGGAATCGTTCTTGGAACTGCCCTGCCAAGTGGCGCAAGCGGGAAATTTGCCCCGAGGATCGGGCTGATGGCAGCATACCATCTAGCCTACACTACTTGCTGAGCCTGGTTCAACCGAGCTAGCGTCTCGGATTTGCCCAGCACGGCCATTGTCTCGAACAGTGGTGGGGTAGCAGTTTGACCGGTCACCGCGTAGCGAACCAGCATAAAGTACTGCCGTTTAGACCAATGGTTGTTGAGCTGAAGTTTCCGAACTACTGTCTCTATCTGCTCAGCGTGCCAGTTAGCCGGCGTGACGGCTGCTAACCCCTGAGAGGTGGTCTTAAGCTGGGAAACAACCTGTTCAGCAGAGCTTTTTTTGAGGAGCTGATCGGCTTGGTGGCGAACCGGCCGGTACCAAAAAGCGGTCAACGCCTCGAAATCGTTCAGCTTAACAAGCCTGTCTTTGACCAGCTCCAGGTAGTCAGACAACTTGTCCTGAGGAGCGTCGCCAGGTACAAATGGGCGTAGCCGCTCTAGCAGCTGGTCGGCAGATAGCCGCCGGATGTAGATACCGTTGAGCCAGTTTAGTTTGCCCAAGTCAAACACTACCGACTTGGCACTGACATCAGCTGGGTCAAAACAACGAACGTACTCGGCCAAGCTCAGTACTTCTGTTTCCTCCGGGTGGGCCCAGCCCAAGATCATCAAGAAGTTGAGCATGGCCTCCGGCAAGTATCCCTGGTCAAGAAAACCTTGGGCCGAGACTTGGCCGTTGCGCTTGCTCATTTTACCTTTGCCGTCCGGGTTGAGAAAAACCGGCAAGTGGGCATAAACCGGCGGCTGCCAGCCGAGAGCTCGGTACAGTACTACGTGTTTGGGCGTCGAACTGATCCACTCTTCACCCCTGAGCACGTGGCTGATGTCCATCAAGTGGTCGTCCACTACCGATGCCAAGTGATAAGTAGGAAAGCCGTCTGACTTCAAGATCACTTGGTCGTCAATGTCCGCGGAGGATACTTCGATCTTGCCCCGGACCAAATCTGTAAAAGCAATCCGCTGGTCCAGCGGCACTTTAAGCCTGACCACGTATGGCTGGCCGTCGGCCACCCTTGCCCGTGCCTCCGCCAGGGGTAAGTCGCGGTATCGCCCGTCGTAGCGCGGTGGCAAACCTCGGCGTTGCTGGTCCTGGCGCATTTCCGCCAGCTCTTGACTGGTGGCAAAGCAGTAGTACGCGTGGCCTTGGTCGATCAACTGGTCAACGTATCCACGGTAGATTTCCAACCGCTCCGACTGCCGGTACGGCTGATATGGGCCACCTTTATCAGGTCCCTCGTCCCAGTCCAAGCCATATAAGCGGATAACCTCCATGATCTGTTCGGCCGCCCCGGCCACTTCCCGACGCTGGTCGGTGTCCTCCAGCCGCAAAATAAACCGGCCGCCGTGATGTTTAGCCCAAGCGTAGTTCTTGAGGAGAGTTGCTAAGTTGCCAACGTGATAGGTGCCGGTGGGACTAGGAGCCATTCTGGTCCTGATTGGTCGCGGCTGGCTAGCGCCGCGGTTAGCAGCTGGTGGTAAGTTTGAGGATGAGATCATGGATAGACTTATCAAGTAGGTTCTTTAGAGTTTACTGCAGCGCTTTGGGGTCAATGGCAGATACATATCCTAAAAAGCCACCATCCCCGACGAACACATAGATAGGTTGGAGGTAAGACTGGTCGGCAAAGTCATCATAGTAGCCCAGCTCAACTTCCCTGACCACCACCCTGCTTTGATTGGTATCAGGCGGACTGGCGATGTACCCAGCCCCAGTCTGGAGTTGTCTCCAGGCAGTCTGGACACTGCGCAGCGGATAAGTATGGACTTGGGTGTAGTCTACCGGCCGGTACTCAAACTCGAGCAACACCACCGAGTCGCTACTTCCCAGGCCGCCGGCTACCACTGCGTGAACAATGCCTCGGCTAGCGACCGGGGTGTAGACCTTAAACTGATCATCGATCGGCGTCCTGTTAATGTCAACTTGGTAAAAATCGGCATAGACCGGAGCGATGGCCGGTTGAAGGTCACCGGTACCCAGCGACTCAAGCAGCGTGACTTCTGCCGGGGCTTGGACCAAGTCCTCGGGCAGCGGCTGGACACTGGCAATCAGCGACTTGACCCGCTCCACCGCCTGACGACTACTAGGCAGGTCATTGCTGAGCAGCTCCGGCCGCTCTAAAAAGTCAGTCGTGATAGAGAACTCCAGTGACTGGATGTCCAACTGAAAAGTGGCTGTCAGCGGTGAGGACTTCGTCCACCGAAATATCCTGGTACCGGTTTTGTGTGGCCCTTTGGTGAAGCCTAAATTGGCGGCGATGCGCTGGGCCCGCTCTTCGTCAAACAGTCCTAACTGTGAGCTGGGCATGAAGAATACTTTGGCCCGGTCACTAAACTCGGGCAAGCCACCAGTGGCCGTTTCCAGCACCAGCTGGCTGGGCGAGGCTGGTGGTTGGTTATCGGCTGGTGGCGGAAACTCGATGGTCGGCAGTAAGCCAAAGCCGACAGTCGGCGGCGGCGGCGGCGCTGGGTGGGTAGCCCGCCAGTAGCCGGCAAACAACTCCAAAGTGGTTCGGCCCACAATCAACAACACCAAAATGACGGCGGTCAATTTTACGCCCTGCCGACCCAAGTAGGTGATGTCGGTCAGGGTGTATCGGCTTGGTTCGTCGGCCATAACTGTTAGTCTACCAGATATGAAGTCAGGTCGATCGGCTGCCAGCGGTACTGCCGATAGGTCCAGTCGATCAGCTGCTGAGTTTCCGCGTAGCGGTCCTGACTGCCCATCACTACTACCAAGATGCTGCCGGCCGGCCGCTCCACCTGGGCAACCAAGACTTCACCGGCTAGAAAAGTGGTACCGGTCTTGACCCCGGTTACCGTCGGGTCTTGGTGAAGAAGCTGGTTGGTGTTAGTCATGGTCACTTGGCGTCCGGTGTTGATCAGGTTAAAGCTGTAGTCACGACTGCTCACCAACTGGCGCAAGAACGGCTGGTCCATCAGAGCGGCGGCGGCAATGGCCAAGTCGCGGGCCGAGCTGGTGATGCCTGGTTGGTCAAGACCGATCGGGTTGGTCAGGTTGGTGCTACTCAGTCCCAACAGTTTGGCTTGGTCATTCATGGCAGCGATGAAGCCCGGTAAACCCTGAGAATGGTGGCGGGCCAGCAGTTTGGCGGCGGTGTTCGATGAGCCTACCAATAGAGCGGCTAGCGCGTCGCGAACGGCTAGCTGGTCTCCCTCTTCTAAGATGGTGTCGTTGTTTGTATCCAGATCTGGCGGCTGGACGGTCAGCACTTTATCGAGCGGCAAAGTAGAAATGGCGGTTAAGGCGGTGATGATTTTAACGCTGGAAGCGGGCGGCAGGGCGGCGTCGGGGCGGTGGGCCAACAGTACCTGGCGAGAGTTGGCGTCGATGACAATGACTGAGCGGGCGGTAACTTGGAGCG
>PFDK01000003.1:0-40492 GCA_002772645.1 Candidatus Pacebacteria bacterium CG10_big_fil_rev_8_21_14_0_10_56_10 | reverse complement strand
GCCATACTGGCCGCGGTTGCGCGGGGAACCGCCAGCGCGGTTGGCTCGATAAAGCTGAGTTCCAGTTGTGGAGGAGCGGTAACAGGTTGGTACTCGGCCGCCGTCAACAACATACCTACCGTCACGGCCGCTACACTGATGTACTGGTCGGGCCTCAGTCCTGCCATGCAGTCATTGTAGCTACAATCTGTTCACTACGTCTATGCTGGGGAGTACTTTTTTAGCGGTTAGGTTTGGGGCGCTGGCAGTAGCTCATGACTTTCCAGCCGCAGATAATCGGCCGTCTTGATGACCGCCGATCTGTCGAGGGCGGCCACGTTAAAAGCGATCTCCTCAAGCTTAGCGACTCGCTCGTCAACATAGGTAGGCAGTCCCAAGACCGAGCCAAACGGCGGGATCGAACCGACTTCCAAGCCCGTCTTGGCCAGTACTGAGTCCTTCGACGCCATGGCTACTTTGCGCGCGCCCAGTGCGGCGCGCAGGTGTTCCAGGTCTGCCCGTTGGTCACCCGGTAGGACGTACACCAAAAACTGACCATCGGCTTGCAGCACCAGCGCTTTAGCCGACTGGTCCAGAGCGGTGCCACGCAGCTGAGCCGCCTCCCGGCTGGTACTCACTGGCTGGTGCTCAAGGTATTGGTGGGCCACCCTGTGATCGGCCAGTTTTTTGAGAATCGCGTCGTGCGCGGACTGGCGGCGCTCAGCCAGTTCTAAGCCTAGGTCAGAGAGCTGCTGGTCGGAGATGTCGCTGGGCGCGTCCATCACCGCCGTCCGGCCGGTCGACGTCATCGGGAAAGCAATCACTTCCTTGAGAGAACTCTCGCCCAACAAGATCATCACGTGCCGATCGAGTCCCAGCGCAATCCCTCCGTGAGGCGGAGTACCAGTCTTGAAAGCTGTCAACATATGGCCCACGTTCTCTTCGATCTGCCGGTCCGAGTAACCCATGTTGGCAAAGGTAGCCCGGAGTACTTCCGGCCGATGGGCGCGAATGCTGCCGCCGCCCACCTCGTAGCCATTGCAGACCAGATCGTACTGAGCTGAAACGATACCGTCCAGCCGCCGGCCGGCCAGGTG
This sequence comes from Candidatus Pacebacteria bacterium CG10_big_fil_rev_8_21_14_0_10_56_10, assembly GCA_002772645.1. Taxonomy (GTDB): domain Bacteria; phylum Patescibacteriota; class Microgenomatia; order UBA1400; family PJMF01; genus 1-14-0-10-56-10. Next base: position 39,416 of record PFDK01000003.1, on the reverse strand, counting down.
ATCGGCCAGGGATTCCGGCAGGGGCTGGCTGAACGGGTTGTGGGTGAAGGTCCAGCCACTCTTGGAATCGGCCGTTTCGGCGGCGTCCGTGCGGTCCACTTTCTTGAAGAACGGGAACTTGGTCACCCAGGTAAAGGCTAACACTCCCCGAGATTTTTCGTCTTCAGAGCGCAGGTCAAACTTGTCGTCGCCAAAACGCTTGAGAGCGTCGTCGTACTCAATCACCGGGAACGGGCTGTCTTTAATCTGGCCGCCGACCTCTTGTACCGCGGCCGTAACTACTTCCTCAACCATCGACATCACTTCCTGCTGAGAAACAAAGCTCATCTCCAGGTCCAGCTGGGTGTGCTCAAAACCGCGGTCGGCCCGCAAGTCTTCGTCCCGGACTGCCCGAGCAAACTGGAAGTAGCGCTCCACGCCGGCGGCCATTAACAACTGTTTGTACTGCTGGGGGCTTTGGGGCAGGGCGTAGAACTTGCCTGGTTGGAAGCGCGACGGCACCACGAAGTCGCGAGCCCCCTCTTTAGTGGACTTGGTGAGCAGCGGCGTCTCTACCTCTGTGAACTGGCGTTGGTAGAGCTGTTGGCGCAAAGCTTGAAAGTAGCGCGAGCGTAGTCTGAGCATCTGCCCGAGCCGCTGGCGGCGCAGGTCAAGATAGCGATACTTGAGGCGAACCTCTTCCCCGAGCTGGCGGCCGTCACCCTCTACTTGGATCGGTAGTTCTTCAGCCGGGTTGAGCACTTGGTATGAACGCACCTCTATCTCGATGGCGCCAGTTGGCACGTTGGGGTTGGCCATCTTGGCGGGCCTTTCCCTGACCTGGCCGGCAATCTCCACCACCGACTCGGTTGTCAGCTCGCCCATGGTGCCCGCTCCGACGCACTGGATCACGCCGCTGGTGTCACGCAAGTCAATAAAGGTAATTTTGCCGTGATCGCGTTTGGTCTGCACCCAGCCGGCCAGGGTGACCTGCTGACCAATTTGATCGACTGTGTTGTTTGCCAGTGTTCTGGACATCTCTTGTCTTTACTGCGGTAGAGTGGTTACTAGTACTTCCCGCTGCCACCTCAGGCAACAGACAGTTGATTGTAGCAGGATTTCCAGCCTGCCTCCAAAATAAAGCTATATGGCTGTCAAAAACTGTTATAATACTTTTTTCGTCAGGCTGGGGTAGTCGAAATATTGGTTACTAATGATCACCGCTGACCGTCACCAGCCTAAGAAAATCAAGTAAAGTGGTACAGCCCGTTAAGTACCATGGTTTCTAAGTGACCACAGCCAATGTCCGAGACGCCTTACCCCTCCCAGCTGCCACCCGAGGCGCGGTTAACCGCTGATCAAGCGTTCCGGACTCTCTTAACCCTCGAGCAACAACAGCTACTTAAAGAGACGGTCGAGCTAATTAAAGAAGTCAACAGCACTGAAGTTCGGCAGAGTGAATTCATAGACTCCGCATCCGGTGTGGCTATGGAGAATGCCGAAACAAAAAAAGATGGGCAAGAGTATCAACAAAAGTATCAATACGAAATTGGCCTAATCCTGCTTATATTTCTGAATAATTTACGGCTCCGAGTGAAGACGGTTTCCGGTGACAATACGGGTCACAGTGAGGATTTGGGCCGGAGGATTGAAAGCTTGGAAAACAGGGTTGGCAAGCAGTTTTTAGAGCAAGAACAGGCGGAGCTTATTGATTCGGTATTGACCTTGGTGGAGATTTTGTCGCTTGGGCCGAACGGAAACTGGCCTAATTGGACTGATAGACCTCCAAAAAAACGAAAACCCTCAATCTTTGATCAGTGATCAGCGGCCGAAGGGCTGAACTAATTTATTTCCCCAGCTGCCACTTAGCTACTCCGGCGCTGTCGGTCAAGCCGAAACTGCCTGACCACCAACTGCAGGCTAGTCCGGCCGTTCCAGTGGTTGCGCTCCAGCTCTACTACCAAGTCCAGCTGGGGGTGGCCGGGGACATCCCCCGGGGCCGTCAGCAAACCGGACAACCTAGCCAGTCTCCACCCCATACCAGTAACCCGCTGGCCGCCGCGGCTCAACCGCAACTTCAAGTGGCTGTTTTCTTTACCAACGGTGGAAAACTGGTCGAGGCGCCAGCCCTCCAGCAAAAAAGTTGGTCGGGGGTTGCCGCTGCCGTGGGGCTCCAGCCGCTCCAGCTCCCCAACCAGCTCCAGCCCTACCAACTCCGGCGGCAAGCGGCAGTCAATCACCACCGCGGGCTCGAGCAGTTCCGGACTGATCTGCCGCCGGGCCAGTTCGTAGAGCCGGCTGGTGACCGCCTCCAGTTTGGCGGGCGCCAACGAAAAACCGGCCGCCATTGGGTGGCCGCCAACGTCTAACAAGTCATCCCTAACCTGGCGGACCAGTTCGACGATGTCCACACCCGGAATGGACCGCGCAGAGGCCTTGACAACCTTGTCATCAACGCTCATCACGATAGCCGGCTTAGCAAACTGCTCGACTAGCCGACCGGCCACCAGCCCCACCACGCCTTGGTGAAACAGGGGTGACGCCGCCACGATCAAGTGCTCATCTTGCCAGTCATCGGCTTGGGCCAGGGCTGTGTCGATCGCTTCTTTAGTCAGGTTGCGCCGGTCTAAGTTAGTCTGGTCAAGAAGAGCGGCTTGGCGATTGGCTTGAGCCGGGTCGCCGGTACACAGCATTCTCAACGCCGCCAGCCCATCATCGAGCCGGCCCATAGCGTTGATCCGGGGCGCCAGCCCGAAGCCAACCTGACCGGCCGAGATCCGTTGTTGGTCAATCCCGGCCTGAGCGATCAGCGCCGTCAAGCCCGGCCGCCCGGTCCGGCGCAGGGCCTCGATGCCGTGGAACGCAAACGACCGGTTGGCGTCATGGAGCTTTACCTGGTCAGCGATGGTGGCTAAGCCGGCCAAGTCTAGCTGATCGTTGATGGCCTGATCATCACTCTCATCAAGCAACTGCCGGGCCACTTCCCGAGCCAGCACCCAGGCTACCGTCGTCCCGCACAGCTGGGTGGTGTGAACTACCGCCGTGGCCGGCGGCAGCAGCTGCCGGCCGGCCCGCTCTTCGGGCAGGTGGTGGTCGGTAACGATGACGTCGATGCCTTGGTCTACCAACCGTTTGACCTGTTCTAAGGCCACGATGCCGTTGTCCACCGTCACGATCAGGTCCGGTTGGTGGTCGGCCCGCACCGAGCGCAGGGCAGCATCGGTCAGACCATAGCCATGACGCTGTCGGTGCGGAATAAACGGCATTACCTGCCACCCGCCTCGGTATAGGGTTTGCCATAGCACCGCGGCAGCGCAGATGCCGTCCACGTCGTAGTCACCAAACACCGCCACTTTTTGCCGGCGGCGGCGGGCTTGGTCCAGTCTGTCCACCGCCCGGCGCAGCTGGTCGTCGTCAATTCCTACCCTGGCCGGGCTGAGCGAACTAGGATGGGCTGGGCCAAGGAACGACTGACGGTCGCTGACGCCGCGGTTGGCCAACACTAGATCAATCACCTGGTCGGGGCCACGCGGCAGGGACGGTTGGGAAAGGTGCCAGCGCATCGGCCTAAGTGTAACCAATTACCGGATATCTGAGGAGAGTTAAATCTGGCGTTAAATCTGGCGGGGTTGAACCTAAGCGCGCTTCACACGCCAATCACCTCAACAAAATGATGCTGCAAAGGTGAGTGTCTGGGCCACTTGCCACCGGGTTGCCCTGGTATACTTGAGATGTTGTTGGACCTGACGCCACCCTGAACTAATCGGCTCATGGAGCAAGATCTCATCCTTCCTCTACCGGTGTTGTTTATCCTCCGTTCCCTAACGGTGGCCGGCCACCAGGCTTACATCGTGGGCGGGGCGGTCCGCGACGTGCTGGTCAGTCACCGCTTACCTGGGCCAACAAGCGGTGAGCGGACGCCCAGTGAGCCCAGTGGTGTGATCGACTTTGACTTTACTACCGATGCTACCCCTGACCAGATCATGGCTTTGTTCCCGGAAAGTTTTTACGAAAACGAGTTTGGGACAGTCAGCCTGACTCACCGGCAAGCCCTAGCCCAGCTGGGCCGAGACACGGCCGAGAATGCTGAGCAACAGCAGCCGGCCCACCACCGCTCGCGACCGGCCTCGGACCGGATCATTGACTTGGCCAGGGCCGGCAAAGTCCATCGCTCTCTTCAGCGCTCAGCAAACCAAGCTGACGATGACGCCACGGCTTCTGGGCCCGGCCAAAACCACCCCAACTACCAGATCACTACCTTCCGTTCGGAAAGCTCGTACCACGACCATCGCCGACCCAGCCAAGTGAGCTGGGGCAGTTCTCTTTCGGAAGATTTGGCCAGGCGAGACTTCACCATCAATGCCATGGCGCTGGCCATCAGCCCTGATCAGCTGGAACACCAAATAAACCGGACCGACTGGCGGTCCGCTGCCGAGCGGCTGGCGATTCCAGCAGAAGCAGTCCAGCTAATCGACCCCTTTGGCGGTCAGGCCGACATACAGCAGGGCACCATTAAAACCGTCGGTGACCCCCATCAGCGGTTTCAAGAAGATGCCCTGCGGATGCTCAGAGCCGTCAGGTTATCAGCCCAGCTCAACATGGGCATCGACGAGCAGACTTTTGACGCCATCTGCCGGCACCGGGACTTGATCGGCCACGTCAGTTGGGAGCGGATCGGTGACGAGTTTATGAAGATGCTGGCCACTAATTTTGCCGCTGAGGCCATCGAACTGCTGGACGAAACCGGGCTGCTGGCCAAGCTTATACCGGAACTGCTCGAGACGAAAGGCGTTGAGCAAGGTGGCCATCACACTACCGATGTTTGGAGGCACAGCCTGGACTCGCTTCGTGAGTGCCCCTCGCCCGACGCGGTGGTCAGACTGGCCACCCTCTTTCACGACATCTCCAAACCGCAAACCCAGCAGTTTCAGAAAAACACCATCACTTTTTATAACCATGAAGTCGTCGGCGCCCGGATTGCCAAGAGCATTGCCAAGCGGCTGCGACTGTCAAAGAAAGATCAGGACCGAGTTTTCACCCTGGTGCGCTACCACATGTTCCATTACCAGCCGGAAAATACTGATGGTGCTATTCGCCGCTTTATGCGCAAAGTCAACCTCGACAATCTCGACGACATCCTTGACTTGCGTGAGGCTGACCGACTGGGCTCCGGTGCCAAGCGGACAAGCTGGCGTCTCGAGGAAATGAAGCAACGAATGATCGCCCAACTTCACCAACCGCTGGAGGTAACAGACCTAGCTATTAACGGCCACGACCTGATACGCGAGCTGGGGCTCAAACCGGGGCCAGAAATCGGGACTATTCTCGATCATTTATTTGAAGTGGTCTTAGAGCAACCAGAAAAGAACACCCGTGACCAACTGCTCTCGGCAGCCAGGCAACGTCAGCAGTAAGCGCTACTGCCGGCAAAACTTTGATAATCAACCGCGACCCCACAACTCCTAAGAACTCCAACAACCCCTAGAACTCTAGAACCCGGCCCGTTGGCGTTCCACGAACTCTTCTTCACTGCCGATGACCATTACCCGGCTGCCGTAGAGAATGTCCATCATGAACGGGTCTCGGCGGTTCTTGCGGAAAGTGAACTCACCATTGTCAAAAACGGCAAACTTGATCTCACGGCCCAGCTCTTCTTCTTGTTCTTTGACCAAAGCCTGGAGTTCGGGCAAAACCACGTCACCGATCACTAAGATATCTACTTCATCCTGGAGCGGTCGCTGGCCGCGAACAAACTTGGTCGAGAACACCACGAACTCCACACTACCCAGCTTGCGGCGCAGTTTGCGGATCTTGGCGCCCAGCCCGATTGATTTGGCTACCATCTGTAACAACTCCGGGTAGTATGTGTAGGCTTTGTTGAGCCGATAGTACAGCCGGTTGCCGCGCCGCTCGCTCAGCAACAGGCCGTAGCCGGTCATCCGCCCCAGCTCGCGCCGGACGGCGTTAATTTCCTCCTTGGTTGCTCGGGTAATTTCGCGAACATAAAACATCTCATCTGGTTGCCGGAAGAACAACTCCATCATTCTCGCTCGAGTCCGAGAGATCATAAAGTCTTGAAGTTTACTCATATGCCGATGGGCATGGTATCCATGCCGATGTTCTGTTTACTGATGCTGTCTACTCATGCTGTCAATGTATACGCTGTAAATCGGCCAACTGCCACAGCTGGCAATTATTGGTACTGCACCTGAGTAGCTTCGTTGAGCACCGAGATCCACACCATGCCTCTGGCCAGCGACACTTCCCGGCCGCGGTCGTCAAAAAACTTTAGTTCTGACTCTCGGTCTTGCTTTGACCAACTGCCCTCGATCGCTTCTCCATTGCGGAATATCAGAGCATCTCCGGTGCCGGTGGTGCCGTACAACATGTGTTTTTTCTCGTTAATCGGGCCCTTCTCGGTTGTCAGCAGGGCAATGACGTTGGCTGCCGCCACTCGCTGATCATTGTTAAGGTCGATGTGGGCCTCCCCGCCGTGACTGCGAAGGTAAGTATTGGTGGCTTGGTCGTACTGCCAGTCAACGGCGTACTGGTCATAGCCCGTCCAGAACTCGTAGCTGATGGTCTGGACAGGTTCGGTGGCGGTCTCCCCATCCTCAAACTGCCAACTCCGGTAGCCCTCTTGCCACGGCTTGCCCTCGACAGTTTGGCCGCGAACGGTCCGATCAGGCTCAACATTGCCCCATCCTCGCTCGGCAGCCACTTTCCACAGACCTTCAGTGGTAGCTACCATGGTGTGTTCGGTAGCCAGTGCCTTGCCCTCTAACCGATTGTAGTCGCGAACAAAAGTGGGATAACCAATCGAGAACTGGTTGAGGTCGTTGCGGCCGTTCCAACCGTAGTCGCTGATCTGGCCCAGCGCGTCAGTGGGACCGGGAACGTTGGCCCCGCCCACGTGGACGTACAGCGGCAAGTTAAAACCAGAGGCATAGTCCACAAAATAGGTTCGGGCTGAGCGGACCGGAGCCAAAGTGGTGTCCTCGCGCTGGACATCGCAGTAAAACAGGCCCATAAACCTGGTTACCCCGCCTTCGGCCACTGCCTCAAACACCACGTCTGCCTGAGACAAGCCTGATTGGGGCCGGGCGTCCGGCGCGTTCTCGATCATCACCGCCAGCGGCCGTTTCTCTTCCCAGGCGTTCCGCTCAGTCTGGGTATAAAGCTGGCCGCTAAGCGGGCAAGCTTGGTCGAGCGGTTCGTTAGGGTCGATGACAAGCAGACTGGACAGTCTGCTGGCCGTCACCTCCGGCTCGGGCCCGGTTTGGGCGGGCACCGGCCGACTCGCCAAAATAGAAAAAGCTCCAAAAGACAGCGCCGCGGAGACTACGTACAACAGCAACACTATCACTAAGCTCTTTTTTGACATTGAGTTTATACCTTTCCGGAGGCTGTATTATAACGCTCTTAAATCTTATTGTCCCCAATTGCTGAGCATTTATCAATGACTGCGACTGCGGCAAGCTAGGTTGCCGATACCCGCGGCCAGACATTTTTTAGCTGATACTTTGTCCGTCTGCCTATCATACTAAAGTTAAGACGGGCTGATAATTCGGGAAATGTCGAGCACCGTGACAGCCACGATCAGCGCCACAATCAGCGCCATTCCGCCATAGTTGGCATAGCCCTCGATCCGACTGGCCCGGGACCTCCCCAATACCTGCTCTAAGCCCACAAACACTGCTCGGCCACCGTCGACAATCGGGATGGGCAGTAAGTTCATCACTCCGATGCTGACCGAGATGATGCCGGCAAAATTGAGCAGGGCCAGCGCCCCTTCTTCAAAAATCCCGCTCTGCTGGGCCTGGTGAACAATGCCGATCGGACCGGCCACATCCTGGGGAACAACGCCACCGAACAGTTGAAGGAACACCCGTCCCAATCCTTGAAGTGTTAACAGGATCAGGATAGTAGTCTGTTGAAAACCTACCCAAGCGCTCCTGACCGGCATCTCGTACCACGGGAAGAACTTCAGCGCTGAGTTGGTAAACCCAATTCCCAGCGAGCCCTCGCCCTGGGGTGTTTCCTCGGCCGTTCTGGCATAAATGTCAAACTGCTGCGCTTGGGACGAGCAGGCCACGTGGTTGTTGCACTCACCGGTGGTGCTCAGCCGCAGCCGCCGGCCGCGGTGGGTGTTGACCACGGCGATAACATCGTCTGGGGTCTTGACTGGGATAGCCGGCAAGTCGGGTAGCTGGTCGGCTGACTGGTCGCTCGGTTGACCGGCTGACTGGTCAGGAGCACTGTCTGGTCCTAGCACTTGGATAGCGGTGATCGTCACATCGGCCGGCAGTCCTGCCTGGGCCGCCGGCGAGTCCTCCGCCACCTGGCCTACCCGAGGTTCTGCCAACTGAGTGGGAATACCCACCCGGGAGAAGACTACTGTGAACGCCACCAACCCAAAAATAAAGTTGGCTGCTACCCCGGCCACGATCACCCCAGTCCGCTTGCCCGCAGACAAGGCGTAAAACGGCTGTCGCCGACCAGAGAGCTGAGTCAGCCGTTTATCTGACTGCCGAGGACGCGACGGCCAACCGGCGTCATCAGGCGGTTCCTCTCCCTCCATCTTCACAAACCCGCCAAACGGCACCCAGTTTAAGCTAAACTCCACCCCCCAACGCTTGAACAGTCTGACTGCTCGCGGCGGAAAACCCAGTCCAAACTCCTCAACCTTGACGCCGGCCCACATCGCCGCCAAAAAATGTCCCAGTTCATGGACAAACACAATCAGCGATAGAACTAAACTGAAGGTAATAATACTGACTAGTGTCATGAGGTGTATCCAGGCTGTCCTAAGGTGGCCGGTCAGACTTTCATCAAGTCTGATTCTTTGGACTCAACTAGCTTGTCGATGGTGGTCATCGCTTGTCCGAGCAGGTCGTCCAGCCGAGCTAGGTCGCGCTCCACGTCGTCGTCACTCACCCCAGCCTGGCCCCGCTGTGCTTCGATAGCCTGTTTTGTAGCGGTACGGATGTTGCGCAGCATCACTTTACCGTCCTCGGTTTTTTGGTGCAGCAATGAAACCATTTCTCGGCGCCGTTGCGCTGTCAGCGGCGGGACAACAATCCTAATGACATCGCCGTCCACCACCGGGTTAAGGTTAAGGCCCGCTTTGGCGATGGCCCGCTCTAGTTCCCCAATAACGTTCTTGTCCCAGGGTGACACTAGCAACAACTCGGCGTTAGGGATCGAAATTGAGGCCACTTCCTGAACTTTTAGCCGGTTGCCGTACAGTTCTACTCGGACCGGGTCCAGGAGTTGAGGAACCGCTTTGCTAGAGCGCAAGCTGGCCAGGTCGGCGTGGATGTGATCAATGGTTTTGTCAATCTTGCCCGAAAAATTACTAAAGTCAAACGCCATGGGCCAATTTTACCAGAGTTTACCAGAGTTTGTTTAGGCCTAGTAGACACGTTATACTCACCAGGTGTTAATCCTGAGAAGCTGGTTAAGTAGCTGGCAGCAATTTTGGCAACAGTTCCGGCAGATCTGGCTGGCTAGCTTGAGCTCGGCCGCCAGCTATTCGCGCCTGGCCCGACTGAGGTGGACAGAGGCCCTCGGGTTTGTGGTGGTTAGTTACTTGTTGCTGGGACTGGTAGCCGGGGCCAGGTTCGCGGTGGTCACCGCGCCCAGCTGGTCCCAGTTTAGCCTGGCCGTGGGCCAACAGTTTCAACAGGCTTTCCCTGAAAGTACTACCTTGAGCTGGGATGAGGGGCGGCTAAAAACCGAGCCGCCAGCCGTGATCAAAGTACCGTTCCCTTTGAGTGCCGTGCCGCTGGTGCTCGAGCCGGTCAGCCGTCGGCTGGACTCTTTGGCCGTCATTGACACCAGCCGGTCCGATGGCTTGGCAACCGCCTCCGCTTTGGTGGTGTTGAGCGCTGACCAAATCTTGATCAAAGACCAACTTGGTGCTCAACGTAGCCTGGGACTCGATACAGTGCTGGGTGAACAAGCCTGGTCTGTCACCAGTGGATCGCTGGGCCAAGCGGTTAACACCTGGACAGCACAAGTAATGATGGTGACACCGGTACTGCGGGCGGGCGGGGTGGTGGTCCTACCACTGCTACTGCTGCCTTTTCGGTTAGTGACGTCCTTACTCGACTTAGTGCTGGCGTACGTGCTGGTACTGTTACTGAGCCTGGGATTATCAAGGCGAGAAATCATCCAGCTTCTCCTGCACGTGATGGTAGTAGCCGAACTTGTTGCCCAGTTAACTGTCTGGGCCTTCGCTCCCCAACTGGTCCGGGCCGGTTTGCCGGTGTTTGTAGTGGCTTTCTGGCTGATCTTGAGTTATGTCACTCTCTGGTGGCGATTTTCGATGGGCGGGACGACGCCCAAACAAAAGTAGTGAGTGCGAGCAGCGGTGAAGTGGAGCCGGCTGATAAAGATCACTGATTCACTGCTCCAAGCGGATGTCCATATCTACCGGTGGGAACGGCAGTTCGCTGCCGGAGGGATCGGCCTCATCGAGCAGCTGCTCCAGCTGGACAACGCGCTCCTCCAAGCTGGACGGCTGGGCCGGAGGGGTAACTTTGAGCGGCGGCGGTTGGGTGGAAACCGACTGCTGGGGACCGGACAACAGTAACAGCGCCGCCGCCGCTACCGTCATCAACACAATTACCGCCCCACCCAGTATTAACCACCGACGGCGGCGTGTCGGCGAGCGGGCGGCGGCCAGCTGCCGAGCTTGGTCCGCTCGATCGACTTGATCGGCTTGATCGGCATGGTTGGCTGGATCGGCTTGGTCCGGGCCAGGTCCGGTCCCGTCCCCGGCCGTCAGCTCGTCCAGTGACCCCGCCCGCTCGTACAACGGGGCTTGGGCCTGAAACTCAGTCTGACTGTCGCTGTTGCGCTTAGCCATCACTAACCTCCCCCGCTAGCTCGTCCAGTAGCGCCACCAACCTGGACAACTCGGCAAACACTTCTGATAGCCTTCGGTTAAGGTCAGTTTGCAGTCGGTTCCTGCCGTCGTCGGGCGCCAACCCTGCTGTTGTTTCTCGCAGCTTGACCTCAACCCGGCTGAACTCCAGGTTGGTCTGGTCATAAGCGCGTAACCGCTCGTTTTGAGTGAGCTGCGGCAAGTCCGTAATGTCGGTAGCTTGTATCCGTTCATTGAGTGACTCAGCTAGCTCAAAAACATTCTGCAGCCGGCCTAACTTGAGCAAAATCTTGGCGTAAGCCGCGTTCTGATCAGCGGCAGTGCCGATCGGACCAAACCGGTCAGCTAGGGCCACTACTTCGGCCCTGTTTCCGATCTGTTCAGCTTCGAACTGATGGTTGTCGAGCTGGGCGATGGTGGCATCGATGTTGTCCACAGCTAGTTGCCGGTACTCGGCGGTCACTCCAAAAGTATCGATTAGCTCCAACCTGACCAGCGTTAAGTAAGTTTTGAGCACCATGTCGCGCAGCCGCATCGCTTCCTTGGTAGACTGGACCGCTTTCTCGAGAGACTTGAGAGTGTTGAGCTGTTGGAGCTCGGCTCGGCTGACTTGATAGTCGTTGTAAGCAGCTCGGTACTCGGCCAGTTGTCCGCCGTAAGTCTGGCGAAGTTGGGCGATCTCGTCCGCCAGGCCTTCTTTGCGCAACACGGTTGAAGTACTTCCAGGGCCGCTGTTTCGCGGTGACTGGGCCCGCACCGAGATCACCCCGATCAGATTGTTCACCCTGCTCGCCTCTGCCAAACCTGTCACCGCCGCTTGCCAGCCGATCAACAAACCAACAACTACACTGCCAACCAACCAGAAACGGACAGCGCTAAACGGTACCATCATGTCATCCTCACGTCATCCGCCGTCCGGCTGCGCGGCCAAAGCTTGGCGCCGAGCGAACTGAGTGGCGGCAAACAGCGACTCAAACGTGCCGGTGTCAAACCACTCCCCTTCCACAAACGCCACGTCCAGTTTACCTTCCTTGAGGTACAGGTTGTTGATGTCGGTCACCTCCAGCTCACCTCGCTCAGAGGGCTGGAGAGAAGCGGCTTTGTCCACCACGCTGTTGTCGTAGATATACATACCGGTGACCGCGTAATTGGACTTGGGCTGCTGAGGTTTTTCTATGATGGACAGCACCCGCCGCTGATCGTCAAACTCCACCACTCCGAACCGATTAGGGTCGGGTACCTGTTTGGCAAAAATCCTGCCACCGGACTCAAATCCCTGAATAGCCGAGCTAAAGTCGTCCTCAAACAAGTTATCTCCCAGGATGAGCGTTGCCTGGTCGCCACCGATAAAGTTGCGACCGATCAAGAACGCCTGGGCTAAACCTTCCGGATTGTCCTGGATTTCAAATGTAAATCGGCAGCCAAACTCTTTACCGCTGCCCAGTAGTTTCAAAAAGTCACCGGCGTGATCGGGGGCCACAATTATCAGAATGTCCTTGATGCCGGCCTGGATCAGCGTTTCCAGCGGATAAAAAATCATCGGTTTGTTGTACACCGGCAACAACTGCTTGCTGGTCACTCGGGTGAGAGGCCGGAGGCGCGTGCCGCTGCCGCCCGCCAAAATAATACCTTTCATCCGTCCTTTCTGTGGCGTTGATACTCCGTCGCTATTCTACAACTTAAGAGTTCACAGGGTCACCAGCAGCAGCACTAAGCCGGCTACCACCCCTACCCCTAAGTACTCGTACACTACTCGGCGAGTGACGTGATCGGTGTGCAGATGGGCCAGCGTTCCCCAGACTACGTAAAAAGCTACCAGGCCCAACACGATCAACCGCTGATAAAAGCGGTTCGGCCAAGCCAGCCAGAACGACGCCATCGCCATCAACAAGCCGATCATTAAAACGGCGTACGCTAGCCGGTGGCGATTGAGCTCGCGGTTGATAATAAACTCTCTCATTTTGCTTGCTTTCCAGCCGCTACCCAACTACTCCCGCTTCAAAAAAGATCAAGATGTACGCCACCAGCGTCAACAGCATGATGTGGGCGATGTTTTTGCCCACCAGCCGAACCACGTTGCTGTTGGTGATCACTACCGTATCGTATATCAGCGTCACTACCAGCACAAAAATGAGAGCTAAAAAGAAGGCTTTGCTGAGTTCGAGCGGTGAGATCAGCGGCGGCAGCTGGGCAGCCAGTTGTTGAGGGTCGGCACCCGCCAAAACCTCCTGGTCGGTAGACAAGAACGCCAGCTCCCTGGGGTTGATACCTGCTTGTGGCTGGACGGGCCGGACGAACTCGGTGTTGATGTCGATGGCCGCCGACCGCGGCGGCAGCTGGGCAGCCTGGGCAGGGGTGGTACCAAACATCTGAACTACCAAGGTGGTCTCAGTGCCGTTGAGTACGCCATCAACCACCGCCACCCCAATGTCGGTGTAGCGCGAGTTAAGTAAGTTTTGCCGATGTGAAGGTGAAGCGATCCAAGCGGCGATCATAGCCGGGGTGTGGTCGAAATCGCGCGCCAGGTTCTCTCCCGCGAACCGGTACGAGTAGCCCGACTGTTGGATGAACGTCCACGGCTCGGTCCCGTCCGGCGCTACGTGTGCCCAGTACTGATCTTCGAACATGTCCCTGGCCTTGGCCGTCGCCGCGGCGGTCAGCTGAGGGTTGGCTTGCACGGCTCCGGCGCCGCTGCGCAAGCGTTGCTGGTTGGTCAGCGCTACAACTTCCTCGGCAGTGATATCGGAGGCAAAGCCCAGGATCTGCGAGTACTCGGGGTTGAGAGTGGTCAGTAGCCGTAGTACTGCCGAGAAAGCCACGATCAGCAGCGCCAAAGAAAGGTATGCCTCGGGGTGGAGTAGTCGCGGCCGGTGGTTGTTTGACCGGCGCGGATGAAACAAATGCCGCAGTGTCTCGACCAAGCTCATGTAAATCATTATGAAGACAAAGCCAAGTCGGAGCAAGAGAAGAAAGCCTGAGCGGTGCGGCCGACGCTCACTTGCCGTGCAGCAACTGGCGGATGGCCCTACCGAGGCTGCCGGCATCAAACGCCAGCGAAGAGTGGGTGGCTGTGCCTACCAGCATGATGTCCAGTAGGTCTGGGTCTTCTTTATCCATGTCCGAGAAGGGGTCTTGGAGGTCCATCTCCTTAATCATCTGCCACTCTTCTCGAGTCATTCGATTTAACAAGTTTAGCTCGTTCGCGTGCTGATCGGGAAAATTCACTCCGGCCAGCCAGTATGGATGATCGTCTTGCTTGCCTTCCTGCGCAAAGCGGCGGATTTGCTCCACCGAAACCAGCGGATCAAACTCCGGCACTACAAACTTAGTCCTAACACCCATGTCGCGGTACCTGGTCAATGCCCGGTACGGTTCACCGCGAGCAGCTTGCTTAGTAATTTCTAACAAGCCCTGCAGTGCTTGCCACCACACACTTAGCCAACCGCCGCCAGTTTCCTCACCTGCATAAGCTGCAGTCATTTCCGGCTCCAGCAGCCGGCCACGACGCTGGAGATTTGACTTAATCGCCCGAGCGTGGCGCTGCTGTTTTTGGTGCTGGCTACGGCGCTTAGCCGTTAGATACTCAACTACGTTGCTCTCTAACAACTGATCAAGGGCCGGCGCATCTTTGGCTTGCTGGGCCTGAGTTTTCGCCCTGGTCCGTTCAGCCTGGGCAGGTTTTTCACGTGCCAGTTGATTAAAGTAACTTTCTTCTCCTGGGGCAAACTCAGTCGACAGCACTCCCCGTTGGCGTTGAGTATGCTGACTAAAAATCTCGGTCAACACTTGGTTGAACTCTTCCAGCTTCAAGTGGGTAAACGTAGGCGGCAAGTAGTTGATTGACTCAATGCCCTGGCGAAACGAGATCAGCCGACCAATCGGTAGAATAGATTTGTTAGACCTGGCTATTTCTGCCACACCGCGAAACATAGCCGCCAGTTCTGACCAGCTGTGGACAAATCCCACCGGCGCCACCAGCACAATGTCGACATTTTTGGTCAGCAACTCAGTATTGCCGGTAGTTGTCAAGTTCCGCTCCAGCACTCTTAGGTGGTTGATCATCTCAATCACCCCACTGGAATGGCTCACCAAGGTTACTTTGCCACCCTGGCGGACCTGGTCTTCTACCGAGTTAATATCGATCTCGAAGTTCTGTCCGGCGGCATCTTTGGAAACCTTGGAGGGAACCGCCCGCACCGAAGTGTCAGTCAAGTTTTTTTTCAGTCCGCTGAAGATTGCTCTCGCGCCTGCTTCTGTGCCGAACGCTCCCGAGTACCAAATAAGTATCCGACTAGGCCGAGGTCGTTCTTTGCTGGTTGGCGGCGGCTCTAAGGTTGGCACAAATCCTGCTGTTTTAGTATAGCAGTGGAGTAGACACAATTTAGAAATCTGGGTATCCACTTAACACCACTAATAGATTTGTGTATGCTAAACAGTGATGATGTTGTGTCCTGTAAATGTGATTAATTTTGAAGGAACATAAAAAGCCCGTTGTGAGCTATGGGTTTAACCGCCAGTTTTGCTTTCCTCAGTGCCAGAGCATTAATCACCTACGCGTAGCCTACCCAACTGGGTGACGCCTACGGGAATCGAACCCGTGTTTTCGCCGTGAGAGGGCGATGTCCTAGGCCGCTAGACGAAGGCGCCTTCAGTTTGTTGTAAAGTTTGATACCTCAAACATACTGGTCTCCAGATATCGAGCGAATTTTACTCAAAAAGATGGTCGGTGAAAAGAGCCAGAGCCAGGCCGCCAAGCAAGCTACAGGATAGAGTTGTGGCTACTCGGCCGCTACCTAAAAACACCCAGCAGCAGCTCTAAGATCAACAGCAGCAGCGCCACACCGGCAGTGGTGGCGGCACCAATCTGGAGACTGGGCTTGAGCTGGGCACGGACCTCGATACTGCCCCGGGCCAGGTAGACTGCCAGCGCCGCCAGCGTAAAAATAAACACATTGAGCGGGATCAGCCAGATCGGGGTCAGGATGGGGACGCTGGTGACGTTGGGGTTGCGGCTAACCAGCCAAGTGTAGATCGCAATGAATAAGTAAGCCAGTATAATGGTTGCGGCTACCCTCAGCCAATACCGACGCCAAAGCCGTGACAGCACAGAATTCATAGTAGTATTAAACCATAAAACCGTTTTCTTAAACGCACCGTAAAGCTTAACAAAAGCTGTGGGCACAAAACCTGGACACAAAAAAGATGACTGCCAACACCAACCGCCAGCTGCCCAGCCTGCCTATCCACCGGCTGCCGGTAGTCACCGTTAAGCAAATGCGCCAGGTAGACCGGCTGATGGTCGAGGAGGTGGGCGTCGACATCATCATGATGATGGAAAACGCCAGCATCAACACAGCTCGGTTGGCTCAGCGACTATTAGGCGGCACTCTCCCTGGTAAAAAAATACTGGTGCTGGCTGGTAAAGGTAACAACGGCGGCGACGGGCTGGGCGCGGCCCGTCACCTGATAAACTTTGGGGCCGGTGTGACAGTGGTGCTGGCTAGCGAGCGGCGCGATCTGGGGGAGAATGCCCTCGTTCAACAGCAGGTGCTCGACAAGCTGGGAGTACCCATCCACCAGGCGAACGACATCGATGGAAATCAGCTGACTAAGCTGCTGGCCCAGGCAGACCTAATCATCGACACTCTGCTTGGTTACAACTTGAAAGGCGATCCGCGCGGCGAGTACGCGCGGCTGATCGCGGCCGCTAATCAGGCTGGCCGGCCCACGCTGGCGGTCGACATTCCCTCGGGCCTGGACGGGGACACTGGTCAACCACGGACCCCTTGTATCACCGCCACTTGGACGCTGACGCTGGCACTGCCCAAAACTGGCCTGACAACAGCTAGCGCCAGCCGTCACGTCGGTCGGCTCTACCTGTGTGACCTGTCGGTACCTGACCAAGTGTACTCCCAGCTGGGGATCGACACCCACCACCTTTTTGCTGCCGGAGCGATACTTGAAGTGGCTGGAGTGAATCAAGAGGTGGAGGGCGGCGCGGGCTGGTCGGCGGATGACTGAGGTGGTTGAGGTGACTGACGTGGTTGAGGTGGTTGAGTTGACTGGGGTGGCAGCGGCCGAGTGGGGTCAAACTCGATTAACTCCCCCACTTTTTCTACGATCAGGTCGGCCAGCTGATGCGGCTGGTGGTCTTGCTGATTGTAGTGGCCTTGACAAACCAGCACCGTCGTCACTTGAGGGTATTGGCGCTTGATGTCGGCTAGTTTCTCGCCTCGGTCGTCGATGAAGTAGAGCCGCGACTCGGCATAGCGCTCGATCAGCTCCGGTAAGTACTGCAGTTTATGAGTGTAGCAGTACACCTCGTCAACCGCCGCGGTGATGCCGCTGGCGTCGATCTTCCGACGCTGGTAGGTAGCATCGCCTTCGGAAAAAACAAAGACACTGCCAAACTGCTTGAGGTGCCGAACCACTTCCAGCGCTCGCGGGAACAGTGCCGCCTGAAAAAAAATGTTCTCGAATATCTGGCCCAGCCTGACATCGCAGTCTTGGGCGTGGTGATCTTGGCAGTACTCTTTAATGATGTTAGGGAAGTCTACCAGTTCCTGGCGGGAGCGGAACTGATCGTGGTGGCGCCAAAACCGGCCAGCCTCTTGTTCGCCCAGTACCGTCACCAAAGCCTGGCGGATCGAGCCTTTAATTTTATCGTTGTCCAGCAGGGTGTTGTCAACGTCGATGAAAAAAACGCAGCCGTTCGGTCGGTCTGGCCCGTTCGGCCGGTCTGGTCGAGGCTGCCTAGCTGGCGGGTCTGGTTGGTCTGGCCGAAGCTGCCGGTCTGGTTGGCTCTGGTTGTCTTGATTATCTGTCACTCTGCTAGGATCTCAGGTTTGAGCGGTACGATCAAGTAAGTAATAATTGTCTTCCACGCGGATAACTTTTGCTAGCGCGGGGTGTTTTCCCTGAAGTGTAGATATCGGTACTGACAATCTCTGTTCTAGATTACTACTGTATGAATCCTCTTTGCCGCTCCCTTTTAGAAATTGAGCGAGGCTGAGCAACGGCACTCCTTCCATTCTGCCTTGCTGATCCATCAGGTACCTAAATATTTCCCGCTGTAGCCTGCTAAGCCAGACGGTGTCGTTACCAATGGTTAGCCTGTTGCCAAGCAGTCGCAACAGGGTACCGTTATCAAGCTGGAACGTGTTCTCCCGCACCCGCCGGTCAATGAACGCCGCCTCAATACCTAGCTCTATATGACGAACAATCAGCTGGCGAGATTGTTTGATGGAAACTTCGGAGTGATTAGTCAACCTTTTGCGGACAGAATCCAGGTCAAAGTTTTCGTCTATGTTATCAGGAGCAGGGAGACCCTGATTGTCTAGTTGAAAGTAGGTAGCGTACCCCTGGCGAAAGGTGTGAAAGATGTACATGGCCATGAAGAAACTTTCCCGGTCCTCGAGCTGGATTGTCTCCTGGCCGAGCCGTAGCCAAAATTCACGGCGGTCACTACCGGGGTCGCGCCTAAAAATAAGAGGCTGAAGTACGCTCAGAGCTAAACCTGGCACTTCCCTCAAGGCAAACTTTAAGAACAAGCCGTTCGGGCCATTCGCCCAGAACCCGTTTTGATGATCAGCACCCAGCTCTGGTAGCAAGCCTTTGAACTCACAAGGAGTCAGCGGTGTCAGTAAAGATTCTTCCAGATGAGCCATTACTCAAGAAAGTATCCTTTACCAGAAACGGTAATAATATGTTCTCTCAGTACCGGGTGCAGTTTTCTAAGGCTGGTTATTTTTTCCTTAGACCGGCGAGCTACTGCCTTGTGGTCGTAGCTTTCGTCGAAGTGGTTTGCCTGAGACTCAATATCTAGGTGAGATATTACTACTCCACGGTGGCGCATCAACACTAACATAGTCTGGGCAAGTCTAGGTTTCAGGACCACCATTTGTTGATTGATGTGAAGGCTGGTACCGACTAGCCAGAGTAGGTCTCCGCCAGCTAAGACTAATGTCTGGCCGGTGTCGGGCTGGGCAATCGGCGTAAACTCTATGCCTATCCTTCTGTGTGTTTTTAGTAGGCAGTGCGCGTACTCCATAGGCACTTTAAGTTGTCGTGCAAGTCGTTGGCGCAGTTCTAGAACCAGAGTGTTGATGTACGCTCCGCTCAACCTCCAGCCTGCGGTGTGTTGAAGTTGGTAGCGGCAGGCAACTCCATTGAGGTATGTTTTCAACATGACCTGGGCAAGAAAGTAGTTGTTGAGGTCTGTTATCTCGATCTCAGCTTGGTTAATTTCCAATCTTCGCCGCGGCTGGCCAGGCGCGTGAGTGAGTAATAACTGCTGAACGGGCGATGGCGATGGACCAGCACCGGCCGCTAGCGCGAAAGTGATATCGACCTGCCCATTAGAACGACTAAGCCTGCTCGGTTCTCCAGACTCGAACCGATAGTACTCTTTTGGTTCCAAAGATGAGTCGGGCAGTTGGCGGCCACGTCCCAGTTGAGCAAGTGTTTCTCGGTTAGCTGACATATCCTGGCGGTCTGGAAATGCCCGGGTCTAGGCTAGGTTAGAGTTTGCACCCGGGCACATACTGTATCTTGGTACATCATATCAAACGTGCTCAAGTTGATACTGTCGGTCACCCAAGTAGCCGGTTACTTCCGGTCGAATTATCGGCTGGTTGAGCAACGCCCCCGAACGAACCGTGAACAGTCCATAGCGGCGGCTGATGGTGTCGACGGCGGTAGCTACCGCCTGGCGCTGTCCGTCCTGGGGCAGCAGCGAGGGCGTGACGGTCGAGACCGGCTGGAGCAGGCCCAAGCCCACCCAAAACTTAATGATCTGAAAGCGGCGCGGCCATGACTGGTACAGCTGACGGTACAGTACCTCAAACAGCTGGTCGGTCCGCTGGAGGTGGTAGCGGAGCGTACGGTGGGCGCCCCAGGAATCATCGTGACCGTAGAGACGGATAAACGCCAGCCGCCCCGCCAGGCCCATCCGCCTGACTTTAGCGGTAACTTCCTCCATCAGGTTGAGCAGAATAGCGCGGATCTCGGCTTCGTCGTCGTACAAACGATAGCCGGTGATCGAGCGGCCGACGCTCTTCATGTGGGGTTGGGGCCGGTCGATCAACCGCAGTACGTGCGGTTCCCGGCCGTATGCTATGCGCCGCAGCTCCCTGGCCCAGAACGGCCCGACCACCGGCTCCAGTTCTGCCACCGAGTAAAAACGAAGCTGGTACGGCCTGCTAACACCCAGCTTGGCCAGTTTTTTCTCAAGGCGGTAGCCTACGCCGCAGACATCACTGAAAGTGATGCTGGCCAGCACCGCGTCCAAGTTGGCGTGACTGATCTCGGCGACACTGCCTTTGGGCGAGATCTCGGAAGCGATCTTGGCCAGCAGCCGGTTGTGGCTGATACCCACGTTACACGTCACCCACTCTCCCAGCTCTACTTTGATGTCTGCTTGAAGGCGCTCGGCAGCCCAGCGAGGCCGCCGGTAAAGGTAGCGGCGGCAAGTAGTGATGTCGATGAAAGCTTCGTCAAGCGAGAAGATGTAGACGTTCGGTGGCGGCGCTATCGCCAAAAAAATGCGCTGGAGACGTTTGGTAGCATCAAGGTAGCGGTCAAAACTGGCCGGCACCGCCATCAGCCCCGGACAGCGGCGCCGAGCTTCAACCAGGCTGCTGCCGGTCCGAACACCGTGCTGCTTGGCTTCTTTGGAAGCGGCGATCACGCAGCTGCGGCCAACATCTTTGATGATGCCGATCGGCCGGCCGCGCAAGCGAGGGTTTTCCTGCTGGAGCAGGGTGGCAAAGTAGGAGTTGATGTCAACGTGGAGGATGGTGCGCTTGGTGGTGGCGCCATCGACGGTGGCGTGACCGATAGTGGTGCGCCCAGTGGTGGGTCCGACAGCGGTACGCTCGGTGGTGGCGCGCCCAACCGCTACTCCACCCATAACTCCGCCAACTGCCATTGCTCGGTCTCGCGGTTGAACTCAAGGCGGTAGACGTTTGGCCCCGCGGTAACGCTGTACAGGCGCTTGCGAACCCCGCCGTCTTTGGTGTCTGAGCTCAGCGTCACCTCGTCAATGACGTACTGGCGCCGCTGCCAGCGGAATTTTCTCGGGGTAAACTGACCGCGGTGGTAAACGCCTACCACCGTCACCGGCTCGTTAATAGATTGGTACATCACCCAAATTAAATCCGAAATGAACGCGGTTGTAAAGACGCTAAACCGGCTGATGACTTAAGCTGTCGCCACGGCGAGCGGCACTGGTGACCAGCTAGACCGGCCACCCTATCGCAGTCCGTAGAACTGTTCGCAAAAAATGTTCTCGTGGTCGACGATGTTGAGCAGGTACTGATTGCGCGGGTCCTCAAGATCAACGTTGTTGTCGCGCAGGTTCTGGAGCTTGCTCTCTCTGATTTGACCACAGCGGTGACGGCCCCACAGCGGCCGGCCAACAAACCAGCCAAAGGCCGCTACTGCCAGCAAGACTGCTAGGGCGATGGTAATTTTTTTGGTCATCAAAATCTTGCGTTGCTTCGATACTAAAACAATCAAAGTACATCACACCTGGTACAGCCTAACGTCTCCCAACACCTTTTTGGGCTGCCACTCGGGGAACTCAAAGTAAACCGAGATCACTTTGGAGCCGTCCTTGAGCTCCCGCTCCAGCTTAGCGGCCAAGTTCTCCATGATGTAGCCGATGCCGTAAATCACCACCAAGTCGTAACGGCCCAAGTTCGCTTTCCAGAAACTGGCACAGTGGATAGCGATGCTGTCCTCCAAACCGGCCCGGCGGACAGCGCGGCGCGAGCGCCACACCAGCCAGGGATTGATCTCGTAGCCGTCTGCCCGGACGCCGGCCGAGGCCAAAGCTATCAGCACTCGACCGTCACCGGAGCCCAAGTCTGCCACTCGCTTGCCGGGCCTGACGCGGGCCAGTTGTAAGATGTGCTCGACGCGCTCATCGGAACTGGGCGCGAACGGTGGTCCTTGGGCGGTGATGTACAGGCCGAACAAAATGTAGACCAGTAGTGCTATCAGCAACAACAACAAGGCAATCAACACCAGCATCAGGATCGGTACTAAAACTGAGGGCATAACCATCCGCGTATTGTACAAGATTGGCAGTGGTGTCCGGCCGGCCGTCCCTGCCTGCTGTCTTGCTCACCTCCTTCGGTGACACACCGTTCACTGTCCCTGCTCGCTGTCCCCTGACAGGCTGTCCCCGATCCGCTATACTGGTACCAGGTACTCAAAAAGGGTAGTATGTTTTCTCGGCTTGAATTTTTATGGGGCGCGCCCGCCATCAAGTTCATTGACTCGATCGGCCGTTACTTTAAAAACGCTCCTCACTTGCCCGACAGCATCGTCAGCTTCATGGTCAGCATCGCCCCCTGGGTAGCCGGTCTGTTTGGCGTGCTTAACACCCTCGGCGGCCTGTCTGCCCTGGGCAGCGTTCGCGGCGGGACCGTGCTGGAAGGCCTGTCCGCCCAGGTGGGTGTGACGCTTGATCCCAACTACTTGACAATCGTCGGTGTGCTCCAAGTCATCATCGGCGCGCTGATGCTGTTGGCTTTCACTCCGCTGCGCCAGCACAGTCGGCGCGGCTGGGCGTTGCTCTTTTGGGTAACAGTGATTGGCTTGGCCCAGTCGGTGGTCGGAGTGGTTTTTGGGCTGGGCGGTATTTTCGGCCTGGTGATCTCCACGCTGATCGGCTTCTATATTCTCTTCGAAATTCGCTCGACTTACCGCTGATTTCTACGCTGATTTCTGCCTGGCGGTCTCACTAAACCTGTTATCAAAAAAGATGTTGTTTGGCGACAGGTCTATTAACGACCGATGACAACATTGACGTTGGTGTCGATCAACGAGCTGGGGGTGTACAGCACCAGGGTAGGCCGCTGATGTGTGGTAGCCAAGTTAAGTTCCCCGAAAGACCGACGATAGAGCTCCACCACCGTGAAGCGGTAGCGTCCCTGGTTGGTACCGGTCAGGGTGATCTGCTCGCCCAGAGATAGCTTAGTTACCGGCTGGTGGGCAGGATTAAGCCCACCCACTGCCAGCACTACCGTGCCCGCCTCTCCCAAGCCGGCCGAGCCGACGGTGTGGACCACCTGCTTGCTTTTCCACAGCGGCACCAAGCCCGGGGTGAGCGCCGAAGTTACCGGCTGATTGGCGACGGTTGTCTCCAGCGTTAAGGAAGTGGCTGTGACTGCCTGGTGGGGCCGGTCAAAAACTCCCTGGTCCTGGGCGGCGGTCATTCCCGGTTGGCTAAACACCGTCACGGAAAATCCAAAGCCCAGTCCCAGGCCTACTATGGTTAGGTACAGTGTTTTGATGCCGCGGCGGGGCAACCGGTTGGCACAGGCGGAGGCCGAACGGTAGAGGGTGCTGGCCACCCGATTCATAGTTGTCATCACCATCGAATTGTATCAAAAGTATTCACTCTGATTTTGTACCACACTTTTAACGGCGATCCGCTGCGCAAGCACCGATTGGTGCTGATGACTTTAAACCAGTTCTCTACGTCGTCTAAGGTACAATCGGTTGACGACATGAAAACCTACTTCTCCCACCTCCAACTCAACATCGAGTTTGCCAACTTGTCTTTTTACCAACAACTGCTGGAGTTTATGGGCTGGCAAGTGATCGTTGCGGCTGATCACGTGGTGGGATACCACAGCCAAACCAACGGTGACCTGTGGCTGGTCAAGACTGACGGCGACGACAGTGCCAACTACGACGCCAAAGGTATTAATCACCTGGCGCTGGGCACGGCTGAGCGTCAGGATGTCGATGCCGTCCGAGAACTACTTGAAAGCTTGAGGGTGCCTATGCTGTTTGGTACCCCCAGGCATAGGCTCGAGTATGCCAGCGATGAAAACAGTACTTACTACCAAATCATGTTCGAGTCTCCAGACAAGATCCTGTTTGAGGTGGTGTATGTGGGCCCAAAAGAGCGATGATTATTACTTGGCGACAGGTCTAATACTACTACTATGTCCTGGCGAGTCGTGTTGTTCTTCTTAGCGGCGGTGATGTTTGCCACCGCCGGATCCTTTGTGTTGGGCTGGTGGGCCAGCTCGAATGACATCCTGTCGGGGGCGTCAGGCCTGCTGTCACCGCTCAAGCTCAGCGGCTTGCCTTCGCCGGTGCCGCGGCCATTGCTGGAGTACAGTTTTGACAACTTGGCCCAGCGCCGCTACCGGGCCGCTCCCATCCGGATCACCAAAACCCTGGCTTTAGAAAACACCTTTAGGGCCTATGAGTTTGAGTACCTGACTATGGGCAAGCCGATGAGCGGTCGGCTAACGGTGCCAGTAAGACTTGATCCCGAGCGGCCGGCGCCAGTGGTGGTCATGGTTCGCGGCTTCGTGCCGCCGGAGATCTACCAGCCAGGGGTGGGTACCCGGCGAGCGGCCGAGATCTTTGCCGAAGCCGGCTTGGTCACGCTGGCCCCTGATTTTTTTGGCTTCGGCAACAGCGCCCCAGAGCCTGTCGATCCTTGGGAAGCTCGGTTCGTCAAGCCAATCAACATCATTGAACTTCTCAAGAGCGTCGAGCAGTTTGGCGTCACCAGCGACGACCAGCCGTTCGTGGCGGCCAGCAGCCAACTGGGGCTGTGGGGCCACAGCAACGGCGGTCAGATAGCCCTGAGCGTCCTCGAAATCCTTCAGCAGCCCTACCCCACCAGTTTGTGGGCGCCGGTGACCGCACCGTTTCCATACTCTATCTTGTTCTTCAGCGACGAGCACGACGACGAGGGCAAGGCAGCCCGAGCCTGGCTGGCCGAGTTTGAACAGGTCTACGATGTTTTTGAGTTTAGTTTGACGCGGCACCTGGACCGGCTGGTCGGGCCGATCCAGCTCCACCACGGCGGGGCAGACCAAGCCGCCCTCAAAGAATGGAGCGACGAGCTGGTGGACAAAGTAGCGGCCGAGAACGATCGTCGGCTGCAGATCATGGAGAATCGAGCGGATGGTTTGGCCGTCCAATCGGCTGCGGACAACGTACCCAGCCCAGGCACCGCCACCAATTCCGCTGACGGCACTCAGCTCACCGACGGCACTCCCGCAGCCTTGCTCGAGCCCATCGAACTTACTTACTTCGAGTACCCCGGCGCCGATCACAACCTCCAGCCGGACTGGAACACGGTAGTGGCCCGAGACATCGCCTTTTTTGAGGAACTGCTAGGCAGTTAGCCGCCAGCAGGTAGAAACTGGTCCTAGCTACAAGTAGCGGTCTATTACCTGGCTCACCTGCTCATAGGGCAAAGCACCGGGGATGAGCTCCTGAGGACCGCCATCGGTCACCACGATCGTGCCCGGAGTGCCGGTCACCCCGCCTCGCGCCCCACCGTCAACGTCTTCTTGAACGCGGTCGGCCATTTCGTCGTTATCCAGGCATGTCTGAACAGCCGCGGCGTCAACACCCACTTCTGCCGCCAGATCGGCCAGTCCATCCAACGGAAAGCCGGTGCCGTTCGAGGTGGTCCGCTCGAAGTACAAGTCGCTAAAGTTCCAGAATGCTTCTTCACCGCCTAGCTTGGCCACGCACTCAGACGCTTCGGCAGCTTTCTGGGCATTGGCGTGGATACTCAGAGGGAAGTGTCGATATACCCAGGCCACTTGGTCACCGTACTCTGCCAGCACCCGGTTCATAGTCGGGTGGAAGCGCTGGCAGAACGGGCATTCAAAATCGGAGTACTCTACTAGCGTCACTAACGGGTTGTCTGCCCCACGGACGTGGTCTTGGTCGGCCAGCTCCGGCATGCCGCTCACGTTGGCCGGGGCTGGCGCCGGTGGCTGGGCTGGTGCAGTGCCGGCCGCCGCGGTCGTGCCAGCTGACCTGGACGGTTCGCCGCCTTGACTTAACAGCTGGTTCTCGGTCCTCAGCGACCCTACCAGGAAACCGCCCGCGAACAGCAGCGCCCCGATCACCAGTAGGGCAAAGTGGCGGTTGAGGAACGACATACTTGATCGGAAAGAGTAGGCTTGATTGTTTGGCATGAGAGGCTTTCTAAAAAATGTGTTGATTACCCACTATTACTACAAAGTGTAGTATTTATCCTCGGCATCGTCAAGCTGATGGTTCGCTTTCGATGGTCCGCCTTGATACTTCGCTTGCCGCGCCTCAGGCCATTGCCATTATGGCTGAAAGCTAGACATTAACAACAACGACTGGTCTGTTGACGACGAACTGGCAGGGACCGGACTGGAAGAAGCCGGGACTGATTGGCGGCTGGCCGCCGGTGCTTCACCGGCCTGCGCGCACAGCCTGACAGCCGTCGGGTCGTGCCCGAGCGCCTCAACACGGCCATACAACCAACCGTACGCAAACATAGCCAAGACTATCAGTCCAGATACCGTTAACTTTCGCAGTGACAGCCGCAGCCGCGGTCCACCCACCCCGCTTAGCCAGCCAACGCGCTCGGTGATGTTGGCGGCCGCGAAGGCCGGTTCGCTCAGGCCAATCTGCCTTAGCGAGAAACTTTGCCCACCGCCTTGGACAGCGGCGGACTTGGCCAGGGCCTGGCGCAAAAACCGGTCGGTTCCTTGTGCTCGGGAAGCGTACCTGTCCGCCCTGAACTCACACCAGTCTCGACAGTACCGGACCACATCGCCCAAACTTGGCAAAAACACTACTGTCCGAGCCGCTACGCCGAGTACCCACCTCAGCAACACGTGGCCGTGCTCAAGGTGGTAGCGCTCATGCAGTAACACCGCCTCTAGTTCAGACCTCTCCAAACTGCTCACTAGCCCGGTACTGACAGTGATCTTGGGGGACAGTAACCCCGACACTACCGCCACCGGTCGGCGAGAGCTAAACAGCTGAACCTGGTGGGCCGGCAGGCCCAAGCGAATACAGACCGATAGCAAGTAGCAGTGCAGTTTGCCGGACCTGACCACCAACCGAGCTCGGCCGCGCCTGACCTCGAGCGTTTTAGCCACGGACAGTCCTACCCACACTCCCAACCACACCACTGCTACCCACAGCAGCTGCCGTGGCGCTATCAAGTACGAAGACAACAGTTTGACCGCCAGTGAACAGGCTTCCAGCGTCCGGGTGATGATCATCGCCCGTCGCCCTTCCCGTCACCCTTCCCAGCACTTTCACCGCCACCCCCATCACCTTTCCCATCACTAGCCGGGGGCTCTGTCAGTTCATCAGCCTCTTCAATAAAAGCCACCACCGCTTCCTGGCCATATCGATGGACTAAGCCGCGGACGGTACCCTGGATCAAAGACTTGACGTACGAGCGCCTGCTGGCCGCTGGCCGATACACAAACTTCCTGCCTTCTTTGTGCCGGTCCACCGCTCCTTTTTTGTACAGCCGGTCAAGGACCGTCAGCACGGTAGTGTAGGCCAGTCGTTTTCGGTGCCGGCGGCCCAGTGACTGGCGCACTTGGCCACAGCTTAATCGGCGTCCTTCCCATAAAGTATTGAGCACTAGTTGCTCCAGAGATCCTGGTCCGGTGGCCGCCGTTGCCTTCATACTACGTAGTGTAGTCATAATCGGGCGGTGGCGCAACACGCACCAGCTCATTAACTGGCCTCAGCCGGCAGTGTCGCTGGTAGCAACCTGACCTGTAACCTGACTCTTGCCGACGACCGCCTCCTTGATTATGATAGCTACACTTAAAGCGCGACTGGAGTTTTTGCGATGATACTTCTGCCACCACTGCCTGCCGGCCGTCTGGCCATCACCGGGGCCGCGCTGGTCTCTACTTCGCTCATCTTGGCCGCCTGCACTCAAGCCCAACGTCCCAGCGTCCCGAACAACCCAGACGTTACCTCTCAGCAAGCTGAAGTTTCTGACGAACAAGCCGTCGTGGTGCTGGAACTGAGCAACTTCGAGTTTTCCCAGCCGGAGATCCGAGTCAAACGCGGCCAGGCCGTGACTGTCAAAGTGGACAGTACTCAAAATGTCCACGATTTTGTGATCGATGAGCTGGACGTGCGCAGTGAGCGGATCTTTGCCGGCCAGACAGACTCTGTCACCTTCACCATTCCGGAGGACTTCGAGCAGGACGAGGTCTTTTTCTACTGCAGCGTCGGCAACCATCGGCATCTGGGGATGGAAGGTAAGCTCATCATTGAGGGGTAGTTACGGTGCCGCTAACACCCTCGGTTAGCTCACCACTTGGGCAAGACCAAACCGCAAGTCAAGACGAGTTGTGCTCACCTGAACCAACACCAGCATTGAAATAACTTTCTATACGCGACGTCTCAAAAACTACTTTGGTAGAGCGTGTTGACGATGCGCCTGCTTCCACATAGGTAAAAGGCACTGCCCAACGGCTATGTTGATTCTTTTCTAGGTCAAGATATTGCTCGAAGCTCTTGTCGCTTGTTTTGGTGTCTATGATGTAGACAGCGTCGTGTTGGTAGTCTGGCAAGTCGATGTACCCAACTCGCGTGATCTCTTCAGGCTTCAAAATACCAACCTCAAAGTAAAAATCCGGCTGCTTAATTCAAGATCGGATCAAATGCTATCAACACATGACTAGTTTATAATCATGAGTTGATGTCAGTTTACGAACGAATTTTATCGAGAGCCAGCCAGAGTCCTGAGCACGAGAGCGAGCTTGCGCCCACAAATAGCGATCGGGATAAGTCGCGCCAAGTCGAAACAGGGCTGATAATGGCGAAAACAAGGCTGATAATGGCGGCATTCATGGGAGAAGCGTTTGAAAACGGACTGCTTTATCAACCTCACCTCTCACCAAACGTCAAGTATGCCAACCAAGCCGTTGAGCAGTTACTGCCAACGCTCCCTGATGCGGATACTGCTCTGCGGTTTGCTCAGCAACTGATTGAAGATCACCGTGACGCCTACCATCTACTTCAGTATCTTTACTACCTTAAATTCAAACCGGAAAGGAGTGACGCCTCTTTCAAAGCTAAGCACCTGATTGACTGGACACCTGAAGAGCTTCAACAAGTTGGCAAGCAGGTATTTAGTACTCTGACAGAAGGGCAAAAAGCTCAAGGGAAAATCCAAGTGATGGCTGTTCCGTTTGCGTTGGGCTTAATGATTAGTTTGGATGAAGACTATCAAGCACTGGGCTGTTCTTCGGGCAGTAGTGGTACATATACCAGAAAAACGGTACCTCAGCCCCTGCCCACCCAACCTGGAACAATCGTGAAGATACCCGTGATTTTCACCCTCGATCAGCATGATGAGTTTCTCAATCAGCAGAATGTGCGCCACGAACTACGACACGCTTTTGACAAGGTTTTTGAGTCAGTGCTGGATCAGCAATTCGACCGCTACAACACCATCTGGGGCGGGTTTTCGCCATGGGACAAATACGACCTGTTGTATCAAAGGAAGATTCATGACCCTCAAGATTTTAGAGGTGTTAGCCACGACTACGCTCTCAAACGGGCGCTGCCCCGTGCCAAGGCCGAACTGCTGGTTAGGTTGGGAACAGATGGCCCAAGTGCCAACTTCAGCCCTGTTACCAACGGTGAATACCCCTATTATCAGTTTCTAACCCAAGAGTTTCTTGAAGTTCTTGGTCTAACCACAACAACTCTGTCTGGATCGGTACTTCTGCAGGTTCAGATCGAAGCCCTCGATACCTACCGTCATATTCTGATTAATGCTGTCAACACAATTCACCTGCTGACACAAACCTACTACCTCGTCGACCCTGAAGCCGAGGCGCTGCTCAGTTACATACTCGCTCAGGTACCAATTGAGAACTGGCGCTCCCAGTTGGGCACGCCTGCGGCGCTTCGAGCCCAAAAGCAAGTGCTGAGGACGTATCTGGACACTTGAGAGTCAAGTTTGGGTCAAATCCGACATTGCAATGGAGTAGCGAACAGGTTTGAGGGACATATTAACCGCTTGAAAGTATCAAGAGCATGATGTGTGGCTAGCACCTTTAATAGTCGTGTCAAGTGAGCAAGTTGAGCTTTGGTTCATTAGCCTACCAATCGCCTCCGCCACCCCGTCCTCCCAATACGGCGGCGCTACCCAGTCGGAGATCTCCTTGAGCTCGTCGGGGGCATTGCCCATCGCCACCTTGTAACCGCAGGCAGTCAGCAGTGGGTAGTCGTTGTGGTTGTCGCCAATGCCGACGATCTGATCGGGTTCCAGGCCTAGCAGCTGGGCCAGCCGCAGTGCTGCCAGGTGCTTGGTGCCTTTCTCTGCGAGGTGGCTGTCCAGGCTTTGAGGAACGGCCTGTAGCTCTTGACGATGTGTGTGCTAGGTAGGCGCTGACCAATGATGTCGTTCAGTAAGTGCTTGACCCGGCGCTCATCAAGATCAGAGGTGATCACCAACAGCTTGGCGATGCGCTCATCAGGCATTTCGTCAAGCGGTTTGACGGTGACACCTACAGGTACCACTATTTTCTCCAGGCCGTCGTCAGCGTAGATATGCTCTCCCTCCTCAGCGAAAAACGGCAGGTGGTGCTCAATCAGGAACTCGACCAGCAAACGCAGCTCGCCGGCGTCCAAGTACTCGCCGTGGAGGACCTTGCCGGTCTGGGCCTCGACAATCTCGGCCCCGCCGCGAACAATCTGGGGATTGGTCAGACCCAGCTCCTTAACGCTGCCCCGAACGCGCAGCAGGCCGGTCAGCACCGATCGAGAAGTGCTTGCCCGCGGCCAGCCACCGACCGATCGCCTGGCTAACCGGCTGAGAAATAACGCTGTCGGCGCCGGCCAAAGTGCCATCAAAATCGGAGATGATGGCCTTGTGATCTCTTGCGCGCACTTACTCCCCCTTCTCCAATCCCAACTGGCCAGTTTCCTCTAGCTGCTTGTCCTCTTCCAGCTTAGCTACCCCGTAGTCCTCGATTCGCTTCACCTTGCGCTCCATCTGTCTAACCCGCGTGCCCGTCAGCGCTTCGTAGTCGCTCTGCAGGGTGGCAATTGACCGGCCGTACTTCTCGAACTGGTCCTTAAACTTGCCCCACTCGCCCACAAAGTCATCAACGTAGCCAATCACATCTCTTAACTTATCACTGATCATGAAGTTGCGATAGCTCTCCATCACCGTCCGGGCCACGATCAGGAACGTAAACGGCGACACCATCAGCACCCGCCGAGCGATGGCCCGATCCACCAGCTCTGGGAACTGCTGGTTGATGAACGAAAAGATCATCTCGTTGGGCACAAACAGGATGGCGTAGTCCAGGGTGTCGTCTGCCGGGCTGATGTACTCGGCTACTTTGTCGATCTTTTGCCGGACGTCCCGGCTAAACTGCTTGCGGTACTGCAGTTTACCAGCCTTGGTATCGGCCCGCGACATGTGCTGGATGGCAGAGTAGGGAAACTTGACGTCGATCGGCACGGTCCGGTTGTTGGGCAAAAGCAGGGTAATGTCCGGCCGCAGTCCAGTACCCATCGTGGATTGCCGCCGGTAGTGCTTGCCCTCCCTCAATCCATGGGAGGTCAACAGGTCCTCGATAATCCGCTCGCCCCACTCACCGCGCTGCTGGTTGTTGGACAGCACCTTGGCCAGCTCTTGGGTGGAGACGTTGAGCTCGTCGGTCAGTTTGCGATGCTGTTCCAGCGCCGAGGTCAGCTCGCTAAACTTGCGCGTCCGGTCCTGCTCGATGCCGCGGATCTCCTGCTGACGAACTTTGATGTCATCCTGGAGAGTTTTGACCAGTTTTTCGATGGTTTTATGCTTGTTGTCGAGGTCTACTTTAATGGTCTCTTTCTCTCCCTGGAGAATATGCCGGCTCTGCTCGGCAATTTTCTGAGCGCTCTGGCCAAAAACGCGGTTGACCAGGTTTTCCAGCTCTTCCGGTCCGGTGCGCTGGTCGGCCAAGTGCTGGCGCAGCAGCCAATACAAGCCGGCAAAGCCGGCCACGATGACGAGTAGGACGATTAGCAGCTCGGTAGACACGTCCTTAGTATACTGACAAGTGGGCTGGGTGGCGAGAACTTAGGATAGAGCCAAAGAGTCAGTAGCGGCAACACGGGACTCACCATATTGGCAGGCAAGCATTTAGTCTAAAATTGAACTGCTTGGTTGCCAGGTTCCAGTTATTTCAATTACCGCCCAGCAACCAAAAAAACATGACACCACCCAAAGGTAAATCTCGGCTTAAAAAGAGCGGTCGGGGCAAAGCCGGCCGCCGTGACCGCTCTGACCGCCACGCCACACCATCGCCGCCGCGCTCCAAGCGGTACCTGCGCCACTTGCCACTGCTGTTCCTAGGGGTGCTGTTCTACAGCCTGACCGGATTTATCCTGGGCAACGTCCAGCCGGCGGCCATCCGTGACTTCCTTGTTCCTACCGCTTACCTCCCACTGCTGGGCGTGGTGTTCCTGGGCGCGTTCTTCAGTGCCGCCTTTGCCTTGCTCCACACTCGCCGTGGTTTGCTGGTGGCGCTGGGAGTGACCACTCTACTGTTCTTGAAACTTCAAGCGGTGGTGCTGACTGCCGAAGTGTTTGCAGTGATAGCAATAGTACTAGCAGTTGTGGAGATTACGGCTGTAATCCTTTGTAAACTTCGAAGTCGTTAAGTCTTACTTTTCGGCCCGGCGCCGCAATCCTTAAGCTAGGCATCAACTAGCTAATGAATGATCTTTTGTACTTAATTTTGTACTATTAAAGATGTGATCAGAACACTGCCAATCAGCCAAGTGCGTGAACAGCTCGCCACTCTTGTCAACAACGCCAAGAGTAAGCTGGATGAGTATGTGATCACTGTTAATGGTAAACCGGCGGCTGTCTTGATTTCTGCCGATGAGTTTGAGTCATGGAAAGAAACGAACTGGATTGAAAGCGACCAACATCTCTTAGGCGCCATTGCCAAGGGGGAGAAAGACGTATCTCAGGGAAAGGTATACAGCTTAGCAGAGCTGAAAAAAGAACTCAGGCTCGGTAAGTAATGTACCGGGTTGTTGTCGCTGCCCAAGCTCGCTCAGAACTCAAGAACCTTAAACGTCTTTATCGGCGGGCAGTGATCTCAGCGCTCGGAGAACTTCGAGAAAACCCCAGGGCCGGCAAGCCACTTACTCGCACCTTAACCGGAAAGTATGTCTATCGGTTGGGCCGGTTTAGAATTATTACGGCATTGATCACCAGGACAAGGTCGTGACTATTTTGACCGCTGGACACTGATCGAGCGCGTCCGGCTCGCTGACCTGATGTGATACCATATCAGTCGTTAAGCATGACTGAGAGATCACAACACAAAGAGCCGTCCCCAGCACCCCGGCACGACACCTATCCGGTCACAGTGGCCGGTGTTCAGCGTGATTTACGCCTGTTTGAAATCAAGCCCGGCGTGCGCATCGCCATTCTCAACATTCTCGGGGATACCGAGTTGGTGCAGGCCGTCAGTAAAGAGTTGGCGCCGAAGTTAAAGAGTTATCGACCGGACATTCTGGTCACGGCTGAGGCTAAGGGTATTCCTTTAATTTACGCGCTGGCCGTTGAGTTGGATCTGCCGTACGTCGTTTTGCGAAAAAAGTATAAGCCGTACATGGGCAACGCGATGAGTGCCGAAACGCTGAGCATCACGACGGGTGAGCCGCAGACACTGTTCCTCGATGAGAAAGACCGCCAGTTGGTGGTGGGTAAGCGCGTCATTTTGATTGATGACGTGATCTCCACGGGAAGTACCCTACAGGGGATGCGGCTCGTCACGATTCAGGCACAGGCTGATGTGGTCGCGGAAGCGGCAATATTCACCGAAGGCGACCGCGCCAAGTGGTCCGACGTCATCGCGCTGGGCCACCTGCCGGTGTTTATCGACAACGATGACTAATCACCGCCGCTACTGTAAAGCGCGAGGTGCTGGTGTGAAAAGCCTCGCGCCGCGGGGTTTTTTAGTTGTGAGACAATCGAAAGGCGCCATGACTTCACCAAATGCTCAACCCACTAAACGCGCCAAACTTACCAAACCCGCTAAACGCGCCGACCGCTTCCACCTGACCACTGCCATCCCGTACGTCAACGCCCGGCCGCACATCGGCCACGTCCTGGAGTGGTTCCAAGCCGACGTCATCAACCGCTACCAGCGGCTGCTGGGCAAGCGCGTCATGTTTACTTCCGGCGCCGACGAAAACAGCCTGAAAAACGTCCAGGCCGCGGAAAAGGCCGGTGTACCGGTCTCGGACTGGCTCGACAAGTACGCCCAGATTTTTCAAGATGCCTACCAGCGTCTTGGTATCGAGCTGGATGAGTTTCGCCGCGGTAGTGACCAAACCAAGCACTGGCCCGGCGTCCAGCAGTTGTGGCGGGCCACCGACCAAGCCGGCGATCTGTACAAAAAAACCTACACCGGCCTGTACTGCGTGGGCTGTGAGTGTTTCTACAAGCCCGAAGAGCTGGTAGATGGCCGTTGTCCCCAACATCAGGAGTCGCCCCAACAAGTCTCGGAAGAGAACTACTTTTTTCGGCTGTCCAAGTACCAGCGGCAGCTGCGTCTGCTGATCGAGACCGACCAGCTCAAGATCGTCTCGGAGAAGTTTAAAAAAGAGGTCTTGAGCTTTATCGATCAGGGGCTGGAGGACTTCAGCGTCTCGCGCCGAGCCGGGCGGGCGCGAGGAGTAGGCGTACCAGTGCCGGGCGACGATAGCCAAGTGATGTACGTCTGGTTTGACGCTTTGACGATCTACATGACGGCGCTGGGCTGGGGTTACGACCACCAGCGCTGGCTGCGGTTCTGGCCGGCCGACGTTCACTTCATCGGCAAGGACATTCTCCGTTTTCACGCCGTCTACTGGCCGGCTATCCTGCTGTCGGCGGGACTGCCCCTGCCCAAAGCCATCTCGGTCCACGGCTTCCTGACTGCCGACGGGCGCAAGATGAGCAAAAGCCTAGGTAACGTGGTCGATCCTTTCCAACTGATCGAGCGCTACGGCCTGGAGCCTGTCCGCTACTACTTACTGCGCTACATTCCCAGTCACGGCGACGGTGACTTTAGTTACGACAGTTTTGAGCGCCTTTACACTGCCGAACTGGCCAACGGCTTGGGTAACCTTTGTTCACGGGTGGCGGCCCTTTGTCACCGAGCTGGCCTGGCCGGCGGGGATGGCCAGGCGGGCGCGGACCAGCTGCCGGCTTTCAGTCCGCAGGTAGCCGCTCGGCTGGACGAACTAGAGCTCGGTGAAGCGCTGGAGATAATCAACCAGCGAGTAGCCGCCGCCGACCAGTTCCTGAGCGACACTGCCCCCTGGACCAAGCGAGTCGAAGCTCAAGCCGAAGTACTGCGGGCGGCCGTCCAGCAAATCGTCCAGATTGCTACCAACCTGCGCCCTTTCCTGCCGCAAACCAGCCGCGCTATCCTGGAGCATTTTCGCCAACAGCGCGTCGCTGCGCTGGCGCCACTTTTCCCTCGCCTGGAGCAGTCGTAGCCGGCCATGAGGATCATCGACAGCCACGTCCACTACAACTTGGAGCCGTTGTGGAGCGGTCGGGCCGCGCCTTGGTCCCAACAGCCGCCTGAAGGTGATTGGCGCCGTCATTGGCAGATCGCTCGACAAAAAGGGGTGGTAGGTGGAGTAGTGGCGGCCACTACCGTTGAGACTAGTCGGCGTAGTATCGACATCGCCGCTAAAGTGCCTGGCCTGGGGGCTGTCATCGGCATCCACCCTATTCATAGTCAAGATGGCGGCGGCATCCAGGAACTCGAGGAGCTTGCCAAAGATCGCAGCGAGCTGATTGTTGCCGTTGGCGAAACCGGCCTGGACTACTTGCGCCTGCCCAGCGTGCCATCCCAGGCCCAACAGCTCAAGCACAGTCAGCAACAACTCTTTGCCGCCCAGCTGGAACTAGCCGGCAAGCTTGACCTGCCCGTCATCATCCACATCAGGGACCGCGACAGCGAGGCCCACTGGGACGCTTTATCTATTCTTAAAGAAAACCACCCTGGCCGCTGGCCGTTCATCCTCCACTGCGTTTCCGGGCCTGAGAAGTACCTCAAGCAGGCGCTCGAGCTGGGCGCGTACGTCGGCCTAGCCGGCAACGTTACCTACCCGAGTGCCGACGGCCTGCGCCAGCTGGTTACTATGATCCCGCCCGACCGCCTCCTCGTCGAGACCGACGCCCCTTTCCTACCGCCTCAATCACACCGCGGCCAAACTTGCCTACCCTGGATGGTTGCTGACACCGCCCAGTACCTCCACCATCAACTCAACCTTTCACTCGACGAACTTTGTCAAAATACCTTGACGTGCTTTCACAATTTGTCCTCAAAAATTTTAGTGTCTTAAAAAACACTGTTTCAAAGCGTGGGTCAAAATGGCCCACTAACGGCCCATCGTTTGAGAACCCCAAAAAAAGGTGTTAAAAAATGCCTACATTGGCATAATTAGGCATAATTAAATTGCCTCAGGATTGAAGATCACCTCGACTCGTCTGCCTCCCTTACCTGCCCTACCCGCCCCAACCACGTATAATACCCCCAATGCTCAAGCGATACGTCCGCCGACACCCGGTCCGGACCCAACGCGCCCTCGAGATCCTGCCGGGGGCGTTCTCCTGGTTTTTCATCCTCTTTCCTATCTGGGGATCGCTGATCGTGCCTACTCTGGTGGCCTACTACGTGATCGCTTTTACCGTGTACTGGCTGTTCCGGTCGGTGTCGTTAGCGGTCGGCTCGGTCATCGCCCACCTCAAGATCAAGGCCGCCGTCAACTTTGACTGGATCGCTGACCTGGACAAGACCTTTCCCCAGCGTTGGCGCCAGATCCATCACCTGGTCATCATCCCTACCTTTACCGAGCCGCAAGCCACCCTGGAGCGAACTATCGATGCCTTACTACAACAGTCGATGCCGCTGACCAATCTTCACGTAATGGTGTCGTTCGAAGAGCGCGAAGGCAAGCCCGCCCGAGACAAAGCCGCTCACCTCCAGGAGAAGTACGGCCAGATATTTGGGAACTTCTGGACCACTTTTCACCCCGACATCACCGGCGAAGTTAAAGGCAAGTCGGCCAACACCAGCTGGGGCGCCAAACAAGCCAAAAAACTGCTGGTCGACCGGCAGGGTATCCCCATCGGCAACATCACCATCACCAGCGAAGACGCCGACGCCATCCTTCACCACCATTACTTTGCCAACTTAACGTTCGAGTTCCTCAAGAGCGACCAGCCGTACAACTTGATCTGGCAGGGCGTGATCGTGTTTTACAACAACATCTGGCAAGTACCGGCGCCCATCAGGGTGCTGGCCTCAATTTTCTCGGTGACCCAGATGTACGTGCTGATGCGCCAGGACCGGCTAGTCAACTTCTCCACTTACTCCACTACGCTCAAGCACGTCGATGACATCGGCTACTGGGACACCGACGTCATCCCCGAGGACTACCGGTTGTTCTTTAAGTCGTACTTCGCCAAAAAAGGCCAGTTTGAGGTCAAGCCCATTTTCCTGCCGATCACCGCCGACGCTCCTGAGGCCCAGGGCACCTGGCAGTCGTACATCAACCAGTACGAACAGCTCAAGCGCTGGGCCTGGGGAGTTAGCGACGATGCCTACATCATCCGCCAGTACATCCTGGCTGAGGACGTGCCGTTCCTGGACAAAACTATCCGGGTGTTCAAAGTGATCGAGGACCATTTCTTGTGGCCGGTCAACTGGTTTGCGATCACCATCTCGGCAATGTTGCCGCCGCTGCTCAATGATCAGTTCAGCCGAACGGTGCTGGGCAAAACTTTGCCGCAGGTCACTTCTACTTTGCTGACGCTGTCGTTGGTGTCGATGGTGACAGTGTTCGTGATCGACGCCATCAACCGGCCGCCCCGGCCGCGCCGCCGCCGAGTGCTGTCGGTCATCCTCCAGCCGCTCGAGTTCCTGATGCTGCCGGTGATCGGTTTCTTTTTCTCAGCCCTGCCGGGGATCGACGCCCACACTCGGCTGATGTTGGGCCGCTACATCGAGTACCGGGTCACCGAGAAGGTCTGAGCGTACTGCTCGGCCGCCGCCGGTTTCCCAAGCCGCCGGTTGCACGGAGCTGGCTGGTTTCCCGCTGACAACCGGCTTTTGATTCGGCATAATGGCAAGGTGACCAAATTCGTTGCCCGACTGCGTGGTTGGGACGCGGCGCTAGACCGTGAGCTGCCGCTGTTGGTTCTGTTGCTAGTGCTGGTGGTACTGCGCCTGCCCAATTTCCTGGAGCCGGTCTGGTACGGCGACGAGGCCATCTACCTGACCATCGGCAACGCTTTGCGCCAAGGCGCTACTCTCTACACCGACATCGTCGACCACAAAACGCCGGTCATCTACTTGCTCAGCTTAGTGCCCGACCAGTTCAGTTTCCGGGTACTATTGACGGGCTGGATGATCGTCACCACCATCGCTTTCTACCACTTAAGCCTCAAAATTTTCTCGCGGCTGGGACCGGCGTTCTTGGCCACCCTGACTTTCGTCATCTTGACCAGCATTCCCGCTTTTGAAGGCAACATTCCCAATGGCGAGCTGTTCGTGATTGGCTTTGTGATGGTGGCGGCCTTGTTGCTGTCGTACACCAAGTTCTACTCGGGATTTTTCGAAGATAGCCGCCGGCTGGCCAGCGGTCAGCTGTCACTGGCCGGCCTGAGATTAGCCCAGGCTAAGCAAGTCAAGTCCCAGGCCCGATCACTCCAGCAAGCGCTGGCAGATGTACTGACCAACACCCACGATGCCGTACTTTACCTGGCGGCCGGTCTGTTGCTGGGGCTGGCGGTGCTGACTAAAGTGCCGGCAGTGTTTGACGCGGTGGCGCTGATCAGCGTCAGCTGGTTTACGCTTACCAACGCCGTGCCCAACCGCTGGCCCTGGACCAAACAGCAGTTTGCCAACTGGCGGCGGCTAGCCCGCCAAGTACTGGCCCGGACTAGCTTGATTGGGGTAGGCATGGCGGCAGCTATTGCCGCTTCGATCGGCTACTTTGCCCTGCTGGGCGCCGTACCAGATTACCTGGAGTTCGGCCTGCTGTACAACTTCCGTTACTCCCAAGCCTTCGGACTGCCGTTCGACGGACCGCTGCTGGTCGGGCTGTTCAGTCTGGGCGGCAAAGCGGCGCTGGCCGGCGGCCTGGTGGGGCTGCTGACAATTTTGCGCGGCCGGGTCAGACCGGCTTTCCAGTTCGCGGCCAGCTGGCTGGTGCTGGCCTTGTTCGCCGCCCTGCTGTCTAACCGGCCTTACCCCCACTACTTTCAGCAGGTTGTCCCAGGACTGGCCTTGAGCGGGGGACTGGTGGTGGGACTGATCGGCCAGCACCTTGGCTGGGCCGGCCCTGCCGCTGCCAAAAAGTCTGCCGCCCGCAAGTCTAGTCAACTCCTCAAGTACCGCCGCTACCTGCTCGCCGAGACAACTATCGGCCTGGTCCTGCTGGCCGGCCTGTGGCAAGTTCTGCAACTGCTGCAAGTAGGTTTCTACCCCACCTTGAGCTACTATCGGCGCAGCTTGGAGTTTGTCGGCGGCCAGCTTTCTCGAACGGATTACTTCAACTCGTTTGACGCTTTGACGGCCGACAACTACCGGGCGGCGGCTATCATCGCTGGCAGTCAGGACCCCCAACTGTTCATCTGGGGTACCAACGCCCCGCTGTACGCTTTAACAGGCAAGGTACCGCCGGGCCGCTTCACCGTCTCGTTCCACGTCAAGGACTTCAACGCCTTCGA
>PFDK01000007.1:54851-99910 GCA_002772645.1 Candidatus Pacebacteria bacterium CG10_big_fil_rev_8_21_14_0_10_56_10 | reverse complement strand
TCTTTATCCTGTAATTTTCTAGTCTTCATAATGACAAAATACTGTTGTGGCGTCATATACCCTAGAGATTGTTAAAAAGACGGAGTACTTGCTTAATTAAATGTGCGTCTCGACACTTCTTCTTCGTATTTTTGGATCAAATTAAAAGAATCACCAACATATTTATAGACTTCAACTGCTCTGATAGGATCATTCAGGAAGTTGTAATAGACCAAAAGTTCTACTGATCCATCGTTATCAATGTCTCTAAACTCAGGAATATTTCTACTTACTATTCCATGCCAAGATGAAGGATTGTCTGTAGAAACTGGAATTTTTTTTAGTTTTCCATCTTGATATGAGTAAAAAAGTGTATTAAGAGATTGTCCGGTTTGAAGTTGTAACTCAGTTATATGGTTGTCTTCATTGTCTATTTTATGAACATTTAAGGCGTAAAAGACCCCCACCTCCGTTAACGTTGGTTGAGAATTTGAGTTAATATAGATTTCAGTATTTTGATCACCAGGGAACCCTGGGTGCGATTTAATAACTATTTCTTCGTTTATGTTGTTCCCATTCAGATCGAGAGATAAATATTGAATTGTTGGTAGGGTTGTTTTTTTATATTTTTCATACTGTTCATTGCCTATTTTAAAACCAATCGGATCTACCTCAATTTCCTCCTCTTGAACGATGTTTTCAGTGTTCCAGGCATTAGTTTTGCCAATAGTTAGTGTAGGTAAAGGAAAAAGAATAAAAGATAAAATAATAGTAGATGCTAAGAAATTAAAAATCATGATCCCCCAGCACATCATTAATAAGGTTCTTCGTTTCTTTTGGTAACTTATCAAAATCTAGGGGTTCGTTTTGAGGAATATGAGCTAAACCGTAATTCCATGCAGCTAAGGTTTTCTCAATTTGATTTTTTTCTCCTTCGTAACGCTTGTACAGCCACTCAAAATAAATGAACGCTCCCTGAATATTTTGATCTATATTGTAGGGGTCTGTTATTTTGAAACCCAATTCTTTAATTTGCCTGATAGTAATTTCAGTCAACTGATAAAGGCCTTTAGCTCCCACCAGCGAGGTTGCTTTGGGATTAAATTGTGATTCACGTTTTGCCAGTCTGATCATAATCTTGGGATCCAGTCCATGCTGGTTTGCTCGATATTCTATTTTTTCCTGAATGGTTGTAGGGACTCTAAATGTTAAGTTCGAAAAATGCATTGATTTTAATGTCGGAGTTCTGTCAGCAGCAAATTCAATGTAATGCGTGCCCATGGACAAGTTAACTTTAAACTCTTCACTTTGTTGTTCACCTCTAAATAGGGAAGCCACAAAATACCATAGTTTTTGACG
The DNA here is from genome assembly GCA_002772645.1 of Candidatus Pacebacteria bacterium CG10_big_fil_rev_8_21_14_0_10_56_10. Classification (GTDB taxonomy): domain Bacteria; phylum Patescibacteriota; class Microgenomatia; order UBA1400; family PJMF01; genus 1-14-0-10-56-10. The sequence continues at coordinate 98,572 of PFDK01000007.1, read as the reverse complement.
TTTGTTGTAATGAGCTTGTTTTACTGAGTCATCAATTGTAATCTTGATATCATCGCTATCAAAAAATCTACGTTTTAAAACCAACTCTGGAGTAAATGATCCCAAATTAGCATCAACCAAAACAAATGTTATCCAGTCCCTCCTGTCTCCATCTTCTGCTGTCAAATTCAAGGGTAAACTGAATTCATTTAAAGTAGAATTCTTATCAAGCTGTCTGACTTCTGTACTCACAACTGTAGCTGCAATATCTGGAATTAAGTACAAGTTATGAAACCCTGTATCTAACCACAGAATAAAGAACACAACCTTAGTTAACCCGTGAGTGGCTCCTCCAGAAAAAGCTGCTGGACTGTCAAAATATCTTTGTTGATTGCTAAGTAATGGGAACTTTCGGCTATCAATTTCAATTCTCAAATCTTCGTCATCGGTACCACTTAGCTGCTTTTCGTCTTTAGTTTTGGCTGAGATACTAATAAGATAAACCCCTTTGTTCTTAACTTCGAAGTCAATTCTTTCTGAATTTTTAAGTACTTTTTCTTTGTGATTAGTAAAAATTGATTCCATGAATTCAGTATATGTCTGAAATAAAGCCCCAACAATAGTTAAACCAGGTTTACTGGTTCTAAATTCGGAATATAGATCTCAACAGTTATTTCTCTTATAATAGTTCTAACGTCGTTCACGATGTTCCACTTAAACATCAGTTCCTAAAGCACCGCCCCACAGCACTATGTCTGGTACTCCACAACCCTCCGGCCCTATCTTTACTATGTACACCACCTCGTGGTGCGGCGACTGTATCCGCGTCAAGCAGTGGCTGCAGGCACACGACTACCAAGCCGACCGAGACTACCTGGAGATCAATATCGAGCACCACCCCGACTCAATCGCCAAAGTTGAAGAAATCAATCACGGCCAGCGGTCGGTGCCCACCCTAGTCTTTAGCGACGGCAGTACCATCACCGAGCCGAGCAACCAGCAGCTGGCAGAAAAACTAGAGCGGCTAGCCGCGACCGGTTAGGGTTGGCCGGTTTGAGGTTACCCGGGCGAAAGCCGACAAAACGGATGGCGACTCCCAAACACTATCACGCTCCGCCCGGTGCTGTCAGTGCTGGGCGCCGGCCACCCCCTTGTTAATTAGCAGTCAAGCAGTTAGAATGCTAATTCATGGCTAGCTCAGACCCAAAATCCGACCAGCCCCAGCCAAAGCATACCCCCAAACCAGGTAAGGCCGGCACGGTCTTCTCTCGGCGGGCCAGGCAGACTGAGCGGACTGGGCAGATCGGGCAAGTTGGACAGGTCGGGCAAGCAGGGCAGGCCGGGCACAACACTGGCCAACCAGCCACCTCTCAAAGCGACCAATCCCCAGTCCGGCAACGGGCCCAGCGCTCCCTGCCGGCCAACCAAGTTGTCCTGCCGGTGGTGCCGATCCGCGAGGGCGTCCTGTTTCCCAGCACCGAGTCGGTGCTGACGTTTGGCCGCAAAGTGTCGGTCAACGCCCTCAAGTACGCCCTCAAACAAAATAAGCTGGTGGTGCTGGTCACACAGCAAAAACCAGAAGTGGACCGGCCCCAGCCCGGCGACCTTTTCCAGATCGGGACGCTGGCCATGGTGGAACGGGCCTTGGACTCCGACGGCCAGATCAATGCCCTGGCCCGCGGCATCGGCCGGGTCCGGATTGCCCGTTTCCTGCGTATCGAACCGTTCATGATGGCCCAACTCGAAAAACTCGAAGACGAAGTCGTCAAGGACGAGGAAATGAACGCCCTGACCAACACGCTCCAAAAAGAGTTCCGCAAGGCCGTCCACATGGGCAAACCAGTCGAGTTCCTCAACTTCATGAAGCTGATGGGCGGAGTGACCGAAGGCGAGCTGGTCGACCAAATAGCCAGCACCCTAAACGCTACCACAGACGAAAAGCAGACTATCTTGGAGACGCTCAACGTCAAAACCAGGATCAAACTGGTCATCGAGCGGCTGTCGCATGAAATGAAAGTCCTGGAGATCGAGAAAGACGTCGTTCATAAAACCCAGGCCAAGTTCGACAAGCACATGCGCGAAAACGTGCTGCGCGAGCGGTTAAGGACCATCCAGAAAGAACTGGGCGATGTGGACGACGAAGAAGAGGTGGTCCAAGAGTACCGCCATAAACTGGCCTCGCTGAAAGCACCCAAAGAAACAAAAAGCCGGATCTCAAAAGAGCTCAAGCGGCTGCAGCAGCTGTCGGTCAATAATCCCGAAACCGGCTACATCCGCTCCTGGCTGGACACCATTTTTGAGCTGCCTTGGGGCAAGCTCAGCCAAGAAAACTTCGACATCAAGAAAGCCGGATACATTCTTGACGAGCGCCACTACGGTCTGGAAAAAGTCAAAGACCGGATCCTGGAGTTTATCGCTGTCCTGCAGCTCAAAAAACAGCGCGATGAGCAAACTGGGCGCAACAGTGACTTGGCGACCAAGTTGAGCGGAGGACAGACCGACAAGCAGACCACCCCGACCATCCTGTGCTTTGTGGGCCCGCCCGGAGTAGGCAAAACCAGTATCGGTCGGGCCGTAGCCGAGTCGCTGGGGCGCAAGTTTATCAAAGTTTCCCTGGGAGGCATCCGAGACGAAGCCGAGATCCGCGGCCACCGCCGCACTTATGTGGGGGCAATGGCCGGCCGGATCATCGACGGTATCAAGCAAGCCGGTACCATCAACCCGGTGTTCATGCTCGACGAAGTGGACAAGGTGGGCGCCGATTTTCGCGGCGACCCATCGGCGGCCCTGCTGGAAGCCCTTGACCCTGAGCAGAACCACACTTTTGAAGACCATTATCTGGACATGCCGTTCGATCTGTCGCACGTCATGTTTATTACTACCGCCAACACGCTGGCTACCATTCCGCCGGCGCTGTACGACCGTTTGGAGGTCATTGAGTACTCCGGTTACACCCAAGAAGAGAAGTTCTTTATTGCCCGCGATCACTTGATGGACAAGAACTTGACCGCTAACGGCCTAACTAAGCAGCAGCTTAAGTTTTCCGATCAAGCCATGCAGATGGCTATCCAGCGCTATACTCGGGAAGCCGGGGTGCGTGAGTTGGAGCGGACTATCGGCAAAGTGCTGCGCAAGGCCGCCCGTCAGCTAGTTGAGGGCAAAGTCGACACCAAAAAAATCAACGTCACGCCGCGGCGACTACGCGGGTACTTGGGGCCCGAGAAGTACGACGTGACGCTGACCGAGAAAACTGACGTGGTTGGTCTGGCCACCGGGCTGGCTTGGACCAGTGTGGGCGGCGACGTGCTGTTCATCGAGGTGGCGCTGTCACCAGGGAAGGGCCAGGTCAAGCTGACGGGCAAACTGGGCGATGTGATGAAGGAGTCGGCCCAAGCCGCCTACACTTACGTCCGAGCAAATGCCGATAAGCTGGGCATCAAGCAAGACAAGCTCAAGAAAACCGACGTTCACATCCACATTCCGGAGGGAGCGGTGCCCAAGGACGGTCCGTCGGCCGGTATCACTATCACCACTGCCATTATCTCGGCCTTTACCAATCAACCTGTCAAGCGGGAGGTAGCCATGACCGGCGAAGTAACGCTGCGCGGTCGGGTCTTAAGGATTGGTGGTCTCAAGGAAAAAATCATTGCTGCCCACCGGGCCGGCAGTGAAGTAGTGGTCATCCCTCAAGACAACGAGCGTGACCTGGTAGAAGTGCCGTCATCGACCCGTAACTCGATCATGTTCAAGCCGGTCAAGACAATGGACCAAGTTCTTAAACTGGCGCTGAAGTGAGTTGGGGCTGGGAAAAGAAGCGGCGGAGCTCGGCGGCCGGCGGCTTAGGATCAGGCGGCGGGTGGCTGGAACAGGTAACCGGGCAGTCGATTGCTATACTAAGCCCATGTCACAGCTAGAACGGCTAGTCAGGGTACTGAGCAACGTCCAGCTACCGACAGCGACAGTGGCGCTGATCAAGCCTGATCGCTGGCTACCAATAGCGGCCAGCTTGGTACTGGCTGCCTGCAGTCCTAATTTTCCTATACAAGTTGAGTTGCCGGGCGGGCTGCCGTTCCTGTCCGCGCCGGATAAAGCTGGCCTGCAAGTCCTGACCGGAGAAGTAGCGGCTTCGGTCTTTCTCGATGACCAGTTCGTGGAAAAATCGCCGTTCATCACTCAGGACATCCAACCCGGCAGCTATCGGCTCAGCATCAATCCCGACGATGCCGGGTTAGTGCCGTATCAGACTCAACTGCGGCTGAGGCCGGGTTTGCTGACAGTGGTTAGCTGGACACCCGGTCGGAATTCTGAAACCAGCGGCGGGGTGGTGTACGAACTAGAGCCGCTGGATAAGCGGTCGGCTGCCGAGTTGAGCGTGGTGACAGTGCCGGACCGGGCAATCGTTTCCGTTGATGGTGGCCAGCCGTTGTTCGCGCCAATGGTGATCAGTGACGTCTCACCGGGCGAGCATACCCTGAGCGTGTCACTGCCGTCGTACCTGGGCCAAGAGTACGACATCAACCTGCCCACTGGTCACCGGCTAGTGGCCACCGTCAAGCTGGCCCGGGAAGGCGCCGCGCTGGGACCATCGTCACAGCCGTCGCCGCAGCCACAACCTGGGGCCGCGGTGCCGTCGGTAGCAACCGGCGGCGCTTCGACAGTCCAACCGGCCCCGCCAGAGGTAGTGGCGACGGCCAGTGCCGCCAGCGCCCCTCGGCTAACAGTTCTCAAGAGCAACTACTTTCAGAACGGCCAGGAAGTGATCCGGGTGCGAGCCATCGCCGATGCCGGCGGAGGGACCATCGGCCTGGCACTGGTCGGCCAGAGCTACCCTTTCCTGGGCCCAGTTGTCGACAACTGGTACCAGATCTTGTTTGAAGACAGCATCGGCTGGGTGAGCGGCCGCTACGTTAAACTGGGTCCAACGGAGAGCTCGCCCTCGCCGGAAAGCCAAAACTAAGCAGGGTCGTCACAACAAGGAGCTAAACTCAGCCGGGTCAAGGCTGGCGCCGCCCACCAGTACACCGCTGCAGACTTGTCGGTAGTCGTCGGCATTATCAACATCAACGCTGCCGCCGTAAATTACCGGCACCGGCCCGAAACGGTTCTGGATCTCAGTGACCATCCGTTGAACTACTTCCACCGGCTGGTTGACGCCGGTGCCGATGGACTCCAGCGCTTCGTAGGCTACGATCAACTTCTCCAGGTGGTCCGGGGCGATGGCCGCAGCCTGTTGGGTGACGTAGTCGTCATCCACACAGACGATTGGCGTTAGCTCGGCCTCCAGACATTGGGCTACTTTGTTGGCTACGTCCTGGTGCGACTCAGCAAAGTAGCGTCGCCGCTCCGAGTGGCCGACCAAAGCGTACTCCACCCCCAAACCTGCCAGTGAAGCGGCGGCCACCGCCCCGGTGTAGCTGCCCATAGGAAAAGGGCTGACATCCTGGATGCCGGTGGTGACGTTGGGCCAGCCGCTCACCGCTCGGGCCACCAGCTCCAGAAACGGCGCCGGCGGGCAAATTACCACCGTGCCGGCCAGTTCTGGTAAAGGCTGGGCGTTACCAAAGGCTGTCAGCCAGCGGCTGACGTCCCGCTGGGTTTTGTGCGACTTCCAGTTGGCGACTGCCAGGGGGGAGGTTAGTTTCATCGACTGGTTTAAGACTGCCGGCAGCTTCAGCCTCGCTAGACAGCGCGGCCGCGACCCTAGTACCAAGCACTATACCACCAGTCGGGAAATTCGTGCTACTATGCGCCATGCCCCCAATGGGACCCCAAACCCGCTCACCGGGCCGGCCCTGATCCGCACCATGCCCGATTTTTTCGCCCAGCTTAACGACCAACAGCGCCAGGCGGCCAGCCACCTCCAAGGGCCGGCGCTGGTACTGGCCGGCGCTGGGTCAGGGAAGACCAGGGTGCTGGTCACCCGGGCAGCCTGGTTGCTTGCCGAGCATCAGCTGGAACCGGAACGGCTGATGGTGGTGACGTTCACCAACAAGGCGGCTGCCGAGATAAATGCCAGGCTGGAGGAGTTGGTCGGCGTTCGTCTGCCCTTATCGGGTACGTTTCACAGCTTGTGCGCCCGCCTGCTGCGCAGGCATGGCCAGCTGGTCGGCCTCTCGACCGGCTACAGTATCTTCGACTCGAGCGACCAGCTCTCGCTGGTCAAACAGCTCTACAAACGCCATCGCTTTGATCAGCGCGACTTTAAACCTCAGGCCGTACTGGGTGCCATCTCTAATGCCAAAAATGAGATGCTCGGCCCGGCCGAGTACCAACAGCTGGCCCACGGCCGTTTCCAGGAGTTCACCGCCCGCCTTTATGGCTTGTACCAACGGCGGCTGCGCCAGCTCGACAGCGTGGACTTTGATGACCTACTGCTGTTGACCATCCGGCTGCTGGAGTCACAGCCCGACGTCTTGGCCCGCTACCAAGACCAGCTCAGCCAAGTGATGGTCGATGAGTACCAGGACACCAACAAGGCCCAGTACCAGCTGACAAAGCTCTTTGCCCAGCCCCAGAACAACTTGTTTGTGGTCGGTGACTTTGCCCAAAGCATCTACACTTGGCGCGGTGCCGACTACCGCAACATGCTCAACCTTCAGCAGGACTTTGCCGACACCGTCGAGTACCGGCTGGAGCGCAACTACCGGTCCAGCCAAACTATCCTCGACGCTGCTACTCAAGTCATCTCCCAAAACACTCTCCATCCAGTCCTTGACCTGTGGACAGATAGCCGGCTGACCACGCCGGTGACATGCCTGGAAGTAGATACCGACCAAGACGAAGCCCGGCTGGTCATCGACACTGTCAGGCGGGAGCTGGGCCAGTACGACTTGGGCCAGGTAGCCATCCTGTACCGGACCAACGCCCAGTCCCGTCCGTTCGAGGAGGCGTGCGTGCGCTACGGCCTACCGTACCAAGTGGTAGGTGGCTTCAAGTTCTACGATCGCCGAGAGATCAAAGACTTGCTGGCATACTTGCGGCTGGTGCTCAACCCGCTGGACAGCGTCAGCCAGGAGCGGGCCCTGAAATTGGGCAAGCGCCGGTTTGCCAAGTTTACCCAGTGGCAACCGTCGTCCCGGACAACCGAGCCGCTCGACCTGCTCAACACAATCTTGGAACTGACGGACTACCGCCATAAGTTTGACGACCAGGACCCCGATGACCTCTCTCGGCTGGAAAACATCGATGAACTGCTCAACGTGGCCTCTCAGTTTAACGACCCTGTCCAGTTCCTGGAGAACGTGGCGCTGGTCCAGGACAACTACGTGGCCGGCACCAAGGCTGATCGGCAACCCAGTCTAACGCTGATGAGCCTGCACTCCGCAAAAGGCCTGGAGTTTCCGGTAGTGTTCTTAGTGGGCATGGAAGAGGGACTGCTGCCCCACTCGCGCTCGTTGTGGGACAAACTACAGATGGAAGAGGAGCGGCGGTTGTGCTATGTAGGCATCACCCGGGCCAAAGAGCGGCTGTTCTTCAGCCACGCCCGGAAGCGCTGGCAGTACGGCCACGCCGCCAACGCGGTGCGCAGCCGCTTTCTCCAGGATATCAACCCCAACCTGCTCCAAGTTCGCTCTCAGCAGACCGCTGACCGCGACAATGGTTGGAGGCGGACCGGACAGTCGGGCCGGCGGCTTGACGGGCAAACAGTGGGAGCCGGCCGGCCAGTGGCGAACAAGGAGAGCCGGCGGCGGCTGGTCGTCGATGAAGACAGTGTTGACCAGTTGCTCAGCGGCGAGCTTGATATCGATACCTTTATCGACAGCTGAGCCGCGGCTAGCCTATACTAGAGATGCTACTGCCAGCGGAGAACGGCTGTCTGAGCAGACTAAATCGTACTTAACTTAAAGTGATAACTTGATGCTGACCCGACCTATCCGGCTGGAAGAAAAGCAGCTCTACAACCAAGTGGTCGACCACCCTCTCCAGTCATGGGAGTGGGGAGAGTTCCGTCACAGGACCGGCGTTCAGGTGGAGCGGATAGGGTTTTTTGACGGCGGCCGGCTGCTCAGGGCCTACCAAGTGACGTTCCATCAAGTGCCTCTCATCAACAAACCGGCCGGTTACTTGCCTAAAGCTTTCATGCCCGACGAGGCCCAGCTGCAGAGCCTGCGGGAGCTGGGCAGTCGCCACGACGCCTTGTTTATCAAGCTCGAGCCCAACGTGGCTATCAAGTCCGGCACGCCGTCTGCTCACCGACAGATTGGTCGTTTCCTGGTCGAGCAGGGCGCCCGGCCCGGCCGGCCGCTGTTTACCCGCCACACCTTGGTGATCGACCTCACCCAGACGGAACAAGAGCTGTTCGCCAAGCTGTCTGCCAAAACACGCTACAACATCCGGCTGGCCATCAAAAAAGGCGTCGAAATTTACGAAAACTCAACCGCAGCCGGCTTGGAAACTTACCTGGACATCTTGGCCGCTACTACTCAGCGCCAAGGCTTCTACGCTCACTCTCCCGAGTACTTCCGGACCATGTGGCAAACGCTGGGCACTTCCGGCATGATCAAGATTTTCCAGGCGATGTACCAGGGAAAGGTCTTGTCATCATGGATACTTTTCGTGTTTGGCAACACGCTCTATTATCCGTACGGTGCTTCGATCAGAGAGCACCGAGAAGTGATGGCTAACAACCTGCTGATGTGGGAGATGGTCCGCTACGGCAAACGCCAGGGCCTGGCCCGGTTTGACCTGTGGGGCTCACTGGGCGAAGAACCGAACAAGCGCGACCCGTGGTACGGTTTTCATCGTTTTAAGAAAGGTTACGGCGGCGACCTCTACGAGCTGGTGGGCAGCTACGATTTAGTCATTAATCAACGGCTGTACCCGCTGTTCCGGCTGGCCGACACGGCCCGCTGGAAATGGCTTAGACTCAAAGCCAGTTTACCGCTATAATGGCCGTCGTTGCCTTAATATAGTCAGCTTAGCAATGTGGTGTACCAACCAGCATACTAAATATTTGGCGCTCCCTACACCGGGGAGCAAGCATTATCTCAGCCTCAGCTGAGATTTTTGTTAACACTAGAAAGGACCAATGCGCCATCCTCGATTTAAACGTGTCATGCTCAAGATTGGCGGTGAGTCACTGATGGGCGAGCGGCCTTATGGCATCGATCCGCAAGCGGCGCTGGACGTGGCCAACAACATCAAGCAAGCCTACACCCGTAACGTCGAGATCGCGGTAGTGATCGGCGGCGGCAACATTTTTCGGGGTCTGTCTGCCTCCAAAAAGGGGATCGAGCGGGCGACTGCCGACTACATGGGCATGCTGGCCACGGTGATGAACGGCCTGGCGCTCCAGGACTCGCTGGAACAAATCGGCGTACCTTGCCGGCTGCAGTCGGCCCTGCAAATGCCAGCGGTGGCCGAGAGCTTTATTCGCCGCAAAGCTATCCGGCACATGGAAAAAGGCCGAGTAGTGGTGTTGGCGGCCGGTACCGGCGTGCCGTACGTGACCACCGATACCGGAGCGGCCCTCCATGCCTTAGAGCTCCACTGCGACGTGTTAATGAAAGCTACTAAAGTGAACGGCATATACGACAAGGACCCTGCCAAGCACAAAAACGCCCGCCGCTACAGTACCCTGACGTTCCGCGACGCCATCGAGAAAGACGACATCGAGGTAATGGACACCGCCGCTTTGGCGATGGCCAAAGAGAACGACATGCCGGTACTGGTGTACAAACTGTTTGAAGGTGATAATCTTAAGAACGCGGTGCTGGGCGAAGACGTTGGCACTTACGTAGGCAACGACGTCGAGACCACCCTGGTCAAGTAAAGAGGTAACGGCATGATTACGTTCGGCATCAATGGGTTCGGCAGGATTGGCCGGACCAGCTTCAGGGTGTGGTGGCACCACCACCGTGACCGGATTGGGCTAAAGGCCATCAATACTTCCGGGTCAATGGAACTAGAGGACTGGGCCCACCTGCTACGCCACGACACCAATTATGGCTTGTTCGACGCTCAGATCACCGTCGAACGCCAGCAGTCACGCCACGACGTCAGCGATGACAATCCGGTGCTGGGCACACTCCAGGTGGGAGAACGGCGGGTGCTGGTCACCGCTCAGCGGCAACCTGCCAAGATCCCGTGGAGCGAGTACGGCGTCCAGACGGTAATCGAGTCCACCGGCGTGTTTACTACCCTGGACAAGGCCGGTCAACACTTGGCAGGCGGCGCCCAGCGAGTGGTCATCTCGGCTCCGGCTAAAGGCGACGGCATTCAGACCGGCGTGATCGGCGTCAATGACTTGAAAGATGGCCAAGTCCAGTCCAATGCCTCTTGCACCACCAACTGCGTGGCGCCCGTCACTCGGGTGATGGTGGAAACGTTTGGAGTAGAAAAGGCGGTGATGACTACCATCCACGCCTACACCGACGACCAAAATACCCAGGACAACTCCCACCACAAAGACCTGCGCCGAGCCAGAGCGGCCGCCGAGAACATCATTCCCACTACTACCGGCGCCGCCAAAGCTACCACCAAAATCATTCCTGAACTGACCGATAAGTTTGACGGGATGGCAGTCCGAGTGCCGGTCCCGGTGGGATCGCTGTCCGACATGGTGTTCGTGACCAGCCGTCCCACCAGCGTCGATGAGGTCAACCAAGTTTTTCGCCAGGCCGCCGACCAAGACCGCTGGCGGGGTATCCTGGCGGTGACCGACCAGCCGCTGGTGTCGTCCGACATCGTGGGCCGCAGTGAGTCGTCGATCGTTGACCTGGAGCTGACGAAAGTTATCGGCGGCAACCTGGTCAAAGTTGTCAGCTGGTACGACAACGAGTGGGGCTACTGCCACCGGCTGGTCGAGCAGGTCCAGTGAGACCGGAGCCGCTACCGCGGCAGTTCTACACCTTTGCACCGGCACTACACGCCGCCCTGTCGGTCAGTGTTGTCACCTCATTTTTTTGGTTTACCCGTTTTTCGTCAGCACTTTCGCGCTTTTTGATTTTTTGCGTTCCTTTCCAGGCTGAGGGCAAGCCAGGCGTGGTCACTAAAGATGTTTTTTTAGTTGGTATTGGGGCATTGGCGATATTTTCTTGGCATATCTAAAAAACTCACTTAAAGCGCGTGGGCCAAAACGGCCCACTAATGGCCCACTAACGGCACACTAATGGCCCACTGAAAATGCGCGCCAAAAAAACATCCCCAAAGAAATTGTTCCCTAGGGGAGGGGACAGTCAGCAAATTAAGCGGTTACTAATTCGCGAAAGTCGGGAGCCGACCAGCCCAAAAACTTGATGTAAGCCGGACGTAAGGTCGGCCGAGTAGACTGGACTGGTGCTGGCCCAAACGCGCACCGCTCTCATCCATGGTCTCGAGCCTGTCTTGGTAGAGGTAGAGGTCAAGATAATGCCCGGCCTGCCCAGGTTCATTCTGATCGGGCTAGCCGGCAAAGCCTTAGAAGAAGCCAAAGAGCGGGTGACCGCCGCCCTGGCAGCTTGTCGGGTGCGGGTGCGCAGCCGGCGAACGATCGTCAACTTGGCCCCAGCCGACATCAGAAAACAGAGCAGCGCGGTAGAGCTGGCTATCGCGGTGGCGGTGCTCAAGCTCTACGGGGAAGTGCCGGCGGACACCGGCGGCACCATGTTCTTTGGCGAACTGTCGCTAGACGGAGCTATCAAGCCCATCCGGGGAGCGTTGCCGCTGGTGATGGCAGCTCGGCGACTGGGCATGGCAGAGGTCATCCTACCCACCGCCAACGCCGACGAACTGCGGTTGGTGTCCCAAGTTAACATCAGGCTGGTCAACCACCTCAGTGAGCTGATCGATCACTATCAAAGACGGCGACCGCTGAAGCTGCTCAAGAACGCCCCGCCGCCGCCGGCTGAGGTCGAGCAGACATCGCCCGACATGGCCAGTATCATTGGTCAAGCAACTGCCAAGCGGGGCTTGGAGATCGCCGCCGCCGGTGGTCACCACCTGCTGATGGTCGGACCGCCCGGCGCCGGCAAAACCATGCTGGCCCAAGCCCTGCCAGGCATCCTGCCGCCGCTCACCCCCGCAGAACAACTGGACGTGACCACTGTCCACTCGGTGGCCGGCACCAATCGAGGACGGCTGGTGGGCCACCGGCCGCTGCGCTCTCCCCACCACAGCATTTCCCGGACCGGCCTGCTGGGTGGCGGTGGCCAGTTGAAGCCCGGGGAAATTTCGCTGGCCCACCGCGGCGTACTGTTCCTGGACGAACTGGCCGAGTTCCCGCGCCATCTACTGGAGAGTTTGCGTCAACCGCTGGAAGAGGGCAGTATCCGTCACATCCGCGCCGCCGGGGCCGCCGTGTTTCCTGCCCAGTTCAGCTTGGTAGCAGCGGCTAACCCCTGTCCGTGCGGTTACCTGGACGACCCTCAGCGGCCATGCCGGTGCACTCCTACCCAGCTGGAACGCTACGCCGGTACCTTTTCTGGGCCGCTGCTCGATAGAATCGATGTCGTGCTGAGAGTGTCGGCCGTGCCTACCGAACAACTGGCCGACCAGCTGACTTTCCGGTCCGACCAGTCCCGGCAGTCGCCGGACTCACGCCAGTCCGGAAACCGGCTCCCAACCGGCACTGCCGAGCGGTCCCCAACCATCCGCCGGCGGGTAACGGCGGCCAGACAGCGTCAACAACAACGGTATGCCTTAGCTGCTACCGGCACCAACCCGACCGGCACCGGCAACCAACCCCATGCCAACCTTGACTGCCAAGACTGGAGCAACGCCACCGTGCCGTCGGAGCTGCTGCGGCAGTGCTGCCGGCTCGATGCCGGCGCTCATCATCAGCTAAAGTACATCGCCGCTAAGCAAAGCTTAACCGCCCGGGGCTACATTCGGGCAATCCGGGTTTCCCAAACTATCTGCGACCTGGCAGGGGAAAGCGCCATCAGCGGCGATCACATCCTAGAAGCTTTCCAGTACCGCTGGGACTGGGGCAGTGGAAACCAGCAGTACCACCCCAACTCCCAGGACCAACGCGTACCAGCCAAACCAGTTTAGTTTAGCCGTGAGCATGACGCGTTCCAGTAGCCGCAGACTGGCCAGACCGGTTACCAGCGCCGCCAGCCCGCCTGTACCGAGCGCCAGCCAATCAAGGACGATCGGTTGGCGGGCCAGCTCGAACACTTGAAAAAGAGTAGCACCAACAATCGCGGGAATGCTCAGTAAAAAAGCAAAGCGGAAGGCGGCTGTCCGGTCCAGTCCCTGCTGCAAGCTGCCCAGTAACGTAATGCCGGAACGCGACACGCCCGGTACCAGCGCCAGTGCCTGAAAGAAACCGACCACCGCGGCGCTTTGCCAAGACAGGTGAGCAGCCCGGCCCGGTCGCGCTAACAACCGGTCGGCCAGGAAGTTGGCCAACGCCGTCACCACCAGCGCCAAGCCTACCAACAACACCGAAGCAAACAAACTAATCACTAGACTTGAGAACAGCGCGCCGATCACCCCGACCGGCACGCTGGCTACCACTAGCGCCGTCACATCCTGTCGGGAAAGCCGCCACAGCGCCGACCAAAAATAAACCACTACCGCTATCACCGTCATCAAGTGAACAAAAATAGTGAACTCAAGGGAAGCTGGCGGGGTGGCCAACAGCGACTGGGCCAGTACCAAGTGGCCGGAGCTGGAAATAGGCAAGAACTCGGTAACGCCCTGGATCACCCCCAATAGCAAGGCCTGCCACCAGCTCATGGTAGGTTACTCGGAAAGTTCCCGGCGGGTCTGTTGATACCACCGGTTGAGAATGGTGCTGACTACGTCCTTGCCGCCCAGTCCTATTGCCAAGCCCAGTCCTAGCGACACAGTCGAGACCAAGCCTACAAACAAAATGACGATAAACTCGCTGGCAATGCCCAACTCAGAGACGGCCGCCAGCAGCGTGACGGTCACCACCAAATAACTGGCCACTTTGCCGAGCAAGCGGGCACTTTTGCCGTCGATACTCTTGATGGAACCCTTGACCAGGCTTTCCACCACGCCGGCCATCAGCACTCCGAACACCAACACCACCGTAGCCGACAAGACTTGCGGGACAAAGCCCAGCACGCCGGCCAAGATCTCAGATAATGACGCCAAGCCCAGCACGCTGACCGAGCTCTGGATAACCACCAGCATCACCAGCCAGTAGACTATCGAGCCAATGATGCCCTCGATTTTTTCGGTGAGCTCGGCGTTGCGCAGAAAATGCTCTACCGGGGTGTTCGCCAGCATGCTCGAGACCTTGAGGGTTTCCAGGATCTTGACGGTCAAGCCCTTGATAAACCTGGCTACCGCCGCCCCAATCGCCAGGATCAGTAAAGCGGCGATGATCTTGGGCAAGAACTGGACAACCTGGCTCAAACTTTGAGAGAGAATGACTGACAGGGATTGGTAAAAATCATTCGGCATGACTGTCTCCTTTGCTCTTTAAATCAACGCTTGTTACTGATCCAGTATACCCTACACCGGCAACAAAAAGCGGCAGGCAACCTGCCGCTTGGTGGTGTTGGAGCTCGGTAAGCCGGATTCTGTCGCGGGCCATGATCTATCTTTGCCTGGGACCTGATCACCTCTTTCCCGATTCTCGAGAGAGCGGGAGAAATAGGCAGCACGTCCATTAAGGTGAAGCTCGCCAGTCGCAGCGGGGAGGATTGCCCCCGGCGTCCGCTTGGGCAAGCGGGGCCGGTGCCCAGAAGCTGGGCCGTTTCACTCGGCGCCACCCGAATCGTCACTGTGGCTCTGGCTGTCACGGCAGGTGTTAACCAGACCGTGCCCCGACTTTCGTTGGGCACCCTGTGCTGAGCTGTCCGGACTTTCCTCTCCAGCGAGCAGTGGATACCGCTCGCGGAGCCATGACCTGAGCTCCAACTATCCTATAATATCTGATAGTGAGCGGGAAGGCAAGCGGTATTTTCCAGCGGCTGGTCCTATCCGCCCATCCGAGGAGTCGGCCACGGCGTCGAGGCGGCGGGTTGGGGCCGAACCAAGTTCGACCGAGAGCGACGGCTAACTGTGGTGCTGACGGTACCAAACCGAGTAGAGTTGGCGCGCGACGATGTAGACCGGAATAGAGATAACTGCCCCCAGTACACCGCCCAGTTGGAGTCCGATCAAGATAGTCACGATCGAGACGAGCGGATTGACGTCCACGTTATCGTGCATCACTTTGGGCACTAGTAAAGAATTTTCAAACTGCTGAACAATCAAGTACAACACGACGACCGCTCCGGCCAACACCGGACCGCCGGTAATAAAAGCAAAGATGACTGCCGGCAGGGCGGCAATGGTTGGCCCGATGTTCGGCAAAATTTCCAACAGGCCTGCCAGGATCGCTAAGGGCAAGGCAAACGGCATCGACAACAGCGTCAGCCCCAAGTACGTCACCAGACCAATGCTAAACATCAGCACCAGCTGGCCGCGCACCCAACCGCCCAACTGGTACTCTAAGTCGTCCACGAACTGCTCAGCCAGCTTAATAGCCTTTTTGTCACGGGTAAACCAACTGATCTTTTTGTGGAGGTGAGGCCGGTCGAGCATTATGTACACCGACAGCACGATCAGCGTAAAAACGGTGATCAAACCGCTGAAAGTAGAAGCAATCAGCGAGTACACGAAGCCGAACCGGCTGGAGAGCTGCTCAAAAATGACGGTGACGTCGCTCAGGTTGAACTTCAGCTGACGGACCTGGTCAGTCAAGCCCGGGATGTCGAAGGTGTTGACCAACTTGCCCAGTTGGTTGACTAGCGGAGGAATGATCAAACTCAGTAGTACGGCGATGCTGCCGATCACCACCGCGTAGACCGCTAAAATAGCCACCACCCGCGGCAGTTTTAGCCGGCGGTGGAGACCTGACACTGCCGGATGAAGGGCGGTCATGATAATAAAAGCTAAAAATACCAGCAGGATAATGAACCTGATCTGGAACAGCAGGTATAGACCGATTAAGCTAGCCAGCGTAGTCACGACGATTGACGGCGAGATGGAAACGGTGTGCGCTGAGCGGGTCCACTGCATCTTAAGAGCTAGTATAGCAAGAACAACCTCTGCCGTGCAGCCGACAGTTGTCGACACCGCTGCTCCCACTTGAAATCGGTTCAAGGCCGGGATACCGGGCCAGTCTCCGAGCCGGTTTCCAGGCCAGTTTTAGGATCAGTCTCCGAGCCGGTTTCCGGGTGGACTGATTCCAGCGAAGTGACGGCGGCTTTGAGCATGGTCCGGACGTGGGCAGCAGTGACGTCGAACCACTGGCGACCACCCGCCGAAGCGGCTTCGTCCGCCCGCCACCAACTCAGCTGGCGCTTAGCGTACTGGAGCTCGCGGCGGGCCCAGCGGTCAATAAGTTGGTCATACTCCAGCTTACCTTGGATGTAAGCCCAGACATCCCGCACGCCGGCAGTACTGCCGGCCGGCCTGTCCAGCACCTGCAACCCATGGCGGGCTAACAAAGATGTCACTTCTTGCTGGGCGCCTGCTTCCAGCCGTTTAACCACCCGGCGACAAATGACCGCTGCCAAGTGATCAAGCGGCCGCTCCAAACCCAGTTGCAGATGGGGCTGTGGTTTCAGGCTGCCGCCGGTTTGTCTGGCCGGGCCGGCGGCCCGAGCCTGTTCAATAGCCCGGATTAAGCGGCGGGCGTTGTGCCGGTCCGAGCGGTTCATGGCCGCCCACCGCCGCCGGTCAACTCGGGCCAGCCAGTCCTGAAGCTCGTCCAGCCGCAGCTTGGCGGCTTGGCGGCGCAGCTGGGGATCGGGGGGGGTGTTTAGTTCGGCGCCGGCGCCCAAGGCCCAGCGATGGTACAAACCGGTACCGCCAATCAGGACCGGTAAGCGCCGCCGCCGCCAAGCCGCCGCCGCCACCCGCCGGGCCAGCCTACCAAACTGGGCCACCGACCAGTCCTGGTCAGCGGAAATGATGCCTACTCCATACAAGCGTACTCGGTCGCGCTGCCAATAGCCCTGCCGGCGCTCAAACCCGGCCGGCACGTCGGCGCCGGAAGTAATCGCCAGTTCCCGGTACACTTGGCGAGAATCGACGCTGATCAGGTCAAAACCGTTCATCCGGTCGGCCAGCCACTCGGTAGCGTCCAGGGCAAGTTGCGTTTTGCCGGTGGCGGTCGGGCCAATGATTGACAGCAGCGGACCGGTAGGCATAACCAAACTACACCACGGTGGGCCGATCGGCCAACTGTCGTTTATTGATCAGCTCGTCGAGGACCTGCCAGCGCCTTTTTTTCTCGGCGTGGGGCACGTCGTCAGGATAGATTCGCCAGCTGGCAGTGCCCGGTCGGGGAGAGTACATCGCCACAAAAGCAATCTTCCAGTCGCAGTCGCGGGCCAGTGCCACCGTCTCGGCAAAGTCAGCTTCAGTCTCACCTGGAAAGCCGACGATGATGTCGGTGCCAATCACGATCTCGGGGTCTGCCTGCTGAAGTTTGCGGACCACCTCCAAGTAACTCTGCCGGGTGTAGCCGCGGTTCATCCGGTACAGCACTCGGTCACTGCCGGACTGAACCGGCAGATGGACGTAGCGATCAATTTTTCGGTTGGTGGCAATCTCTTCGATAAGCTCGTCGTAAAAATCCCAAGGGTTGCTGGTCAGGAAACGGACCTTGGTGATGCCGTCAACGCTCGATACTTTTTGCAGTAGTTCCACAAACGGCGGCGTAGAGGTAGGCCGCAAGTACTGAGACTGGTTGTCGGGCAAGTCTTGGCGAGTGAAGTCGCTGCGTTCCATCAGTAGCTTGCGAAAACCAATGCCCAGTTTTTCCAACCCCCAAGAGTTGACGTTCATGCCCAGTAAAGTTACTTCCTGATAGCCTTGGCTGGCCAGCTCGGTGACCTCGGCCATGATCGACTCGAGCGAGCGGGACTGTTCGCGACCGCGCGAGTAGGGGACAATACAGAATGTGCAGAAGGAGTTGCAGCCGGTCGAGATCGGTACCCAAGCGTGGTGAACGTCTTTACGGACGGCCGCTTGGTTAAAGCCGACCTCGTTGATGGGCAGGATCTCGTCGACCATCGGCAGCATCTTGAGCAGTTGGTGATGACCGTGGTGGGTCATGCAGCCGGTCAGAATGATCTTGGGCCGCCGGGTAGCTGTTTGGTTGAAGTGGCTGACCACCTTGTGGAGAAAGCCGCGGGCCCGGTCTTCCGCCCGCTGACGGACGGCGCAGGTATTGACCACCAGCTGGTCGCAGTCTCGCCAGTTGTCCGCCTCGGCATAGCCGTGAGCCTGGTAGTCGCCGGCGATGCGCTCGCTATCGCTTTTGTTCGACTGACAGCCAAAAGTATGAATGTAGTAACTTGGCATAAACTCCAGCATTGTAGCACCGCCAGGCGGGCAGATTGAGCGGTTCGGGCGGGTCCGATCTTGCTGAACGGTCTAACAGTGACGAACCAGCTAGACAAAGTTGTATATAATTGAAGTTCTAGCTAAGGCTGGAAAGCTGGTGATGTTCAGAGCTTTAACCAGGCGCGGTACCGAAGTGGTCTAACGGCGAGGTCTGCAAAACCTTCGTTCACGGGTTCGAATCCCGTCCGCGCCTCCCGCGAGGGGACGTAGCCCTCACTAGGAAATGGCTTCAAAACTGTTAGTTTAACTCCAGTATTTCATCCACTAGATTTTTTTCGGTTAAACCGTCGTCTAGCTCAAGATAAGCCTTAAACATCTCCTCGAAAGAGACTGAGATCTGGGTCGCTTTTGATACGATCTCTTTAACTTTTTCAATGTCTTGCGGAGGAATTTCTGCTTCCTTCATCTTGCTGACGGGCATTCACTCGACCGGCTTGAACTCAAGCTCAGTCCCGCCCGGCGGGAAGTCAAACCTGACCGCCGCCGTCTTCTCGCTCATGTGGTGGACGCGCAAAAAGAGCTCAATGAACGGGTCGTCGTAACCAGAGGAGCCAGCATTGACCGCCAGTACGCCGCGGTCAACCGTAAAGCCGCCTTCGGACACCACCCCTAGCATGCTCACCCCGTTGAGAATGACCTGCAGTTTCTGGCCAACGCTCCAACCCTGCCGCCGCAGCTGAGACAACCGCATGGTGGTCTTGATGTTGCCGAAGCCGTCGGTCCAAGCTACTAAGTTGGACGGGATGTCCGGAATGTCGTCAATGGCTAACTTGGTAGTCAGCACTGAACGATCGCCGTTGATCAGCCGGGCTACCCGCTCCGGAAAAAAATCGCGGGAGCGGAACTGAGAGCCGGCAGTCGGAGCGTCAACGTCGCGCAACTCGACGATCCTGTCTTTGAGAAAGCCGAAAGCAAACTCGGAGTAAACGTTGAAGATCTCGACACCATTGTCGAGCCGAGCGTACTTGAGGCCGGCCCCGACATTGGCCTGCCTGGCCCGGCTGTCGCCGCGGCGAGGAGCGGCGTTGCCGTAAGTTACCAGCTTGCCTTCGTGAGGGGCCAGCGCGTACTGGGCGGTGACGAAGCCGATGGCCATCGTATCAAGAGGAGGCACCGAAGTTGGATGTATCCGCACGCCGTGCGGGTCGTCCAAGTGGTACTGCAATCGAGAAGAAATCTCGCCAAACTCTAGACCGTTGGGAGTGTAGTCACAAATAACGTGGAGAATAACCGCTTCCCGGCGCTGTCCGGCCATAGAGATTGATTATACCAACGCCAGCCTCAAAGCAAACAGCCGCTGTACGATATAATGCGCGCCATGGCCAGATCAGATAAAAAGCCAAGTGGCGACGCTAACCGGCGTGGTCCTCAGCACAAGAGCACCGAGCAAGATCAGCCCGGGGCCAAGCGGCCTCCAGTGATCGCCGACAACACCGCCATCAAGCTGGAGCTGGAATGGTCGGAAGTCAAGCCGGTGTACCAAGCTGCGCTTAAACAACAGGCCCAACACGTCAAACAGCCGGGCTTTCGCCAAGGCAAAGTCCCGCTGTCGGTGGCAGAGGACGTTATCGGCCGCCCAAAACTGATCGAAAAGACACTCGAACAACTACTGCCGGACCACTACAACCAAGCCATCGCAGCCTCAGCTTATCGTCCAGTCACTCAGCCGGAGTTCAAGCCTCTCAAGCTGGAGTTCGGCCAGAGCTGGGAAGTGGAAGCCCAGTTTGCCCAGGCCCCCCAAGTTAAGCTGGACAGGTACCAACATCACGTCAAGAAGGGCCTTGAGGCGGCTCGGCAAGAAATCACCAGGCGCCAAGCCCAGCCAAAAAAGCAGCAGGCCCAACGGCCAGTAGACCAGCCAGCCGGCTTCGACGAGGCCCAACTGCGCCTCCAGCACGTCTACCAAGCCTTGGTGACCGCTCTCCAGCCGGCCATCCCCCAACTACTGCTCAAAGAACGGACCAAGCACGAGCTGTATCACTTGGTCACCAGTCTCGATAACTTAAAGATCTCGCTCGATGACTACCTGGCCCGGCGCCAGCAGAGTTTTGAGCAACTTTCTCAGGAACTGGCTATCAGCGCCCTCGGACAGCTCCAACTCGAGGCGATCTTGTCTGCCATCATCGAGCACGCCAACCTCAAGCCGGCTTCAAAAGATGTTGCCGCCCAACAAGCAGGCCTGAAGAAACGTTACGGTAATGACATCCCTCAAACTGAGTTGGAGCGACACGCCCACAATTTAGTTACCAGAGAAATGCTCACCACCCACTTGTTGTCGCTCTAGGCGTTCGGTAACCGATTTTCCTCGACTAAACCAGCTTGTTGACCGTGGTATAATCGGCTCAATCGGCACCGGCCAATATCAAGCCTATAATTCACGGCTTTTAGTGTCTTAGTGGTCCGAACATCGCTAACCATGAACACTACTGGCAACGCTCATTCCAACTCACCTCAGCAGTCGGCCGGCAATAATCCCTTAGCCCGGGCTATGGCTGAGTCTGCTCAGCGGGCGGGTAACCAGGACGCCAGTCCAACCAGCTCGGGCAACGACTACCCGCTCAGCGAAGCCATGGCTAAAACCGGCGGGCAATTTCCCGACGGGTTCCCCGAGCTGCTCAACAATCCCATAGCGCTCCAGCGGCGTCAAGCAGAACTTCAGCGCCACCAAAAAAAAGAAGCAGCGCGACAGCGGCTCCACAAAGAGCTTAATCCCCTAGACGCCACCGATGTTTTCAACGCCCGGGAACAACAAGTTAAGCGAGAGATTGATCAACTGCGCCAGGAACTAAGACTGCTGGTTAGCGACGTGGGCCAGCTTAATAAAGATATCGACATCGCCGTTGCTCAGGAAGTGGTCAATCCCGGTCAGACAGGTGCCTACCACCTGAACTTTTTCCAAAAGCTCAAGCAACTGATCATGCTGTTGCGCCAGCGTGTCAAGAGTGCCGCCACCTGGTTGAGCTACACGCGCGCCATCGTTAGCAAAAAACGCAGCAAGCGCGGTCCTACTCTAGGCATGACTGGTAAAGCCGGCAAAAAGACGCATGACTTGATGCACCACGAAATGAGCCAGGCTACCAGCGCCGGGTAACAAGCCGCCAGTCGAGTGACCGCTGGAGGACTTGAACCTCCGACCTCTACGATGTCAACGTAGCGCTCTGGCCAACTGAGCTAAGCGGTCGAGCGAGGTGCTTTAGAACGCCGATTATACACCAGGCAACCCGACCTGGTATAATAACCGCCTGGCTGTTTAGCCAGCATGTACTTAAAGTAAGGTTGCTACTAAGCCACATCATCAGTGATTAAACGTCGCTCCAAACAAAGACATCGCTCGTCGCGAATTTACGTCAAAATTAACAACCAAATTCACTTTCCTCAGGTCCGAGTGTTGTCCGAGCAGGGTGACATGATCGGGGTGATGCCTACCAGGGAAGCCGTGTCCCAAGCGCGGCAAGCCAACAAGGACCTGGTGCTGATTACCGAACAAGCTAAGCCGCCGGTGGCCAAGATCATCGAACTAGCCAAGCATAGGTATCAGCTCCAACAGCGCTTAGCCCAGCAGCGCAAAAAGGCTAAGGCTCAGGAGCTCAAAGAGGTTCGGTTTACGCCGTTCATGAGCGATAACGACTTTCAAGCGCGGTTGGGACGGGTGATCCGTTTTTTAAACAAAGGCGACAAGGTCAAGTTGTCACTGCTGTTCAAAGGGCGGTCGATCACTAAAAAAGAGTTTGGGTACGAGATGTTTAAGCGTGTCTTTGCGGAAACTACCGAACTGGCCGATGTTGAACGTCAGCCCAAAATGGTGGGCCGCAGCCTGGTAGCTCAGCTAATGCCAGTCAAGAACGGGCTTAAACCAGCCGCCACTTAAGAAGCCGGGCCAATCAACCGAGCAGAGGACCACAGTTATGACTAGCTATAAACAAAAAACCAGAAAAAGCGCTGAGCGCCGGTTCAAGATCACCGCCAGCGGTAAAGTTCTTCGCCGGGCCCAGAATATGCGGCACTTGCGGCGGCGCAAAAGTAAAAAAGCGATCCGAGCTTACCGCCAGCCGATCGAGGTCACCGGAGTGTGGGCCAAACGGATCAAACGAATGCTGGCCGTCGGTTAATACCCAGTACCACTTACAATATCTCGTCACTCAACTATGCCTCGCACCACTACCGGAACCACCCGCCGTCACCGGCACAAAAAAGTCTTGTCCCAAACCAAAGGGTACCGCGGGGCCAACAACCGGCTGTACAAGCGGGCCAAAGAAGCTTTGCTTCACGCCGGCCAGTACGCCTACATCGGCCGTAAACTGCGCAAGCGCGACCTGCGTCAGTTGTGGATAATCCGGATTAACGCCGGGGTTCGCGCCGTTGACGACAACCTTAACTACTCGCGGTTCATGAAAGCGCTCAAAGCCAACCACATTGCTCTCAACCGGAAAATGCTGGCCGAGCTGGCCGCCACCGACCCGGCCACTTTTAGCAGTATTGTGGATCAGGTGCGGTAAGGTTGGCGCTCAACTTGTCCTAACAACTTACCCCGCACCGCGGGGTTTTTTAGTTATGTTGGACCAATTGGCAGGCCGCTCTGCATCAAGCCCTTTAGTATCAGACCGCCAACCGCTGTTACAATACTTTTTATGACTAAAGTGATGGTCATCATCGGTCCGAACTTGAGCAATGTGGGGAAAAGATAGCCACCAGCATGAAAACTAAGCTCATCTACTTGAAGAACGCCTACCAGCAAACATTGTCGGCTACGGTCCAGGAAGTGGTGGAGGGTAAGCAAACAGCAGTAGTACTAGATCAAACTATCTTCTACCCGCAAGGCGGTGGCCAACCGAGCGATTGGGGGGTGATCACCGGACCGAACGGCCGGCTGGAGATCAGTCACGCTTCGTACAACGATGGGGAAGTACTCCACAAGGGTAAACTGGCTGGAGAGCTGGCAGTGGGTGACCCGGTCGAGCTAGAGCTGGACTGGCCGCGGCGCTACTACCACATGCAGCTCCACACCGCTGGGCACATCGTTGACCAGGCAGTGGCAACAGTTATGCCAGACAACCGCAGCCTGGACGGCAACCACGGCATAGCTAAGCGCAGTTACATCGCCTTCGAACAAGCCATCAGAGATCACCAGCTGGCCGATATTCAGCTGGCCGTTGACAAAGTTATTGCCGACGACGAACTGGTCACTGCCGAACTAACGACGCTGGAAGAACTGCGTCGGCGGCAAGTAAAACTGCCGGCCGATCTGCACGACAACAAGGAGCTGCGGATCGTCCAGATCGGGCTGTACCCGCCAATGCCCGACGGCGGTACCCACCTTAAGTCTACCGGAGAGTCGTGGCCGGTCCGGCTGGACGGGGTAGCGCGCCACCGCGATGAGTGGCGGCTGTTCTATCAAGTCGCTCAGCCTAAACGCCAGGACGGGGCTGGGAAAACAGTGACACCCGAAAAGGTAGGCACAGCCAGTCAGACGGGCCATGGCTTGCCAAGCCTGGCCAGGCTAGACGATGAACTGCGGGCGGTCAGGACAGCTTTTGCCAAAGATACCGACGCGCTCAGTGCGGCCGAGCTCAAGGTTCGCTATCTAGGAAAAAAAGGCGCTTTTAACCAAGCGGCCAAGCTGGTCAGGGAGGTGCCGGCTCCCCACCGGCCAGCCGCCGGCAAACAGCTCAACCAGCTCAAACAAGACCTGGAATCACAACTAGCCCGTTTGGCCAGCCGCCGGCCCCAATCAGCAGACGAGAGAGAGGAGCTCGAGCCTGACCTGACCATGCCCGGCCTCAAACCGCCGGCAGGTCACGTTCACCCTATCTCCCAAGCTGTGGCGGAAGTTACTCGGATTTTTGAACGGATCGGCTTTACCAGAGTGCGTTACCCGGAAGTAGACTGGGACTGGTACGTCTTCGAAAGCCTCAACATGCCGCCTAATCACCCCGCCCGTGATGAGTGGGAAACTTTTTTTGTCGACGCGCCGGCCCACCCCTCCAAAGGCAAGGTGGTGCTGACCACCCACACTTCCAACGGTCAAGTCCGGGAAATGGAGCGGGTAGGACAGCCACCGATCAGAATGATCAATATTTCCCGCTGTTATCGCCGCCAACAGGACGTCACTCATACCCAAATGTTCCACCAGTTCGAAGGCATGGTGATCGACCGAGGAATCTCAATCCCGCACCTCAAGGGAACCTTGGAGTACTTTGCCTCCGAGTTTTACGGCCCTGGGGCCAAGAGCCGGATCCGGCCGTTTCACTTCCAGTTCACCGAGCCATCGTTCGAAGTCGATTTTAGTTGTCACCTTTGTCAGGGCAGCGGCCAAGTTACCGAACCAAGCGGCCAAACTGCCGCCTGCCGGTTCTGTAAAGGCGGCTGGCATGAAGTGGGCGGAGCCGGCATGGTCCATCCCAACGTACTCAAGGCAGGCGGCATCGACCCCGATATATACACCGGCTTTGCCTTCGGCTGGGGAGTGGAGCGGACCTACACTCTCAAGCCCGGTCTCAACATTGACGACATCAGGCTGCTGTATTCGGCTGACCTGCGGTTCCTGGAGCAGTTTTAACCAACCAGCTAGAACTAACAACAAATGAACATCTTACTTCCACACCACTGGCTGCTCGAACACCTCGAGACTGACGCCCAGCCGCCGCAAATAGCCGAGTTGTTGTCGTTGAGCGGGCCGTCTGTTGAGCGCGTCCAAGAGCGCGACGGCGAGGCGGTGTACGACATCGAAGTAACTACCAACCGGGTAGACGCCATGTCGGTCCGGGGCCTGGCCCGAGAAGCGGCGGTGATCTTAAGACATGCCGACTTGCCGGCTCGGCTCAAAGCGCTGGAGCTGGACCGACCGCCATCGCCTGCCAAGTCCCGACAGCTACCGCTGCCGGACATCGTCAACAACCCGGAGCTGAGCAAGCGGATCATGGCCGTGGTGCTGACTAATGTAAAGCACACTGCCACCCCTGACTGGATGGCCCGCCGACTGCTCCAAGTTGACCAAAACGTCCATCACGCGGCCATCGACATCACCAACTACGTCACCCACGAGCTGGGCCATCCCTGCCACGCTTTTGACTACGACAAGATCGTCAAACTGGGCGGCCAGATCATCGTCACCGAGGCCGAGGCCGGCGAGTCATTTACTACTTTAGACGGCGAAACCTACCAAACGGTCGGCGGTGAAGTGGTGTTTAAGAACGCGGCCGGTGAGATCATCGACTTGCCTGCCATCAAGGGCACTGCTAACAGCTCAGTCGACGACAGTACCACTCAGATCCTGCTGTGGATCGAGTCGCTCGATCCTCATAAGGTCCGTTTTGCCAGCATGACGCATGCTATCAGGACGGTAGCTGCCCAGCTCAACGAAAAGAATGTCGATCCTCACTTGGGCGAAGCGGTGATGCTGCGCGGCATTGAGATGTACCGGCGGCTGTGCGGGGCCAAAGTAGCCAGCCAGCTCTATGACGACTTTCCCCACCCTCATCAACCGACCGAGATCAGCGTTTTCCTAAGCCAGCTGACCACCTACTTGGGAGTGGAGCTGCCGAGCCGAAAGGTAGCGCACATTCTCGAGCAGTTGGGCTGTCAGGTGGTTGTTCGGCCCGGGGCCAAAGGGCCTGAAAGAATGGAGAGGGCAGTAAGCTCCGACGGCACTGCCGGCGGTGCTGTGGGCGGTACTGCGGACTCCACAAGCCCCACAGACCCAGACACCCTACTGACGGTCACCCCGCCCAGTTTTCGACCTGACCTGACAATCCCCGCGGACTTGATCGAGGAAGTGGCCCGGATCTACGGCTACCATCGCTTGCCGGGCCGGCTGATGGCCACCGCCCTGCCCACCGACAAGCCCAGTGGCGATGACTTTGTGCTGGAAGACCAGCTCAAAAACTGGCTGGCAGCGCTGGGCTGGCAGGAAGTTTACACCTACTCAATGGTCAGCCGTCAGCTGGCAGCCGAAAGCGGCTGGCCGTTCGAAGAACACCTTGAGCTGGTTAATCCCTTGACCGAGGACCGCTCTTACCTGCGACAAAGCCTGGTGCCATCACTCAGAGAAGCGCTTGACGCCAACCCGAACCGACTTAAGCTGGGTGTGTTTGAACAAGCCTACACCTACCACCCTCGTCAAGGCCAACTGCCCGAACAGGTCCTCCACCTGACACTGGCGCGGCGCGGCGATCACCGCCAACTCCGCGGCTTGCTGGAAGCAATGGTCGATAAGTTCTTTCTGCCGGAGCTGAAACTGGAAACTGTCGAAGCTGGCCGGGGAGCGTACCGCCAGCTGGCTGAGATCAGCACCAGGGCCCGGGCCGGTCAAACAGACCGGAGCAACCAGCCAAGCCCTGATGAGCGGTTGGGAACGCTGGGCATCACTGACGATGGGACCGTGATCCTGGACCTACTAGTAACCCAGCTGGCGGCAGTTAAGCGGGGCCATCCTCAGTACCAACCGATCACCGCCAACCCGCCGCTGATCGAAGACATGACGTTCTCGATCCCGGCTTCTCGGGCTATCGGCCCGGTGCTGGACAGTATCAAGACAGTCAGTCCGCTGATCGAGCGCGTTGAGCTGACCTCGCAGTACCGGCGCAACTTCACCTTCCGCATCACTTACCAAGACCCGGACGGTTCGCTGTCCGCCGAGCAAGTAGCTCCGCTCAGACAAGCCATCGCCGAACGGATGGCCGCCGATCACCACGCCGAACTGGTCGGCCAGCTGTAGTAGGACCACTGTACTAGGAACCATCAGAACGGTTCCAATCACTGCCGCCTTACCTGATGACAACTTCAACCCCGACCCCGCTGTGGCTGAGAGCGCTGGTGGTCGGCTGGCTGGTGATGATACCCGGCAACTTGTTCGTGGTGCTGGCAAGAAACTCGGCGTACATTCATGGCCTGCTGGTTGATTACTTACTGCCGCGCCTCTACGCGGTGGAAATACTAGGGGTGGCGATGGCCCTGGGACTGGTGGCGGTGGGACAGGCCAGACCGGCAGTGAGACTGGCCCGACCGGGCAGGTCCGAGTGGCCGCGGCCGGACCCGCTGTTGGTAGCGCTAACCGGACTGCTGCTGGTCAGACAGTGGTTTTCAGTCAACCCATTAGCATCGCTCACTTGGCTAAGCTGGACAGTGGTGACGGCGCTGGTAGGCTGGGTGCTGGTCCGCCGGGCAGAACTGTGGCACAGCACTTGGATGCGGGCCGGGTTGGCCGGCTCGGTGATTGTCCAGTCCCTGGTAGGGCTAGGACAGGTTGTTACTCAGCGGTCAGTGGCCGGCTACTGGCTACTGGGTGAACCAACCCTACGCTTCCAGCCCGGCCTGGCGCTAAGTAGCTTGGGCGGGGCAGAGCGGCTGCTGCCGTACGGCACCACCGCCCATCCCAATGTCTTGGCAGGCTTTTTGGCGGTAGCACTGCTGATACTGGCAACCGGCTGGAGTCGGCGGCGGCCGGCCACGGTTAGCGACTGGGCGGCGGGCGGCCTGATAGTGGTGGCGCTGATGCTGGGCGGAGTAGTGTTAGCCTTGACCCAGTCAATTTCTGGCTGGCTAGTGATGGTCGGAGGCGCCGTTTTATGGTGGGGCCGGCGCGGCTATCGGCCGAACGCGGCTGGCAGCGGACAACGAACGGCCGGAGGAGCAACCAAAGCAGCAGTGGTAGGACTGCTGGCAGTGTTGGTGGTCGTTCCCGTAACTATCGCCATCCTAGCTGATGTTTTTCCCACCAGCGCCTCTTTGGCCCGCCGGGCCAGGTTACAGACCGCGGCCGGCGCGGTGGTGGGCCGGTACCCGCTGGCAGGGGTAGGGCTGAACTCTTTCACAGCCGAGTTGGAGAACGTGGTCGCCAGCCCGGAACTGCGGCGGGAAGTGGTTAGATTTGTCCAACCGGTCCACAACGTGGGCTGGCTGGTGTTGAGCGAAGGCGGAGTGCTGGCAGCCTGGTGGCTGGGGCGATGGTGGACGCTGGTGTCGCCGCGAACGCGCCGGAACCTGGTGTTGACCGGAGCGGTGCTGCTGCCGGCGCTCAGCCTTGATCATTACCTGTGGACCTTGCCCGCCGGTCAGTTGACAGTGGTACTGGCCTTGAGCTGGTGGTCGTCCCAACTCGGGAAGCGCCCGAGCCGTTCGTCCTAGCACTCCGAGAGCCGCCAGGATTTACGGCAAGCCGCCGGGTGGGCCAACGCCATCGTTCCCACCGTCACCACTATTGCCGTTACTCGAACCACCGTCGTCGTTGTCACTAGCCGGTGGGCCAGCTTCTTCTTGGCGCCACGGCTCGCCGCCAACCCCAATGCGCGACTTACCACTGGTAGCCTCTTTCCCTGAGCGAGACTTGGTCTTGGCATACACCGTGTGCTGACCTGACGAAAGGTTGACAGTAGCTTTGTAGCGATGGTCGCTAACGGTGTCGATAATGACGTCGTCGACCACGATCTCGATTTTGTCGATGCCGTCGGCGCTGTCTGCTTCTACCTCAACCAAAATATCATTATCGTCAAACTCTTCTTTGTCATCCGGCTCTTTGAGCTTGATAAAGATCTCGCTCTGGTCACCGCAAAACTCGGTCGGCACCCGGTAGTGATCGTCGCTTTGGCCGCTAATCCAGGCATCGATGGCGGCTTGCCAGCGGTTGACCCCGTCCTGGCTGTAAGGATCGTCTTCTGCCAGCACAATAAACTCACGACGGTCAAACTCGCCGCTGGCGATCAAAGCCCTGGTAGCCAGCCTGTCAGGCTGGTCGCGGCAAACTTCCAGCTTAGTGTGGACCGGGTCCGGCAAGCCGGGTTGGGTACCCTTGATAACCAGCTCGCTGCGGCTGGCAAAATCGTCGTGGGCCGGATAACCGGAAATGGCATCTACTTGCACCTCCTCGATGGTGTCCGGCCGCTGCCAGTCTGGGGCTTGGTAACCGGCCTCCAGCGCCTCAAACATGATCCGCCGCCAGATTGGTGAGGCGCCAGTGATACCGGATGCCACCCGCGTCATCGGGCTGTTGTCGTTGTTGCCCACCCAGGCACCGACCATCACTTGCTGGCTCCAGCCAATCGTCCAGTTGTCCCGCTGGTCGTTGGTGGTACCGGTCTTGACGGCGATGGGCCGGCCGGTGTTGAGCAGCGAGTTGGCGCCAAAGGCTAACAGCCGAGCGTTGTTGTCAGAGAGAATATGGTTGATCAAAAAGGCCACTTCCTCCGGTACGACCCGCTGGCCCTGGGTAGGCCGGTGCTCAAACAAGACATTGCCGTCCAAGTCAGTCACTTTAAGAATAGCTACCGGCTCAACTTTGGTGCCGCCGTTAGCAAAACTTGAGTAGGCAGTCACCGTGTCGATCAGGTGAACCTCGCCGCCGCCCAAGGTCACCGACAGGCCCAGACGGCGAAAGTTCTCGGGAGTGGGTTCCAGGGTAGAAAAGCCCAGCCGGAATGCCAAGTCCAGAAAGTCCTCGATCCCTAAAATAGCCAGCGCTTTGACCGCCGGGACGTTGATCGAGCTGCCCAGCGCGTTCCTGATCGAAACCGGCCCACGGAACTGGCCATCGTAGTTGTTGGGCTGGTAGGCTTTGTCTTCAGGATTGACTGCAAAAACGGTCTGGGCATCCACCAGCACCTGGGCCGGGGTGTAGCCTGCCATCAACAGACCTGCGTAGGTGACCGGCTTGATTGAGCTGCCCGGCTGGCGCAACCCATTAACTGCCACGTTAAACTGGCCATCAATCTGGTCACTAAAAAAATCTTTACTGCCCACCATCACCAGTATCTCGCCAGTCAGGGGATCGACCACCATAGCGGCGCCGTTGCTGATGTTGAAGTCCTCAACCTTGCCAATCTCTTCAGCCACGATTTGCTGTGACTTCTGCTGTAGGTCCATATCGAGCGAAGTAATCACCTGGAGGCCACCTTGCTCCACTACTTGCTGACCAAACATCTCTTCCAGCTGGTCCTGAACGTAAAACACGAAGTGGGGGGCATTGATATTAACCGCATTCTGGCGGAACTCAAGTTCATCAAGACTGGCTAATGCCTGGTCGTGCTCTTGGCCGGAGATAAGGTTGTCTTCCAGCATCCGCCGCAAGACAGCTTGGGCGCGGATCTGCCACAGCAAACGGCCTCGGTCGTCAGTCTTGCCCAACAGCGGTGAGTAGGCGCTCGGGCGTTGAGGTAAGCCGGCCAGCACGGCCGCCTCGGCCAGCGACAGCTCGTTAATACTTTTGTCGAAGTAGGTCTCGGCGGCGGCGGCGATCCCCCAGGCAGTGCCGCCGTACGGCGCCTCGTTGAGGTACATCTCCAGAATTTGATCTTTGGTGAAGGTCCGCTCGATCTGGAGGGCCAGCACCAACTCTTTAACTTTACGATTGATGGTTCGCTCGTTGGTCAGCAAAACGTTCTTGACCAGCTGTTGGGTGAGGGTCGAGCCGCCCACCACCCGCTGTCGAAACAGTAAATTGTACGGCAGCCGGCCCAAAGTCAAAATGTCAAAGCCTTGGTGGGTATAAAAGTCCTTGTCCTCGATGGCCACCGTAGCCTGTTGAACAACCAGCGGGATGTTCTCAATCGAGACCGGGGTGCGCCGTTGGTCGGAAAATAAATCGTAAAGCAGTTCGCCCTCTCTGGCAAAAATCTTAGTGCTGAAACCCTGGCGACGGACAACCTGGCCAGGCTGAGGCAAGTCGCGCGAGAAAAAGGTGATCAAGCCAAAGAAACCTAAGATGCCGACTACTACTATCAGCAGAGCAGCCAGAGCAGCCAGCCGGACCATTCTGACGCGGCGTAGGCGCCGTTCGCTGGGACTGGAGAGACGGCGGCGGAACCGGCCACTGGCGGCGGAACCGGCATGGTTAGCACAACGAGCGCGGTTAGCACGGCGAGAAAAATGGCTCAACATGGCGGTCAAAGTATGGTGAAGTCCGACTACGGCGGCAACCAACTGTACTCCCCGATGCTTCCAGCCAGAGCTGGTGAGCGCGTCAGAGGGGCTATTGTACCAAGTTGGCCGTTCGCCGACTGATGGCGGTGGGCCGGTGACAGACGGACCGGTCGGCTGATGGTCCGACCGGTGAGTCCCCCAGGGCCCTTCCTCAGGCTGATCGTCGGCGTGATCGGGCAGTGACATTGCCTCTATGATACCTCACTGCGTACCAACTACCCTGTTCAGGTACAATACCTTCAGTGATGAAAAGCGATCCTCACCAGACCGAGCAAATCCTCACCCGCGGCGTAGCCCAAGTTTTGCCGGACAAAAAAAGTTTAGCTGATCTGATGGCCCGGCGATCCATTCGGCTCTACCTGGGCATCGACCCCTCCGGAGCAGAGCTGACCCTGGGCCACAGCGTCGTACTGCGCAAGCTTCAGCAGTTTGCCTTGGCCGGTCATGAGGTTATCCTGCTGATCGGCAACGGCACAGTCAGGATAGGTGATCCCACCGGCCGCGACAGTACCAGACCGGTCCTCAGCGACGAGCAGATCGAGGCTAATTTCCGCAACTGGCAGCAACAGGCCAGCGTCATCCTCGACTTTGAACGGATCGAGGTGAAGCGCAACGGCGACTGGCTGGACAAACTTAGTTATGTTGACCTCATTGGGTTGATGGCCAAAACTACCGTCCAGCAATTAATCGAGCGGGACATGTTCCAAAAGCGCCTCAAAGCCGGTCAGCCCGTTCACGGCCACGAACTGATTTACCCATTGATACAGGGCTACGACAGCGTAGTAATGGACGTGGACTTGGAGATCGGCGGCACTGACCAAACGTTCAACATGATGATGGGCCGCCATCTGCAGAAAACCTACCGCCACAAACCAAAGTGGGTGCTGACCACCCCGCTGATCAACGGCACCGACGGGCGCAAGATGAGTAAGTCGTACGGTAACTACGTGGCGCTGACCGAGCCGCCCAACCAAATGTACGGCAAGTTGATGCGCACCAATGACGACCAAATTATCCAGTACTTCACAGTCTTGACCGACGTACCCGAAGAGGACATCGCCCAGATGGACCAATCCATGCGGGCCGGCGCTAACCCAATGGAGTTCAAGAAAAAGCTGGCGCTGAGCATCACCAGCCAGTACCACTCGGAGCGGCTGGCCCAGCAAGCCCAGGCCCACTTCGAGCAAATAGTCCAGCGCGGCCAGCTGCCTGACCAGTTGCCGGTCGTGACAATCGAGGCCCAGAGCGTTTCGTTACTGGAACTGGTTGGGCTGTGTTGGCCTGAGGCGAGCAACGCTCACCGGCGGCGACTGATCAAACAGGGCGGAGTAGAGCTCCAACCATCAGAAGAACGGCCTACCGATCCTAATTACCGGGTGGACGTCGGCTCCCAGACCGCGGTTAAAATAGGGAAGCGTCGATACTACCGACTGCGCCCAACCACCAGCAGTCGCGCTGTTACCGCCGAAGCTTGAAAACGAGTATGTCAAAGAAAACCCGTCAACGCATCATCAAAGTGTTTGCCATCTTTTCGATCGTGGGGCTGATCGCCAGTACTTTAGGCCACGCTTTGTTCTTACTGTTTTAGCTCGAGCGTAGTAGGCTGGGGGAATGTACCGGTTGTCCTCACCCCTGCCGGCGGTCAAAGGCATTGGCCAGCTCTTGGCCGCTCGGTTGGAGACCAACGGACTTTTCACTGTCCAGGACTTACTGTTGTGTGTGCCGTACCGTTACGAGGACCGGTCGGTCTTCAAGACTGTGGCCGAACTAGAGCTCAACCAGACAGTCTCCGTCCGGGCCAAACTGGACTCGATCACTTCCTACTACAAGGGCGGCCGCTCTATTCAGCGCGGCCGGTTCAGCGACCGGACCGGCCAGCTCAACACCATCTGGTTTAATAATCAGTACTTGGCCAGATCCCTGCGCCAGGGCCGCGACTACATCGTCTCCGGCCAGCTGGGAGAGCGGGGAGCAATGGTCCAGCCGCTGGCCGAGCCGGCCGCCGCCGACACCATTCACACCGGCCGGATCGTGCCGATCTACTCATCAAGTCTAGGTGTCAAGCTAGGCACAGTTCGCCGGCTGCTCAAAGAAATTCTCGATGGGCTGCGGCTCGACGACCAGCTGGCCGCCCAACTGCCTGAAGGCACTGCCGGCACTGACCTGCCGCTCGACCAAACGTTCCGCCAGCTTCACTTCCCGGACAGTCAGAAAATGATCGAGCTGGCCCGGCAGCGGTTGGCGCTGGAAGAACTGTTGGGCTTAATCGTTGAGTCGCGCCGACTTAAACGGCTGTGGCGGCAGCGGCACAGCGCTCTTGCCCTGCCGATGACGGCGGCGGCCCAACAAGCCCAGCACACGGCGACGGCCCAGCTGCCGTTCAACTTAACCCGGGCCCAACAGCGGGCGATCAGCGAAGCGTTGACGGACATGGCTCGTCCTTACCCAATGAACCGTCTGCTGGTCGGGGATGTAGGATCGGGCAAAACCGCGGTGGCCGGCCTGCTGTGCTACCAGGCGGTACTTCACGGCCAGACTGCTTGTTTAGTGGCACCAACCAGGGTACTGGCCCAACAGCACGTCGCCACTCTGGAAAAGCTGCTGCCCAGCTTGCCGGTGGAGCTGATCACCGGCAGTCGGGCTGGACGGGGCAGTCGGGCGAGCCAAGCTAATCGGGCGGGCAAGACGGGACGGGACGGGCAAGTAGACCGAGACGGCCGAGTAAAGAACACCCGGCAGCCTCGGCTGGTGATCGGTACTCACGCCGTGATTAACCAACTCCGTCAACTTCAACCGGGGCTGATGGTGTTCGATGAACAGCACCGGTTCGGTGTCAGCCATCGCTCGCGCCACCTTCATCTCGAACACCAGCCGCACGTGCTGACCATGACCGCCACTCCCATCCCGCGGAGTTTAATGCTGACTATCTTCAGCCACCTGGAGCTGAGCAGTCTTGACGAACTGCCGGCCGGCCGCCGGCCGGTCAAAACCTGGTTAGTACCGTCGCGGAAACGCCGAGCGGCCTACCGGTGGCTGGTCGACCAGCTCGGCGGCCCAGACCGGACGGTGCAAGCCATAGTTGTCTGTCCGTTCATCGACCCGTCCCATCACCAAGCTTTGGAAAACATCGCCGCTGCCACCGAAACGCATCGCCAGCTTACCGCAGAGCTCAGCCGGCTGGGAGCAGACAACTTGCGTGTCGAGCTGCTTCATGGTCGGTTAGGAAAAAAACAGCAGCAAGCGGCGGCGGCGGCGCTGTACGACCAGCAAGTAGACGTGCTGGTAACCACGCCGATGGTAGAAGTAGGCGTCGATCTGCCGGCGGCGGCCGTCATCGTCATCGAGGCCGCCGAGCGATATGGGCTGGCCAGCCTGCACCAACTCCGCGGCAGAGTAGGTCGGGCCGGCCAGCAGGGCTACTGCTTGCTGTTTTCTTCCGGCCCAACGACCAAGGCCCGACAGCGCCTCAAGTACTTTACCCAAACTACCGACGGCAACCAACTTGCCGAGTACGACCTCAAACACCGCGGCGCCGGCAACATCTTTGGGACCGAGCAAACCGGCTTCGGGTCACTTCGTTTTGCTAGTTGGGCCAACTTGAGTTTAATTACCCAAGCCCGTCGTATTGCCGATCAACTGCCTGCCGAGTGGCAGTCTATGATCAAGCTGGCCGGTCAGGCTGGTCAAACCAAACAGGCCGGTCAAGCTGCCTCGCCAAAGCAGGACAACAACCGTTTGCTGATCGCTCCTTCTTGAGGTACAATACCGTTTTGTGCCGTAGGCAGTTCGAAAAGGCATTCCTAAAAGATCATTACCATGGGCGCGTTACCAAAAAACAAAATTACCCGAGCCGAACGCGGCAAACGCCGCTCCGGCAACTCGCCGCGGCTGAGGCGCGACAGTAACGTTTATCAAGTCACCCCTGATAAACGAGGATTGGTGGCCCAGATCTCGACCGCCTTGGGACTGCAGCGCTCGACCGATCAGAGTTCGACCCATCAGCGCCCGACCCCAAAGCCTACCAAGACGTAACCCGCTCCAAGGCCTGGAACCGGCCAACCGGGCCGGAATTCGGCCGGTTCCGCGCAGTGCTGGCAGTCTGAAAGTAACCGGGTACAATCGGGGTATGGCCAAAGATCCCAGGCACCAAAAACGGGTGGCGCAGATGCAACAGCTGTTCGCTTACAGTTTTGTCACCGGCCAAAGCCAAAGTAACGAGATCCGGCCAGTCGTCGCCATTCTGGACCAGATTGACCGGTTGTTGTCCCAAGCCGCCCCGGAAAGGCCGCTGATCGACATCAACAAAGTAGACCTTGCAATATTGAGACTGATTATGTTTGAATCACTCAAGACAAAAACACCCAAAAAGGTCCTCATCAACGAGGCCATCGAGCTGGCTAAAGAGTTCGGCACCGATAGCTCTCCTCGCTTTGTCAACGGGGTCCTGGGTAGGTTGTTAATTACCAACGAACCATAGAACCAGGATCCTATGCCAAACAATGCTACAGTTCTTGAGATAGTGACCCAACACATTGCTGAAGCCACTAACACTTCGGCCGAAGAGATTGAACCAGACCACAACTTGGTCAGCGATCTGCTGTTAGAGCTGGAAAGTGACGTCCCGCGGTTGTTAGCCGACATCAGCAAAGTGCTGAACGTCAAGCTGGACCCAGACATCATTAGTACTTTTATCGAGGACGCTACGGCCGACCCCAACAAAGCCACCCTGACCGAGCTGGTGGCGCTGCTCGAGGAAGAGCTGGAGTTCAACTAAGTCAACTGCCGGTGGTTGCTGTCGGCCCTTACTGCCTAAAGATCGTGCCTAACCAACGCTACCCAACCCAAGCATGCCACCCCTAACTTTGCCTTCTTTTCGTGATCCGGCCCTGCTCGAGACAGCCTTGACCCATCGCAGCGCTCTTAACGAAAAGCTGTCGGGGTCCGGTCAGTCCTACGAGCGGCTGGAGTTTTTGGGCGACGCCGTGCTGGAGCTGGCTACTACTCAGTACCTGTTTGACGCCCATCCGCGAGAATCGGAAGGGGTACTGACAGCGTACCGCAGCGCCCTAGTCAAGACGACCACCTTGGCAGAGGTAGCCAAAGCGCTAGGCTTGCCGGAGCGCATTTACATGAGCAAGGGCGAGTCCAACTCCGGGGGCCGGCAAAACGACGGCATCCTGGCCGATGTCTTCGAGGCAGTGGTGGGAGCGCTGTACCTGGACCAAAACTACCAGGCAGTTGTCGAGTACTTGCGACAAGTGCTGTTCCCGAAGTTTGTCGATATCAAAACGTCAAAAACCTACATCGACCCCAAGAGCCATCTTCAGGAAGTTGTCCAGTCCCGGGGAATGGGTACGCCGTCGTACCGAGTGACAGCCGCGACCGGCCCAGACCACGACAAGGAGTTTGTGGTCCAGGTAATGGTAAAAGGCAAGACTGCCGGCCAAGGATCGGGTAAAAGTAAACAGCTGGCCCAGCAGGCCGCGGCCCAACAAGCCCTTGAGGTATTGTTGGGTCAATGATAGAATTTTGCCCTGTATTTCAAGCTTTCCGTGCCCTAAGATTGAAGAGGGGAGCGGTGCCGCTCAGTAACCAAGGCGCCAAGAACCTATGCTCAAGATAAAGTTAGCCCGTTTTGGCAAACGCAACCAGCCGCATTACCGGATCGTGGTCAACGAAGCCCGTGACAAGCGTGACGGCAGTTACGTGGCCAAACTGGGCCACTACGCGCCGGCCCAGCATCCCAAGCTGTTGACAGTAAACTTGGAGGAGTTCGATAACTGGACTAAGCAGGGCGCTCAGCCCACCCCAACAGTGGCGGCACTAGTCAAGCGTTATCGCTCGGGCCAACCGTTTCCGGAGCGGCCGGCTAAGCTCTCCAAAAAATCTCGGGCGAAAGCTCAGCAAGCTGACGGCCCCGATGCTTAAGGCAAAATGAAGAACCTCCTGGAATTTTTACTCGTCCATTTAGTCGACAACCCTGAGGACGTCAGCGTCGAAGAGGTACCGGAGGACCGGCAGGTTCGCTACATCATTCACGTTCACGCCGACGACATGGGCAAAGTCATCGGCAAGCGCGGCTCAGTCATCCAAGCCATCAGGACGGTGGCCAAGATCAGGGCCGTTAAAGAAGGTATCCGGGCTTATGTTACCGTCGCCGAGGTTGATCAGGAAAGGGGAGCGGTCGCGGGCAGTGACGCTCAGCCGGTCGAAGACGAGCAGAGTGTTCGCGATGAAGACATAACCGATGGCAGTGGCGCAAGCAGTGAAATTGATGAAGACGATGGTGAGGGTGAAGATGTAAGCGATGACGCCGGTGCAGACGAAGTAATCGACCCAACTGACAGCTCGGCTTGAGTTCCCAGAAACTTGGAAACTTGGGCTCTACTTCAAGGGAGCTCGAACTCGAGCAGGGATTCAAGATCACTGTCCAGGTCTGGTAGCGAATCCTCCGGCGCGCTCTCGGCTGGCTGGGTGGTATCCGGCAGGGGACTGCTGGGCAGTTCGGGCGATAAGCCCTCCAGTGACTCCAGCTCGGACGGGCCGGCGCCTTCTTCGCCCGAGCCAACCAGTCCCACACTTTCCAGCAGTGACGTCTGGCCACTGAACAAGTCTTCCGAGCCGCCGCCGATGATCTCGCGCTGCTGTTCCAGAGTCGGAAAAGTGTAGCCGCGAACCTCGGTCAAGATCTCCTGCTGGCGGCCGCCAAAATCAGGCAGTGGTGTATCAACTTGAGTGGTCACCAGTTGAGTAAAGAACATCGACGACAAGCGCAGGTCAACCTGAAAAAAACTCGGGCCCGGCCCGCGGCTAGAACTACCGTCGCTGCCAGAACGATTATCGGCCTGTGGCTTTAACGTCATTTTTTGGATAGTGGTGAGTGGCGCGATCCGCTCTACCTGGCGCAAAAAAGTAGTTACGCTGCCGATATCACCGCTGACCGTAACGTCCAGTTCCAGACTGTCAAATCGAGAATCTGACGGGCCGAGACCGACAGAAGGCGGCGGCTGAGTGGCGCTGAAGCGCTGGGCGGAAGTGGTGGCGATAGCACCCGGTGATAGCTGTACTTGCTCGAACCGAACGCCGCTGTTGTCCGCCACCGCGCTGAGGGCCGCCAGCGCCTCGAGCAATGGTTTACTGGAAGGCAGGACTTTGTCAATAACCTGAGACTGGGAGAT
Source organism: Candidatus Pacebacteria bacterium CG10_big_fil_rev_8_21_14_0_10_56_10 (assembly GCA_002772645.1). GTDB lineage: Bacteria > Patescibacteriota > Microgenomatia > UBA1400 > PJMF01 > 1-14-0-10-56-10. The sequence goes on along the minus strand of PFDK01000007.1, from coordinate 60,206 downwards.
CAGCACCTCCTCGGTAACTTGGTCGAGCTGAACTACTTTGCGCTCAAGCTGGTCGAGCTTGGCCTGTTCTTGCTTGAGCTGCTGGTACGTCTCGACTGCGGCCAACGCTTGGGGAACGACGCCGACCACCAGCAGTCCCACTGTCAGCGCGGCCAGTCCGGCCGTCCACACCATGAACCGCCGAGTGTTTAAGATATAGCGCAGATGGATGTCGGTCAGTTCGATGTTCATAGGGCGGCAGTGTTGGCCGGTTTGCCTAGGGTAATGGTAAACGTCAGGTCATAGGCACCGGATTGGTTGCGGCGGATGTCACTCTTGCGGACCAGCCCAAACAACTCCCTGACCTGATCAGACTCAAGTACTTCAAAGACTTCTTCCAGCACAAAGATAGACTCGGCTGTCACCCCCAGGGAAACGATGTTGTTGTCGATGTCGTAATCAATGCTGTTGAGCAGTACTTCCGGACCGAAAATACCGGAGAAGTACTCGACTACCAACTGTTTGTCCGCCCGTCGTTCAAACAAGTCCACTAGCACCTGTAGCTTACGGGCTACCGTGAACACCGATTCTTCGATATCGGCCCGAGCTTCGATCGAGGTACGCAGTTGCTGCTGGCGCTCAACCAGCCGATTGCTCTGGAATGACAGGATCAGCCGGACACCCACCATCGCTGTCAACAAGACTGCCGCGCCGGCGGCCAGCGTCCCTGCCAGGCGTAGGTACTTAAGGTCTCGGCGCTGGCGGGTGTTGAGGACTTTGTGCCGACGCTGCAGGAAGTTGATTTCTCTGGTACTCATGGTGAGTGCTTTACAGCTCGCGCATCAGTAGCCCCATGCAGACGCTCAGGGCGCTTTGGTTACGGTCTGGCGTCTTGCCGCTGGCGTTGGCAAATGGGGCCACCACCAGCACCTCCACTCCCAGCTGGTTAGATAAGTACTGGGCAAATCCCGGTAACTGGACGCCGCCACCCGACAGTAGGATTCGCTGAATACCGGCCTCCTGGTGCTGGTTGGCAAAGAAACGCATTGCTTTCTGCAACGCGTCAACGATAACGTTGGCGGCGGGCAACAGCGCTGCTTTAACCTTGCCCTCAAACTGAGTTTCGTCGAGGCCGTAGCTGCGTTTGTACTGCTCGGCCTGTTTAGTAGTCAAGCCGACGCCTTGCTCCAGGGCCCGCGTTAGCATCTGCGAGCCGTTCATGTGGTTGAACACGAAGGCTAACTCTCCTTGGTTGATCACCGCTAAGGTCATAGTAGCCGCGCCTAAGTGGATCAATAAACTAGTCGGCTCTTCAGGCTTGATCTGGAGGGTCCGCAGCACCGACAGGACTTGGGTTTCCAGCACCCTGGGTTCAATGCCGATCCGGTTAAAAATTTCCAGAAAACGCTCGATGACCGACCGGCGGGCACCGACCAGCAGGACCCGCATCTTGACGCCGGTCTCTTTGGCAGGCGGGCGATACAGCACTTTGTACTCTAACGATAGTTCGTCCGGCGGGATAGGAATGTACTGCTCAGCCTGCCAGTCAATTGCCGAGCCCAGCTCGGCATCGGTCAACCGGGGCAGTTCGATGATCTTGGTGGAAACAGCGCTCTCCGGCAGGGCCAACCGGACATCTTTGGTGGGCAGCTTGTTGTCGGCAATGGTGGTGGCCAACTTTTCGGAAAGCTGGACAATTTGGGCCTCTTCGGACGGGATCGACAAGCCCAGCTCGTTAAACAACTCAATGACGCGTTCGACTTCAGGCTTGAGACCAGGGTGGCCGCTAACGGCCTTGATGGAGTAGGTACCAACATCCAGACAAAGGGCAGACATAGTGTCTAGTGTATCGCAACCGGCGACGAGGCGCTACTCAGTGAAACCGGAGAGCTGTCCGGCACAGGTCACTCGAAGCTGTCGGCACTGCTGCCGACACTTACTTACTCAAGTCGTCAGCGCCGAACAACGCAAAGTCAAAGATAGTGGGACTGGTCTCGAGCGACCGGTCTACTTCCACGATCCGGACCTCGTCACCTAAGTCGTTGCTGGCCTCGGAGCGAACTTTGAAACCTTGGGCAGGGAGTGTCCAGCCGCCGATGGCCACCACCTGCAGCCGAGTGTCGTTGTAGACCGGCCTAATCCGGACAAACTGGGAGTTGTCAGGCAAAAGCAGTCCCCACCGCCACTTGAGCTCACCGTTGGTCTGGGCGGCCTGCTCAAAATTGTCGCCGCGGGAACACGAGCCGATACCTTGGTGCTCTACCCGCCAACCGCCGGTGTCGTCACCCGCCCTGGCCGCGGTGTCTAAGTAAAAGATCGACACCACCAACGAGGCCGGGTTATCACTTGAGCAGTCGTCGGTGGTATCCCAATCCAGCCGGATGTTGTTACCCGCGCCGCCGCCGGTAACGTTGATCTCGATCGCGCTGTTCTCAAACACAAACGAGTCAAATCGGGCCTGCTCGGTGACCGACACATCGACGGTAGTGTTTTCAACGTCGATGTTGGTAGTCCCAGCCGAGTAGCTGCCGGAAGTGTTGATCTGGGACAGGGCGTCCTCAATGCCGGCCTCAGCGGCGTTAAAGACGCGGCTTGACTCGGCCTGCTGTCTGGACAGCGACAAGTCCTGGGTAGTACGAGTCCCTAGAGAGAGACCGATGGTGAGCAGAGCGACCAGTGTTAGTAGGGTAATAATGCCAGCCTGGCCGGACTGGCCGGCTTGGGGTGGCTGGCCGGCTTGGCCTGACCGAGATAGCGATGGTGGCGAACGGAAGCTGAGTGGCGGCACCAGCTTTATGATACGTGTTTGACGCATTTCCGGCAAGTTGGCGGGGCGGCAGTAAACGGCCGACAGCCCGAAACTACTTGATCAAGCTGGTACCACTGTAAAGAGTGAAGTCAAAAATTGACGGGCTGGTCTCGAGTGACCGGTCTGCCTCCACGATCCGGACCTCGTCACCTAGGTCGTTGCCGGCCTGGGAGCGAACCTTAAAGCCTTGGGCCGGCAAGGACCAGCCGCCGACAGCCTCAACCTTGAGGTGGGTGTCGTTGTAAACCGGCCTGACGCGCATGAACAGCGGCTCGGCCGGCAGTGACACCCCCCGCTGCCAGCGCATGCCGTCAATATCGATAGCGGTGCTAGTTTCGAAACCGTCGCCGTGGTCGCACGCCTCCAGGCCCTGGTGACGAACCCGGGTAGTGCCGGCGTCCTGGTAAAAGATCGACACCACCAGCGAGGCCGGCTTGTCGAGCTGCTGGTCAGTGGCGCAGTTACTTCTCTTGTCCCAGCGCAAACGGACAGTGTCACCGCCCGCAGCGCCGGTTAAGTCAACCGTGACGGTGTTGCCTTCAAACACAAAAGAGTCAAAACGGTTGAGCTGGGCAGTGGTGACGCTGACGGTGGTGTTGTCGATGGTGACGTTGGTCGGGCCGGTGGTACCGGTGGCCTTGATCTGGGACAGGGCGTCTTCAACGCCAGCCTCAGCGGCATTAAAGACGCGGCTTGACTCGGCTTGCTGTCTGGACAGAGATAAGTCCTGGGTGGTGCGCGTACCCAGGGAAAGGGCGATAGTCAGTATGACCACCATCGTTAGCAGGGTGATGACGCCGGCCTGGCCGGCTTGGTCGAGCTGACCGGCTTGGTCGGGCCAGCTGGAACCAGCGAGCAGGCTTGGTCTTTCGAGCAGGACTGCCCGATCGGACCAGCTGTTGTCCACAGATCGATACACAGCTCCAGAATACTAGCTTAGCGTAGCCGGAGCAAGTAACTGCCAGGCCGCAACTGCCAGGCCGTGTAAGTCGCCAGCTGCCCAGCCGGATACAGACAATCCGGCCAGACAAGCCGAATAGGTTGAGGTAAAGAGATAACTGGGTTAGAATACGCGGCAGTACATAATTAGAGGGTCATTGGCTAAATTTTTTTAGGTTGTAAGGATCCTGTAGTAAAAGCTATGGTTTCTAGAGTTGAAAGGACTATTGTGACCTGGACAAATTCAGAGTATCTCCACTCCCGACCTGTTATCCCCGAGGGCGAGGTAGTTAATGGTGCCCAAGCTCAGCAGGAGGCTCGTCTTATTTCTCTGCTAGTAAGGACGCTCTTTAAAGACATTCGCCAGTTCCTCCAGAACCCGGTGACAACCGACGTTTCCCGGCTCAGCACTCAAGAACTTCACTCCAGGCTCCAAGCTGTCGTCGACAACCTTCAGCAGCTCATTATCGACATCCCAATCTTGGTTGATATCTCCTCAGAGAAGATCGGGCTAATAGCTCGTCAAAGCAGCTTATCCGTGAAGTCGTCGAGTATCCCAGATAGAGCAGTAACTGGTCTGAAGCGGTCCTTCCGAGAAACGCTTTCAGTCCTCCAGTCCAAGCTGGCCGAGGTTACCGAACTGCTGCCAGCAGCGGATGAAAGCCGCCTACCAGTATCCAGGGTTAACAGGGTGTTTCGGGGAGTAGCCGCTCTCCTGTCAGGGACAGGGATGCTGATGCCATCATTGGGTATTACCAGTTTTGACACTCAACCTCCAGACGCTGGAAGACGCTCGGCTGTTGTTGAGTTGGACGGATCCTCTGAAAGACACTCCGAACAGCAACGCGCCACCGAGCCAGAGACATCGGCGGACACGGCCAGTCAAGTCGCTAAACTGCAAGAACTTGCCAAAGGTCTGGCCACCATCGACAGTATCGCGCGTGAACTTAGGGCCAGAGGAGTCATTAGCTCCGAGACTCCGTCGCAGGCAACTGAACCGGCTGTGGAAGTCGAGCCCGCTGACCAAGAGCTGATTGAGTTCGTCACCGCCGTCGTCCCTAGTGTCAATATCCGGGCAGATTCAACCACAAATAGTCAAATTGTAGGTTCACTGACATCGGGTGAAACACTGCTGCTGATGGGGGTAAGGACCGACCAGTCATTGACGCTGCCAGTCAATGGAGAAGAAGTCACTACCAACGAATGGTATGAGACTAGTCGCGGTTTTATTTGGGCCGGTTTAATGGAGAGAGTAACTCGAAGCGATGAAAGACCTCAATTTGTTCATCAAGAGAGTGAAGATTTTATAGACAGCTTAGCCAGTCACTTCGGAATCGGCGAGGATGTGAACTCGTTTGCCATCAATGATATCCTGGTCCCAGAGGGGACTAACCAACAGCTTAGAAATTTTCAGTTGTGGGGCGCGGACTCCGAGTTTTTGTTAGACGTCCAGAGTAAAATTACCCGGGTCATCGAGGAGGGCGGGGTGGTTGCCGGCGAGAATGACCGCACTCAACTCATCCTGACTGTTGATCGGAACTTCAACGAAGTTACCACCAGCTTTAGACGGCAGCAGCGGGACAACCCTGGATCTGATTGGCAAACCACTGAGGTCTTTACCATCAATG
>PFDK01000007.1:53444-54831 GCA_002772645.1 Candidatus Pacebacteria bacterium CG10_big_fil_rev_8_21_14_0_10_56_10 | reverse complement strand
GGACAACCCTGGATCTGATTGGCAAACCACTGAGGTCTTTACCATCAATGACTCAGGGGAGTGGCGGTCCCAAGAAATTGATCCACTGCTAAGTTACCAGGAGGGGGTACTTCGGCTCAGTGCCGCTGATGCCAGGGCCATTAATCCAGCCGGCTTTAATTTAGAAGAGGGCGATTATGTGCTGGCAGCGATCAGGACTGACCTTGAGGGAGTAGAGGGCCGGGTAGTTATTTTCGAAGTTACACCGGTCAATAAAGATGCCGAGCCTGACCCGTCGCTGACAGCGGTACCCCAGCCGGTACCTGAACCCCCGCGGAACGTCGGTACTCAGCCTGCTAACACCACCCAAAACCCATTGGTAACCCAGCCAGCTCCAGAATCAGCTCAGCAGGTCGCCGAGATCCTGACACCGGAAGCCACCGCAGAAATTCGCGACCAGTTCGGGTTTGGTGATGACTTGATCCTAACCCTGATCCCAGAAACTGGGCAGGTGATCATCAACACACCCAAAGACATTCAGGGCTACGTCCGGGCAAGGTGGGAAAATGGTCAGACTATCGATACCGTCCCGGCCCGGACCAGAGTAGAAGAGCTGATGGAAGCGGCTGATATTTCGCTGAGCGAACTTGACGAGCTGGGCGTGTCCCACTGGGATCCCGACTTGAGAGCATACGTGCTGGCGGAACGCCGTCTGCTTTTTACCGGAGAGGAGGTCCAACTTCACATCAGGCCTAACCCAACCAGTCGCAACTTTGATGACTGGTTGTACTTCTCGGCGGGAACCGTCGAGTACGAAGACATCGGGGTAACAGTCCGGATGGAAAACCCTTTCCCGGGGCTGGAGCTGGGAGGCCAAACCACCAACTTCGTTATTACTCCTCTAACAGACCAAACACACCTTGCTAACGAGTTACGCGATTTTCTACGCCTGGATCTGTTTGGGGTTCGCAATCAAGAGGCTATAATCCAGCTGTTACCGTTTCTCGTCGAGGAAGCCACCCCTGCTCAACGAGAGGAGCTGGATGAGCTTTTTAGAGTGGGATCGAACTCGGCTATTTTGGAACGCAGAACCAGTCTGGACGATTCAACCTATATCCAATCGGTCGCCATTTCTCTTAAACTGCGCGGCAGGCTAAATACAACAATGGTGGCATTTGCCCAAGCCATTGGGGTAGGACTGGCAGAGACTCAAGATATCGACCCAAACCAAGCACGTGGTGAAATACAAGATAGAATTAACGAGCTTTTTGCTGGTCGGTCCAAGAATAATCAAACGTTTCCCATTGGATGGTGGCTGGATGCTGACTACAGGAGACAACTAAGCCAACAGTAAGTAGACCCAGCTGAGCAAGCTGTGCTACCTTAGAGAAGTGGTCAGGAAGTCCCG
>PFDK01000007.1:52625-53419 GCA_002772645.1 Candidatus Pacebacteria bacterium CG10_big_fil_rev_8_21_14_0_10_56_10 | reverse complement strand
TCATCTCTCAAAACCCAGTAGTCACACGGCTACTTGGTCTGACCCGGCAGTCGACTAAAGCGCTCCTTACTTTGGAAACTTCACACCCCGAACTGCCCATGACCATCGCCCCAGAAAGCGATCTCTATGCCGAGTTTATTGGGGCTAATGAAGGGTTGTTAAATGAACGGGGAGTTGAACAAGTCCGCGTTGAGATCACCGATCGACCTGCTGAGAAGATGCTGTTTAACCGGTGGGATGTGTCAAATGAAGCTAACACCACCGAGTTTGTTGAGTACGGCGGGGTGGTTTACGCTAAGGATCGCGACCTGTTGATAGTCACCGTGTACGTTGACTTTCCCGCAACGAGATCTCGAGGCTGGAACTACCTCTCTTACGAAAATTACGTTACAGACCGGGTAGTGTTCGCCCTACTGAGCTTTATTAGACATGGCTCTCGTAACGACCTGACTCAGGCTGAACTGAGCGGGCTCAATCGAGCAACCGCGTTCAGGCTGGGTTCGAAAGCCAAGGATAACAACATGTTCTTGATCAGGTCACCATGAAGATCGCTCGGTTGGTGTTCGGCATGTTAGTGGCTATGGCCCTGCTTTTTGGCGCTCGGTCGGTCCACGCCGCCACCCAGTGCTACAACGTCAACATCCCTCCCGGCTGTGACCCAGGATGTACTGATGGTGAAACCACGTACATCTGCAGCGCTGGACTAAGGTTTGACTGGCAATGTTCCGCTCCTGGCCAACCGTGTGGTGAAGAGCCATACTTAGGCTCCTGCGGTACTCTCCAAACCGGCAGCT
>PFDK01000007.1:43397-52616 GCA_002772645.1 Candidatus Pacebacteria bacterium CG10_big_fil_rev_8_21_14_0_10_56_10 | reverse complement strand
CCTGCACCGCTGAATGCTCGCACCTCGATGGCTGCGTCTGCTCCGAAGAGTGCGGCGGAAGTATCATCGAACACGGGCAGACCTGCCCCAACAACCCCTCGCCGCCGCCGGCCAGCTGCGAGTTTGGCGGGTGGAGACAGTGCTCGGAGAGCTGCGGGCCAGGCATTACTTCCCGCTCGGACGGCTGCGGGAATACCCAGACCGCCATCTGTAACTTGGGCGAGTGCAGTGGCAGCTCGTGCGTCTGGGGAGAGTGGGGCGGCTGCACCGCTCCTTGCGGCGGGGGCTTTCAAGTTCGCTCCGACACCTGCGGCAACTCGCAGATCCAGACCTGTAACAACCACTCGTGCAATCCCTCGTGTACGTGGGAACCGTGGAGTGCCTGCTCTGAGAGTTGCGGCGGCGGCACTCGTACCAGGAACAACACTTGTGGTGCTACCGAAACCCAGCCGTGCAACACCCAAGCCTGCAGCTGTCCTAACCCCTCGTTTGGTCCGTGGAGCGGCTGTTCGGCGGCTTGCGGAGGCGGCGGCACCAGGGTCCGCGACCAGTTTTGTAACGGGGTGCTGGAGGGTCAGGAAACCGAAGCTTGCAATGATTTTGCCTGCGTCAGCCAGGATGCCTGGTTCCAAACACAGGGCGGCCACTCCTTTGCCGGCAACACTACCGGCACGGCCATCAACTCCGAAGTGTCAACCAGTATTGCCGTCTGTGGCCCCGCCCACGACACCCAGGCCTACTCCATCTTTGACGACGCCGATACGTCCCTGTCAGACGGCTTTGCTACCTCCGGCGGCGGCGCCATCTCCACCAACGGCTTCTCTAACGAGCGAACTATCCCCACCGTGGTCCACGGCACGGCCAACGCCAAGGTCAAAGAAGGCTACGAATTCTTCTACTTGCGCTCCGACTTGGGTAACAACCCCGTCGAGCACGACTTCGGTGATGAGGACAACGCCACTCGGCCAGCCAACAGCGGCATCTACTTTCGAAAAGGCAACCTCGAGATCACCGATCGGCAACCCTGGCAGATATCGAGCGGAGAGAGTATCACCGTCTTTATCGACGGGACGCTACGAATTAGCGACGGCAGCAACCTCGGTCAGATCATCACCGTTGAACCGGGCGGCTTTTTAGCGTTCATCGTCCGCGGCAATGTCTTTGTCCGTAACAATGTTGGCACCGGCACCCCGTCCGGGACAGAAGTGGAGGGCGGAGGTGACTTTAAAACCAGTATCGAGGGCATCTACGTGGCCGATCAGCAGATCATCATCAGCGCCAAGAGAGAGGGCGTGCCTGATGAGAAGTTTATCGGCGCCGGTGTGTTTGTGGGCTGGCAAGGCGTTCAGCTCAACCGTAGCTTCAGCGATGGCTCACCGACCAGCACCCTCAACGCTTGCTACAACACCGAACAATTCGTGTACCGGCCGGACCTGATCGAGAACACGCCGGCCTGGATGAAGCGGGCGCCGACGATTTGGCAGGAGACGAACTAGAACCTATCTGCAAGTAGGTTCGAGGCGGTACAGATCGGCGGCTGCTAAAACGACCTCAGATTGACGCCGGTAGTGAAGTTTTCCTGAACCGTCTCGGTGTTGGCGTTAAGGGTGGGGATATCTTTGCGGAGGGTGAAGTTGATGTTGATGTGCTTGCGGGAGCCGTCCGCGTTGGGCGTGCAGTCGAACTGGGGCGTACCAACCAGCTCCACCGCCTCTGAAGTCAAAAACACGCCCGAGTTGGAAGCAATCTTACCATCCTCGACAAAGAAACGGGTATCTTGGCCGTCCAGCGAACGAATGGTCAGCTCGGTCATGCCGGTTTGACACGTCTGGCCGGCAGTGTTGGCGACCACGTCGGCTGAGTTCCTGACCAGCAGCTCCATCTGTCCCAGCGCGTAACTGCCCTCGCTCTTGACCCGCTGAGTGACGCCTGACTGGGAGTTGCTCCGTAAAGAGGCGATGAACATCCCCGAGGCAGTCAGCGCCAAGATCACCGTCAGGGTGATGACGGTCAGCAGTTCGATCAGCGTGAAGCCGGCTTGGTCAGCGTCGGTAGCAGAGCTGGTCGAAGAGGGCCAAGTAATGACAGCGGGAAAGAAAATCATAGCTAAGGTGTGTTACGGGCGGAACACTGCCGCTACTCTAAATATCTCTAAATTCCTGCCAGACTTCAACCTGACGGGTCCTGGCGCCTTCCTGCCAAGAGACCCGAACGCGCAGCCGGATCTCCTCGAACCCACCGTCGTCCTGCCGCCAAACCGAAGCCAGCCGAGTGAAGCTAGCCCCGGGGGGAGAGTCGGGCATGGTGTCGCCGGCGCCGCATGGGCCGGCAGACATCGCCTCGAACTCGGTGGAGTTGGCGGGCAGGGTAGGCAAACAGTAGTTAGCAGTGGGCAGGGCGGCGTGGAATGCCGACCACCCCAGCGTGTTTCGTTCGCGGCGGAACATCTCGACCGCTTGCTGGGCGCGCTCGGTGGCGATCGATACCAGCTTGCTCTCGGCGGATATTTTGACCGAGTAAGTCAGGCCGCTGGCCAGGGCAGTCATCACCAAACCAACGATAGCGATAGCGATGACCAGCTCAACCAGGCCCTGACCGGGACTGCTGCCGGCTCCGGTCTGCCCAGCCAGACGAAAACCCTGGCGTCTCACAACAGCCCTCCTTCAGAAATTTCACCGCCGGCGCTGACCGTAAACTGGTACTGATCAGTGCCGTGGCTCAAAGTGATGGTAGCCGGGGCGTTAACGCCGCCGTGCAGGACGCGGAAGGTGATATCGAGGGCCGCGTCAAAGGCAACTTTCTCGTTTAGCTGAGTGGTGGAGTCTACGATGTCGGTGCTTGAGCAGTCAGCTGTTAAGGTCAAACTGGAGGTACCGGCGGCAGCCGTGACTTGGTAGCCTAGCAGGCGGCCACAGCCGCTGGGCCGGTCGCCCGCCCGAGCCTTGGTCCGGGCAGTGGTCATGACTGACTGAACCTGTTTAGCGGCGGCAATCAGCTGTTGGCGGTTGTTAAACGAAGCAAAACCCACCGCCCCGCCCACCAGCAGCAAGGTCAGCGAGATGGTGACCAACAGCTCGATGAGGGTAAATCCCGGCAGGGCCGAGGGTGGCTGGCGGTGGTTCGGCAGCAACTGGGCAGTCATGGTCTTACTTGATGGTACCAGATAGGAGCGACCAGGGAACAGTGGGCGACGGCTGGCAACGGTGGGCGACAGAGGACTACAAGGCTATCCAGCAAGAGAAAAAGCAGGCAGAAAACCTAGTTGCAACCATTTTCTTGAACTTCCAGACAGCATTGCCATCCAGTCGGCCGAGCTTTACTCACGAGCTTTACTCAATTCTGAAGTTCAAGAATCTGGTCCTTAAGGATTGCGCACTTCCACTAGGACGCTACCCGGTTCAGTGTGGTATCGCAACCAAAACTCCTGGTTAGCGCTAAAAACATTGTACCTATAAACGTAGGGGTCGGTGTTGGTAGGATCAATTAATCTATCCTCCGACCCTTTCGACAAGTAGTTTTGCCGCTCCAAATACGGGATCAATATTTTGTAGTAATTATCGGACCTCCCGTTGGGCGTTATCCCTAAGTCAGAAAAACTAGGATAGCGGCCGTTGTCAACGCGGAACAGCACCAGGGCTTGACGGACCGTCTCGATGTCGGTCTGCCGCTTGGCGTTGCGCGAGCTTTGGCCGGCTGACTGGAAGCTGACCACCCCTATCGTGGCCAGGATGGCGATGATGGAGATCACCACCAGCAACTCAACCAAGGTAAAACCTGGCTGGCGGTGGCGCCAAACGCGACGGAGTGCGGCGGTCATACCGTAATGCTACCTGGGTTACTGCTGTTGCCGCAAGCAGAAAAAGTCTTTAGGAGTGCCGGCAAAGGTGCAGGAGGAGGTTGACGAGTTACCGTTACCGCTGTTCTCCAGCCCGGCACAGACGCAGTAGGAGGCGGTGTCAATGCAGTTCAAGAAGGGGTAGTTAGTACCTTGAGGATCCTGGGGCAAGCCAGCCGGTAGGTGGCCGGCGGCCATCACTGAACAATCAGCGTTGTACTGCTGGTTGTTAGCCAGGTAGTACAGCTCAAAGGCGATACTGAATAGCGCGCATGTCCGCCATGCGGCGCGCGTCACGCGACTGGCGCTGAGCCGAAGTGAAAGCGGTGATGCCGATAGCCACCAGGATGGCGATGATGGCGATCACCACCAGCAGCTCGATCGGGGTGAAACCGGAGGAGAGAGCCGCGGAAAGTAAACATTGGTTACTCAACGTTACATCAACCAGAAATCACTGAAGAGATTGTACGCAGAAGGTGTCTAGTGAGGCCGCGCCGCAGGCAGAACTGAATTTGCAAGTACCAGCACTGCCAAACCCACATGAGTTGCCACTTCCAGTGACCTCTAAATTAGCGAAAACCGCATATTTCGTGGGGGGAGTTAACGCATCCGTACCACAGCTGTAGCTCGCGCCAGTTGGATCGAGTGGTGTTCCCTCTGGGAAAACAGTTGCGTCACCAAACATAGTCGCACAAGCCGCATAAGCACCAATCTTCAAAAAATACTGCTCGAATCCAGCCTGAACACTCTTCATGTCCGCCCGGCGGGTGGCGTCACGGGCAGACTTCTGGGCCGAGCTAAACGCCGTAATACCAATCGCCACCAGGATAGCGATGATAGCGATCACCACCAGCAACTCGATCAGGGTGAAGCCGGCCCGGCTCTTTAAACCCAACTTCGATCTAAAGAGAGAAGATTTGGGTCGAATCGTATTTAACAGATAGTAACTGTTGAACATATCCCCATTATGTACACATTTGTTGGCTAAATGCAAGGTCATTAAAAAACCTTTCCCCTAAAAACCCTCCTCGCCAAGCTCCTACCTCACCACCTTGATGGTAACTTGGCTGAGCGGGGTGCTGGCCGAGGTGACGCCGGTAAACTCGCTGACCGTCAAGTTGGCAGTGTAGTTGCACTCGGGCAGATTGCAGTCGTAAATATGCCGGCTGGTATCTTGGGACTGGCCCAGCTGGGCAGACTGGCCGTCGCCATAATCTAGTTTGACGCGCAGGCCCAGTTCCTCGGTGATGTCCAGTAAGTAGCTAAACTCGACCACCTGACCGCTGGTGATCTGGAGGGTACGGTTGACGCTGTCCATCGGTGGATCGGTCTGGAATGTCAAAATGACTGGCCGCGGCTGGCACGTCGAAAAGCAAGTTTGGGGACAGTCAACCGCTTCTGTCCACTGGCTGCCCGTCCCGATACTGACCTCGCTCTGACAACACTGGTAGCCGTAGCCGCCGCAGCTGCTCAACGGCTGAATTCCAGGCAGTTCCTGCCGGCTGAACACCTCGACTACTTCGTTGGCTTCCACCAACACTTCCCGAGAGCGGCCCCATAGCTCGACAGCGACTTTGCCGCGGGCCTGACCGAACACCAACCCACTGCTGCCCGGCACTTTGCGTACTTGCAGAGGGAACTCGCCCTGCTCGATCACAATCGGCTCAAGGCTGAACTGCTCACAGATCGCTTCCAGTTGGTACTGACGGTCAGACAAAAACCGCAACTGGACCAGCCGGACCCCTGCCTGGCTACTGTCCAGGATGCCTTTTTCCCGGCAGTTGCGATGGTAGCGGCCGGGATTGCGGGCCACCGTCTGACCTTGGCTGATGATGTCCTTGAGCTGGCCAACAGCCGCCACCAGCACTACTTCCCGGGCAATCACGAACGTCAGCACTCCAGCCGCCGCCAGCACTACTAGAGAAACCGCAAAGAACTTGAGTACTCGCACCGTACTATCATAATAACGACAAATACCAGCGGATGATAGAGCCGCCCGCCGTCAAGGCCACCAAGGTACCGGCCACCAAAAACGGGCCGAAGGGGATAACCTGGCCCAGCCGCCGCTTGCCCAGCCCGATCAACCCTACTCCTACCAGGGCACCGGTCACAAACGCCGCCAACAGAGCCACCGTTAGCTGGGGCCAGCCCACCAGCAACCCGATCGGTACCACCAGTTTGACATCGCCCAGGCCAAGGCCGCGGCCGCGGGTCAGCCGCCACAACAACCAAAACAGGGCGGCGGCCGCGGTGGTAGCCGCTACCGACAGGGCCAAGTCAAGCGGCCGCATGATGCCAAAGCTCACCAACACTACCCGGTACAAGACCGTTAGCATGAACAGTCCCATCACCGCCGCGTCGGGAATGATCAGGAAAAGAGCGTCAGTGACGGCGATGATCAGCAGCAGTACACCCACGATCAGCCAAAAAAGCGGCTGGAGGACCTGGAACGGCGCCTGAGTTAACTGAAAGAACACAAACCCTGCCAGATACCACCACACAAACAACAGGCCGGTCAGCATCTCGAAAACCAAGTGGGATAAGCTAATCGGCTGGCGGCAGTGACGGCACCGACCCCCCAAAGCTACAAATGACAGCAAGGGAATGTTGTCGTACCAAGCGATTTGTCGGCCGCAGTGGTCGCAGCGCGACCGCGAGCCTGACCAGTCTTCGCCGGCCAGAGTGCGGTGCACCACCACGTTCAAAAAACTGCCCACCGCCGCTCCCAGCACGAACAACACTATCCCCGACAGAACCAACACCAATGTCATAGTTGTACTAAACTCATAGCAAATTCCGGCCCAAGCTAATCTGGTGGGACTGGTCCGGCTGAGCCTAATTTTATCCCGAACTGATGGCAAAACTCCAGCTGAGCTGAGTATTGGCTAAGAGATTGACTATTAGTTAAGCTGGCGGCGACCGAGCTAGAACTGGGTTGTCAGGGTATAGATCGGCATAATGATCGAGACGGTCATCAGCCCGACACCGATACCCAGCACAATCATGATCAGCGGCTCAAAAGCGGCGGTCAGGTTCTTGACGTCCTGCTCAGTTTCCTTCTCAAAGTAGACCGAGACTTTCATCAGCACATCGTCGAGCTTGCCGGTTTCTTCGCCGACCGCTATCATTTGCTGGAGCAGCAGCGGCCATAGTCGCCGGTCGGACAGTGTTTCCGCCAGGCTGACGCCTTTCTCCACATTGTTTGACGCCTTGACGATGGCTTGGCGGTAAATTATCGAGGATGCGGCGTCACCGACCGTCTCCAACGCCTGGAGCAGGGAGATGCCGGCGCCCAGCAGCAGGGAGAGCGTCCGGGTAAACTCGGTCAGCACAATTTTTTTACGCAACTCGCCCATGATCGGCACTTTAAACAGCAGTAGGTTGATCGCCTGACTGCCGCCAGGTCGGCGAGACCAAAGCCGAAAACCAACCACTCCGCCCAGCACCAGCGCCGCCAACACCCACCAGTAACGCACCGAGAAGTTGGAGAGAGCAATTAAGCCGCGGGTCATGATGGGCAAGTCGGACCCAAAGTCCTCGTACAGCACAGCCAGTCGTGGCAGCACAAACACCATCATGATGGCCGTCACCACCACCATGGCGATAATGACGATCACCGGGTAAATCAAGGCACCGCGCGTCTTAGAGCGAAACTCGCTGTCTTTCTCCATGTTGATGGCTAGCCGTTCCAGCATTTGGTCAAGGATACCGGCCGACTCACCGGCCTTGATCAGCTGAACGTAGACTTTAGAAAAGTGTTTGGGATACCGTCCCAGCGACTTGGAGAACGAGTTGCCGCTTTCGATATCGCGGGAAACTTCGCTCAAGATCTTGCTGAGGGCCGGTTTAGACTGCTGGCGGAGGATGTCCAGCGAGTCGGTCAGAGGCAGCCCGGCCGTGATCATGGTAGACAATTGGCGGGTAAAGTTGGAGATGTCCTTGGACTTGATGCCCGAGATCAGGCCGCCCAGGGTGCCAAACATCGGCTCGGCTTCAGACTTAATGGTGATCACGAACAGACCGCGGTTGCGCAAGACCTGGACCGCCAGCTGAGCATGGCGGGCATCGACCTTGCCCTCGACGGTCTCGCCGTGCTCGTTCTTGGCAGTGTACTGAAAATACGGCATAGTCGGACAGGGCTACATTCCCTGGAGCATCCGCTCCAGTTCGGCCGGCCGGAAGGCGTGCATCATCGCTACTTCTTTGGACACGGCGCCGCGCTGTACCAGTTGCTGGAGGCTGGTTTCGATCAACATCATGCCGTACTCGGCCGAGGTCTGGATAACGTTATCGATCTGGTAGGTCTTTTCTTCGCGAATCAAGTTGCGCACCGAGGGCAGAACCACCATGATCTCGGTAGCCACGATCCGTTCGCCGCTGATCTGGGGTACTAGCCGCTGGGAAATGACCGCCTGGAGAGTGGCGGCTAGCTGCTGGCGGACCTGGTTCTGCTGGGCCGCCGGAAAGACGTCAATGATCCGGTCAATTGTTTGGGCGGCAGTAGTGGTATGGAGGGTAGCGAACACCAGGTGGCCGGTCTCGGCGATAGTTAGGGTCGAGGCGATCGTCTCGAAGTCGCGCATCTCGCCGACCAACACGATGTTGGGGTCTTCGCGCAAAGCCGAGCGCAAAGCCAAGTGCCAGTCATGGGTGTCGGCGTTGATCTCGCGCTGGGAAATAATGCTTTTTTTGGGCGAAAAGACGAACTCGATGGGATCTTCGATGGTGACGATGTGCTCGGCCCGGGTGGTGTTGATTTGGTCTATCAGGGCAGCCAAAGTGGTGGACTTGCCCTCACCGGTAGGGCCGGTGATCAGCACTAAACCCTGGCTGTAGTTGATGAAGTCGGAAAAAATCGGCGGCAGCTTGAGCTCCTCGAGCGTTTTTATCTGGCCCGGGATCAGTCGCAGAGCGGCGGCCAGGGTGCCTTTCTGGTGGTAGACGTTAACCCTGAACCTGCCTTTGTCTTTGTACTGGTACCCAAAGTCAACTTCCTTGTTGACCTCCACAAAGTTCTTTTGTTCCTGGGTCATCAACGGCAGGATCAAGGCTTGAGCTTGGTCGGCAGACAACACCGGCGCCTGCTGGATCGGCAAGAGGTTGCCCTCCACTCGGATGACCGGCCGAGAGCCGACCAGGAGGTGGACGTCAGAGCCCTGGTGCTCAAACACCAGGTTGAGGATGTCGTGAATGTTCATAGTAGTTAGCTCCCGCTTTAAGTGTGATCTTTAAGTATGCCCCTAAACCTGGGCTACCCGCAAGACTTCTTCCACGGTGGTGACGCCATCGAGTACCTTCAAGTAGCCGTCCTGCTTCATCAGCAGCATGCCTCCCTTGACAGCATTTTGCTCGAACTCGCCGGCCGGCCTGTTTTTAAGGATCAG
>PFDK01000007.1:34994-43359 GCA_002772645.1 Candidatus Pacebacteria bacterium CG10_big_fil_rev_8_21_14_0_10_56_10 | reverse complement strand
AAGTACGGGCCCAGCACCTTTTTAATGTCGGCCATCACTTCCGGCGGCGGCGTGTATTCCTGACGGAACCGGGGGTTGATACGGCGGACGATCCGCTGGGCCATGGTCAGTTCCAGCGATGACGCCAGTAAGAACGGCACCGCCCCCATGTCAATCATCCGAGGGATCGAAGTAGCTGCCGAGGAGGTGTGAAGGGTAGAGAACACTAGGTGGCCGGTCAGCGATGCTTGGACCGCCAACTCGGCCGTCTCAGCGTCGCGAATCTCACCAACCATCACAATGTTGGGGTCCTGGCGTAGGAACGAGCGCAGGCCGGAGGCAAAGGTCAGCCCGGCAGCCGGATTAGTCTGGACCTGGTTGACGCCGGCAATCTGGTACTCAACAGGGTCCTCCAGGGTGATGATGTTGACCTGCTTGGTGTTGATCTTGTTGAGCACCGAGTACAAAGTAGTAGTTTTTCCCGAGCCGGTAGGGCCGGTCACCAGCACGATGCCGCGCGGCACCGACACCGCCCTCTCCAACCGCTGGGCGGCAATCCCGGTCAGGCCCAGTTCCGCCAAAGTAGGCGCGGAAACGTTCTTTTTGAGCAACCGCATAACTACCTTTTCGCCGTTAATAGTGGGCAGGGTAGAGATACGCAGGTCGACCTCCTGGCCGTCAGAAGTAAAGTCGGATCGACCGTCCTGTGGTAGCCGCTTCTCGTCGATCTTGAGATCAGCTAGAATTTTGATCCGCGACACCACCGCTTCGTGGACCGTTCGCGGCAGGATCAGCTTTTCGCTGAGGATGCCGTCTATCCGGTAACGAATCCTGGTCCGGTTCTCCTGAGGCTCGATGTGGACGTCCGACGCTCGAGCCTTGACGGCGTAAGCTAGGATCGTCTCAATAATCTTGGCTACCGGCGCCTGGCGAATGATCTCACCGGACAGCGCCGACAGGTCCTGCTGCTCGGCTTTCAGGTCACGGATCTGGCTGGTTTCTTCAACGGCTTGGTTAACCTCAGTCGAGATGCTCTGCGAGTAACGTTCGTTGATAGTGGTCTTGAGCTCGGAAGGCATGGCGTAGTGGGGGACGATTTTTTTGCCGGTCTTTTGGCTGGCAAAGTCGATTGCCGACAGATCCAGCGGGTCGGCCATGGCTACCCACAAAGTGTCATCTTGGGTATTGATCGAGAACGGCAGCATTAGGAACCGCTCGGCCACGATCTCAGGAAGTTCCGACAGGGCTTCGGGCGAGACGCCGGTCTCGGACAGCTTAATGAACGGAATGTTGTTGAACTCGGCACGGGCCCGGGTAAGTTGCTCTTCGTTGATGTATTTGTTGGAGATGAGGATGTTATCGACCGGCTGGCCGCTGTTCATCTGTTCTAACTTGACCTGGTTAGCTTGTTCTTCTGACAAAATCTGCTGCTGCAGCAAGACGTCGAGCAATGTCAAGTTGTGAGGCGCGGGGGTAGGGTCGTCGAGCAGCTCCATCTCGTCCGATGACAGTTGGTTGGCATTGGGCTGGACAGCTATCCGCTGGGGCGGCGGTTTCTCGGCCAACGGCGCCGGCAACGTCCCGACCATCGGTTGGGACTGGCGGGCAGGTTGCCGGGAAGTTGAGACCGGAGTGGGCTGGTTGGCAGGAACGGCAGGATTGGGCATAACACGTCAATCAACCTGGCAACGGCCAGGCATGATACGATGCACTGTATCACTATGACACATCGAGTACCTCGACACAAGGCGAGCCAAAAGGGTGGCCGGCAGGCTGCCGCCCCGGCCGGCGGCGGCCAAACTTGTCTGCTGGTGACCGGCGCGCTGAGCGCAGCCGAGTCTGACCAGCTGGTGCTAGCCCAACTGCGGCTCCTCGAACCGGACTGGGCACCGACCCACCTTGACCATCCCGATATTGCCCGGCTTAATCCGGACACAGCCTTGAGCATTTCCTTGGTGCGGGACCTGCAGTCCCAGCTGGGGTACCGGCCGCTCCAGCGCCAGCAGCGCTACATCATTATTTATCGTCTTGACCAAGCTTCACTGCCGGCCCAGCACGCCTTACTAAAGTCACTGGAGGAGCCGCCTGCCTACGTTACCATTATTGCCACCACCGCCCAGCTGGACAAGCTGCTCGAGACGATCAGGTCACGCTGTCTTGTCCAGCGGGGCCGATCCGGCCAGCTCTCATCTTTTTCCGGGGACGCTGCCGACGACCAAAGCGAGTGGTCATACACCCGGCTGGCCCAAACCCGGCTGGCCGAGCTGATCGCCCAAGCAGACCAAGTAAGCGACCGAGCGGTGGCACTAAACAAGCTGGAGCAGGCTATCAAGTCTTGGCACCAGGACCAGGCCGCCCGTGACCGGCTGTCGCCGAGCCAGTACGCCCAAGCCATGGAACTACTGCACGACTGCTGGAGCGGAGCCGGTGCCAACGCCAACGTCAAACTGGCAGTGACGGACTGCTTGGTCCGGGTCAAAGCCCTGCTTGATCGGGCCGACGCTGGTTGAATGCGCCGGCACAACCACATTTTGATAACGACACGGACCGGTCTCTCCAGACCTGACGGCGCTAATCCGGTCAAAACTTGGTATAATCAGGTAGGTCAGAAAACAGCCGATTTTACTGCTCCTGACACTGCCTTCTCGAGGAACTTGGCACTTACCGGCCAATGTGTTATAAGAGAGTCTTATCATTTTCTTTCTCGAGTAACGTACCGTTATGCGCGCCAAATCAACTGTCAGTCATTCCTATCAAGCTGCCGAGATTAAAGTTCTCAAAGGCTTGGAGCCGGTCCGCAAACGGCCGGGGATGTTCATTGGGTCAACTGACTCCAAAGGCCTCCATCATCTAGCTAAAGAAATCCTGGACAACGCCGTCGACGAAGCCATTGCCGGTTACGGCAGTCGAATCCAGCTGGTCCGCCAATCTGTCGCGCCGATCCACCACCAGCTGAGCGGCAAAGATAGGCTGGGAGAAGAAGTGATCACCGTGGTGGACAACGGTCGAGGTATTCCGGTCGACATCCACGAAAGCGGCAAGTCTGCTCTGGAAGTCGTCATGACCACTCTACACTCAGGTGGCAAATTCGAGGAGACAGCCTACCAAGCCTCGGGAGGCCTGCACGGGGTAGGCTCGGCGGCGGTTAACGCCCTGTCCCAACTGGCCATGGTGGCGGTCAAGCGCGATGGCAAGTACCACTACCAAGCATACAACCGCGGCGCACCTCAGAGGGAAGTAGCCGTCATCGACCAACAGCAGCTGGAACAGCTGTTTGGGGTGGCCGCCGACAGGTTTGTCAAACTGGGGACCGGCACCATCGTCTCGTTCGTGCCCGATCCCAGCATTTTTTCAACTACTTCGTTCAGCCACAAACAGCTCAGCCAGGTCCTCAAAGACCGCGCCTACCTGCTGGCCGGGCTGTACTTAGAGTACATCGACCAGATCGAGAACGCCACCAAGCACTACTACTTCGAGGGCGGCATTAAGTCACTGGTCGAGCACCTCAACATGCACCGCAAGCCGCTCCACCAAGTTTTCTACACCGAGGGAACCTGGCGCGACACCGAGTCCAAACTGCAGATCGGCGTCGAGACAGCTATTCAGTACAGCGACGCCTACTCGGAACAGGTGGAGTCGTACGTCAACGTCATCCGCACGCCCGACGGCGGCGCCCACCTCAACGGTTTCCGGATGGCGCTGGGCAAGGTACTGCGCGACTACGCCGTCAAAAACAATTTGCTCAAAGACAAAGAGTCGTTCGTAGCCGACGATCTCAAGGAAGGCCTGACCGCCGTGATTTTTGTCAAAATGCCGGCCAACGATCTTCAGTTTGAGTCCCAGACCAAAGCTAGACTTAACAACTCCGAAGCCCAGTCGGCTGTGTACCAGGTGGTCAAAGATAACTTGGCCACTTTTCTGGAAGAACACCCCAAAGTGGGCAAGACGATCATCGAAAAGGTGATGCTGGCCGCTCGGGCCCGGCTGGCCGCTCGGGCCGCCAAGGATGCCGTCATCCGCAAGGGCGCGCTGGAAGGCTCAACTTTGCCCGGCAAGCTGGCCGACTGTCAGAGCCGGTCGCCGGCCGAGAGCGAGATCTTTCTGGTAGAAGGGGACAGCGCCGGCGGCAGTGCCAAGAACGCTCGCGACCGGCGTTTCCAGGCTATTTTTCCGCTCCGCGGCAAGATCCTCAATACCGAGCGGGCCCGGCTGGACCGGATCATCGCCTTTGAAGAGCTCAAAAACCTGGTGGTGGCGCTGGGGGCCGGCATCGAAGAGACTTACGACTCCCAAAAGCTGCGCTACCACCGCATCATTTTGATGAACGACGCAGACGTGGACGGCGAGCACATCACCACCTTGGGGCTGACTTTTTTCTTCCGCCACTTGCCGGACATTATCGAGGGCGGCTATCTCTACATTGCCGTGCCGCCGCTCTACAAGATCACTCATAAAAACGATGCTCAGTATGCCTACACCGAGCCAGAGCTCAAACAAATGACCGGGGACATCAAGAAAAAAAATCCTCAAGCCAATATCGGCATTCAGCGCTACAAAGGCCTGGGCGAGATGAACCCCGACCAGCTCTGGGAAACGACCATGGACCCGAACGTGCGCATCCTCAAGAAGGTAACGGTGGCCGACGCTCAGAAAGCCGACCAAACTTTCAGCACTTTGATGGGCGATGACGTCCTGCCGCGTAAGAAGTTCATCCAGTCTCACGCTAAGTTAGCCGAACTGGACGTCTAAGGAGATACTTTAGAGAAGCGTAACAAGTACCCGCAAAGGACCTATGTCAGCTACTATGACCGTGCTAATCGAGATCCCGGCCGGCTCCGATGTTAAGTACGAACTGGACGAGGAAACCGGCCGGATGATGGTCGACCGGCTGATGCCGACCGCCATGCGTTATCCCGTCAACTACGGCCTGGTGCCGGACACCCACGGAGAGGACGGCGATGCCCTGGACGCGCTGGTCTTTATCTCTAAACCGGTTTTGCCGGGAGTGGCTATCGACTGTAAGCTGATCGGCCTGCTGGAGATGGAAGACGAAGCGGGTGTTGACCACAAGCTGGTGGCGGTGCCGGCCCAAACCAAGATCGACCCGGTCTGCGGCGACTGGAACTCGCTCGACGACGTTCCCGAGGCCAGCAAGCGGGAAATCAAGCATTTCTTTGAACACTACAAAGACCTCGAGCCCCACAAATGGGTCAAGCTCAAAGATTGGCGGGACGTGACCGCGGCCGAGCAAGTGCTGGCCGCCGGCCGCCAGCGGGCCAAGAGGTAATCACTTCATCAAGTACTAAATAGGTTCTAGGTATGGCCGATACCGACAGCGATCAAGTTGACCAACCCACCAGCCAGTCAGATGCCGCGGCACTCACCGCGGCCGATGCCCAAGACCGGGCCGAGCTGATCGGTACCTCGGAAAACTCCCGCTTCGGTCTGCTAAAGCATGTCTCGATCGTCGAAGAGATGGAGAAGTCATACCTGGACTACGCCATGAGCGTCATCGTGGCCCGGGCCCTGCCTGACGTCCGCGACGGCCTCAAGCCGGTCCATCGCCGCATCCTGTACTCGATGTACAAGAGCGGCTTTCACCATACTAATCCCTACAAGAAGTCGGCCCGGATCATTGGTGACGTGCTGGGCCGCTACCACCCTCACGGTGACGCGCCGGTCTACGGGGCGCTGGTCAGGCTAGCCCAAGAGTTCTCGATGCGCTATCCCTTGATCGACGGCCAAGGCAACTTCGGCTCGATCGACGGTGACAGTCCGGCCGCCATGCGGTACACCGAGGCCCGGCTAGCCAAGATCAGCCAGGAGCTGTTACTCGACATCACCAAAAACACGGTCGAGTTTGTCGACAACTTCGATGGCTCGCTCCAGGAGCCGGTGGTCCTGCCGGGCAAACTGCCTAACTTGCTGCTGATGGGCTCGGAGGGCATCGCCGTGGGAATGGCCACCAAGATCCCGCCGCATAACTTGGCGGAAGTGGTGGGCGCTATCAAAGCCGTTATCGACATGGGCACGGTGGAGCAGCCCGATCAGCCTGACCTGCCGCACCGGCACATTGACGCCGTGCTGGCCACCGAGCCGCGTCAGCTGGCTGGCAGTTTCGACACCAAGGCTTCGATCGACGACATCATGGCCCACATCAAAGGCCCGGACTTTCCCACCGCCGGCATCATCTATGATTTTGCCGCCATCACCGAGGCTTACCGCACCGGCAAAGGCCGAATCATGATCAGGGCCAAAGCCAAGATCGAGGAAGGTTCCAAAGGTTACCAAATCATCGTCTCCCAGCTGCCGTACCAGGTTAACAAAGCCCGGCTGTTAATGAAGATCGCCGGTTTGGTCCGCGACAAAAAGATCAAAGGCATCCGCGACCTGAATGACGATTCTGACCGCCAGGGGCTGCAGATCACCATCGACTTGAAGCGCGACGCCCGTCCCAAAGTCGTCCTCAACAAACTGTTTAAGTTCACCGATCTGCAGACGTCGTTTGCCATGAACATGGTGGCGCTCAACGCTGACGGCGTGCCCCAGCTGATGAACATCAAGCAAGTGCTGCGCGAGTACGTCAGCCATCGCCAGCTGGTGATCGTCCGCCGCACCCAGTACGACCTGGCTGCCGCTCGGGACCGGGCCCACATTCTGGAGGGCTTGATCATCGCCCTTAATAACCTGGACGACGTTATCGAGACGATCCGTCGCTCGCCCGACAGCGACCAGGCCCGGGAGCGATTGATGAAGAAGTTCGGGCTGAGCGAACCCCAAGCGGTGGCTATCCTGGAGATGCAGCTCAAGCGGCTGGCGGCCCTGGAGCGTCAAAAAATCGAGGACGAGTACCAGGCTATCAAGCACTCCATCACTCAACTGCTTAACCTGCTGGGCTCACCTCAAGCTATTCTGGGAGTGGTCGCAACCGAGATCGATGGGCTGGCGGCCCAGTACGGCGACGACCGCCGCACCAAAGTCGTCAAAGGCAAGGTTGGCCAGTTCTCGGAAGAGGACCTGGTGGCCAACGAGGCGGCCGTCATTACTTTGACCGAGTCCGGCTACGTCAAGCGGCTGAACCCCAGTTCGTTCCGGTCGCAGTCGCGGGGCGGCAAGGGCAGTTCCGGCGTCAAGATGAAAGCCGAAGACGTTGTCAAGACTTTGCTGTCCGCTGAAACTCACGACACCATTTTGTTCTTCACCAACCAAGGCCGAGTGTTTAAGCTGAAGGCTTACGAAGTTCCCGAGGCCAGTCGTCAGGCCAAGGGTACGGCTATCGTCAACCTGCTCAACCTCAAAGCCGAAGAGTTCGTCCAAACCATGCTGCTGCTCAACGAGGGCCAGGACACGGACAAGTACATCACTCTGGCCACCCGCAAAGGCTTGGTCAAAAAAACGGCCGTCAAGCTGTACCAAAACATCCGCCAGAACGGCATCGTGGCCATCACTCTCAACCAGGGTGACGAGCTGGTCAAAGGCATTCTGACTACCGGCGAAGAGTTCTACATCATGCTGATCACCCACCATGGCAAAAGCATCAAGTTCAGCGAGCGGGAGGTCAAGGCGTCCCAGCGAGACACCAAAGGCGTCAAAGGCATTACCTTGCGCCGGGACGACTCGGTCATCGGGGTGGAGGCCTTCCCGCCGTCACTCGAGAAAACCGGCCGCAAACAGGGCTTCCACCAACTGCTGGTGGTCACCGAGCGGGGCCTGGGCAAGCGGACCAACTTTGACGAGTACCCGGTCCAGAGACGATCCGGCATGGGCGTGAAAGTAGCCGAGATCACCAAAAAAACCGGCTTGGTAGCGATGGCCTCGATGGTCACTCACCAGCACCAAGAGGTGGTTATCAGCACCCAGCTGGGCCAAACCATCAAGATCCCGGTCACCAAAAGATCGATCCCTACTCTGACCAGGCCGACTCAAGGCGTCATCCTGATGCGGCTCAAGGCAGACGACCAGGTCTGCGCGGTGGCGCTGACGCTCAAAGAGGAGGCTGGCGGCCCACCCGCTGGGCTGAGCTCAGCAAAGTGATTTTGACGGAACTTTAGAACCACCCCTAGAACCACCCCGCCAACGAACTGCCCTTAATAATTCAGACACCTTAAAAAAAGTTTTCGAATCGTGGGCCAAAATGTCCCACTAATGGCCCACCAATGATGGTCATCAAAAAAGCACTTACAAACGGAATTTGTTACAATGGCAAAAAAGTAGCAATAAACAGATAGGTTCACACCATGTCAGACACTAATGACCGAAAAATGATCGACTGCCGCCAGATGCCCAGTGAGGCCAACTGCCAGCTGACGATGATGGGCCCGGAAGACGACCTGCTCGACGCGGCGGTAGACCACGCCGTCAACAAGCACGGCCACCAGCGCCGTCC
>PFDK01000007.1:2149-34916 GCA_002772645.1 Candidatus Pacebacteria bacterium CG10_big_fil_rev_8_21_14_0_10_56_10 | reverse complement strand
GTTCATTTAACTTCTCGCGGTGATGCTCAATTTTCCTGTTTGGTGGACCTAGCCGGATTCGAACCGGCGACCTTTCGAATGCGAATCGAACGCTCTAGCCAACTGAGCTATAGGCCCGGCAAGCGCCGTCGCCGGCTATGTCAAGTTTTCCCTAACTGACGATCAAATTGTACCATTGTGGCGACAGATTACGCCGGTATGGTATGTTGAATAGTTGAATAATAGTAGTAATAGGGGAGAGACATTCATGAAAATGAATCCTCTCGACTGGGTAACGCTGGTGCTGGTGGTGATCGGCGGCATTAACTGGGGGTTGGTCGGCTTGATCGGCCTCGACCTGGTGGCGACCATCTTCGGCGCGATGTCATTCATCACCCGAGTGGTCTACATCTTGGTCGGTCTGTCGGCGATCTACACGATCGTTCGCTCTGCCAGTCAGTCGGAAACTGCTTGACAGCGGGCGGTGGCTGGCTTTAAGGGACCGGAGCAGACAGTGGACCGAAGGGGACTTGAACCCCTGACCTCCTGTATGCCATACAGGCGCTCTGGCCAACTGAGCTACCGGCCCTCGAGTTGAGACACACATTGTATCACGATTCAGTCATCGCTTGGTTGATGGGGGAGGGGTTGGTGGCGGAGAAGTTGGTGGTTCAAACTTGATGGTTGCGGCACGGTCGGTAATATCTCAAAATGCTAATTAATATATCAAAAGATCCTAGTGAAGTTATAGTGATAATTTGAGTTTTAGATTGATGTATAGCGCTAAATCTACAATTGATGAATTTTAGCAGTCTAGAGTACTGACTGCTAACTAAGCAGTAATTAAGCCTGGTAACTTTTGGAGTTTATTTATTTTTGTAAAGCAATCAAAAAGTACAGTAATGTACTCAACTATAGCTTGGAGTGGAACTTTTGATGGAGTCGTTTGAGTTGGGGACGGGTCAAGTGGGTATAAATTTGGGTAGTGGAGATACTTTTGTGGCCCAGCATTTCTTGAATATCGCGTAGGCCGCCGCCGTTAGCTAAAAAGTCGGTGGCGAAGCTGTGGCGAATACTGTGCGGGCTGATCTTGATGGGCAGTTTTGCCCGACGCGAGTAACTGTCTACCAGCCGCTGAACACTGCGAGTGGTCAAGCGCATCTGCTCACCGTCACTGGTGATGTCGGGCTGGCTGCCCGACATCCTGATGAAGACCGGCCGCCAGTCGTCCTTCCTGGACCGCAGCCACCGTTCCAGCCAATCGGCAGCTCGGTCGCTTAAGAACACCACCCGCGGTCGGCGGCCCTTGCCCACCACGCCGAACTCCCGACGGGAGGTGTCCAGTTGGTCGCGGTTGAGACTGACCAACTCGCTGACACGCAAGCCGGTAGAGAACAGCACCTCCATGATGGCCCGGTCGCGCAAACCGGTCTGATCGGACAGTTTAGGCTGGGCCAACAGTCGTTCTATGTGCTGGGAGCTCAAAAATTTTGTTTGGTGAGATTCAGCTTTAGGTAGGTCTATTTTCTCAGGATTGAGTACTTCAACATCTTGTTTAACCAACCATTTCATCCATGACCGCAGGGCGATAATGTGGTAGCTTTGAGTGCGCTTGGACAGCGTCCGGCCCTGCTCGTCCACGAAGCGAGCTAAGTAGACGCGGTAACCGCGCAGCAGGTCTTGGTTGAGCTCGGTGACGCGGTGGTGACCTTGGGACTCGAACCAGTCACTAAACCGGTTGAGGTAGTGGCGGTAGTTGCGGATCGTCAACCGGCTTAAGTTACGTTCAACTTCCAAGTGTTCCAAAAATGCTTCACTGGAACCGCGGTTGCTGGTATCGCTCATCACCTCAACCTATCACACTAGACCTAAAATTACTATGAGTTGCTGGCATCAGATTACTACTACTGCTAGAAGAGTGAATTTCGAAAAAAAGGGCCGTAGATCAGTCTTTTTTAACTCGTGACCTCAGATGGTACTGATCTATATTGATATATTTTGAGATATACTAGAGGATGTGTTTACCGGTACTTGATGTCAACTCGAGGAAAAGCTCGGGGTAGAGAAGTGGGCAGAAGTACTATAAGTTGTTGTCAGCCGGAAGGGGGGAGTGCCAACTCGGATAAAAGAGGGGATTATCGCTTCTTATCAAGCTTTTTTACTTTGTTGGTCAACGCGGGTGTGATGTTTTTTGATATATTTTAGAACATATCGAGGACGTTGGGCGGCCGTTGGGCCGGTAACCGTAGATGCGGGCCGGCGGGCCCCAGACGGTGCGCCAGTGCGACCGGTGCCAGTCCACCTATCAACACCACCAACCACGCCGATAACGATGTCGGCGCTCTTCAACTTCACTACCTTTAGCAGTGGTGGACCGACCACGCCAACCAAGCAACCTATCTTCGGCTACCACCCAAGCTCGAGCCGGTGGTCGGCACGAGTTGGTCGACACGGCTAGGCAGTGGTGGGCCGGTACCAGCCAGTGAACCGTTAGGCCGACAGATACTTTGATGACGCAATGTGGTCGTTACTCAGTAATACCTTGATGTATAGGTTAAAAGGTGTAAGTCATCATCCCAACGAGCTCGTCAGAGGCTCAAAATCGTCTCTTTCCTGATCAGGCTGACCAATAGGCCATCCATCCGATCGTCGACTGGCTGAGATCACGCCGGTTGCGCTGGTGGGCATTAAAAGGCGCGCGACCGCCATTGCCGTATAATTTTGGCGACTTAGCCGGGCCGAGCCCATAAATAACCGCATAATTTCTGCCGAACTTGAAGTAGGCCTGGCGGGTCCGCAGGCCAGGGAATTATGCGGTAAACTAATAAAAATAATGATTATTTGAAAACCGGCAGGAGTTGCTGTAATTTTCAGCCACACAGATGGAAGCGTCATGCTGGGCAGGCTCTTTTTTTGCTTACGTCGTAAAAGTTATATTGTGCGACATAGAAAATCTCGGTCGAAGTGCTCCTCTCAGTCACAGTAGGGAGCTAAGGGCGCGGTCAGCGCCAACCCAATGGTGGTTAAGTTGCCAAAAAAAGTGGCTACCTCGTCTCAAACGGGCCACTCTCGGCGGCGGCTGGCGGCGGTATCCATCGCTCTCTTCTCAAGTGAGTTCAGATTGATGGTCTTTCGGGTTAAGTATTCTTGCACCCTTGCCTAGGCAGACCGGTACCGCCTCTGCCAGATTTCCCAGGCTAGCCTGGTAACCAACCACTAACGCCTGGAGTACTACAACTTGAAGATCGTTATAAGTCCTATATATATGGAGTTATCCACAGGCGGGTCTACTCTATCAAAGTAGATCATTTGTAGTTCTTCTCCTCTGGTGAAGCCTGGTGCTCTCCCCTTTTTTTTGCGACTGCCGGCGCAATCGGTTGTGCTTACTTTTATGTTTACCGTCGAACTTAACTCCCCAGCCCACCCCTCTTAAGTGGCGACTTGGCCGCCGGTTAGCACCGGTCAACTTAACGGCCCACCGGTAAGCGCTCTCCCCTGCCTGGGCCCCGCCTAGGCCCACAGCGGTTGGCCACCGTCGGCCTGCCTACTTTAGGGGAAACAAGAACGCAAAAATCACCCCGACTACCGCCGCTACCAGCGAGTACTCGCGCAGGGTGTTACTGAACAACACACCCCGCAAGTAGTTGTGGAGAATGCCCAAGCCAATGTACAGCCAAGCCATCACCAGCAAGGCGCTGTTCCAGACGTTTAGGGGTAAAAATGACAACACCAGGCCTAGCTCAGCCAGCAGTAGTGTCATCAGCGCAGACAGCCCGATTACCCGCCGCTCGATCCGCTGTTCAAAGTTCATCGACCACAGTGACATAAAAATCAGCGGCAAGTGGACCAAGCCGATCAGGCTGCCATTGGCGTAAAACGGTAGTTTGAGCGAAAAGATGGTGTTGGTGTACAGCAGCGATGTCAACAAGGTGAAGATGAAGGCTACCGCGTGGGCAGCGTGGACCAGCTGGATGGTCCGGCCCTTGGCCACCGAGTAGATGTTGGACGTCAGCAGTAAAGCGTACTGACCAATACCGAACAGGCTGAGGATAGCGACCCGGCTGAGCAAGTTGGTCGGCAGCAGGAAGTAAAACAAGCTGACGGCGCCGGCGAACAAGGCGGGAAACGGCACGATGGCCAGCAGTTCAAAGCGCTGTAGGTCGTCGGACAAGGCCCAGCCGGACAACAGGTACGATAACACCATAAACACCGCTACTGCCAGGTAACGGACCTCAAGGGACAGCAACTGGACAGCAACTAGGCCCAGCGTCAGTAGGGTGGCGGTGATGACAAATTTTTCCCGACGGCGCATGATTGATCTTGACCGGACCGGACCAGTCGGTTAAGCCCAGTTGGCTTCTCCACCCTCGTCCGGCATCTCTACTCCGGTATACACGGCCTCCACATCATCGAGTTCCTCTATCTCGTCTACCAACTGGCGGAGCCGAGAAAGGCTGGCGTCATCGGGCAGAGGCATCGGCATCTTCAGTTGGTAGTCGTTACCGCGGCGCTCAAACAGGTACGAGACCGATCCGGGGCTGCCTAGCGAGCCGCCGGCCTTGCTGAACAGCGACTTGACGTCGGCACCTGCCCGGTTGGTGTTGTCGGTGACGACCTCGACTAACAGCCCCACGCCGCCCGGACCATACCCCTCGTACGTCACCTCTTGGAACTGGACGCCGGACCCGCTTTTCCCTAAGCCCTTGTTAATAGCTTTCTGGATGTTGTCTTTGGGCATGTTGGCTGCCCGGGCCTTGTCGATCAGTGTCCGCAGGGTTGGATTGGACTTAGGGTCACCTGAACCACCGTCCTTGACCGCCATCCTCACTGCCCTGCTCAGGTGGCTAAAGACGCGACCACGCTTGGCGTCCATGGCGCCCTTGCGATGCTTGATGTTGGCCCATTTGCTGTGTCCGGCCATATGATGGTCAGATTGTACGTGGTTGGTACCCAAGTTGACAATGCCGGCTTTGGCCAGTATCCTTGTCCGGTAAATCTGCTCCCATGAACAAGATTTCTCAGTTTCAACGTCAAGCTATCCAAGCTGCCAAGCGGCTGGACTGGCAGGCAGCGGTGGAACACAACTCCGCCCTGCTCAACTACGATCCGGCTAACGTGGGAGCGCTCAACCGCCAGGGGGTAGCGTACTTCCAGCTGGGCATGCTCAGCAAGGCCCGCCACAGTTTTAAACAAGTGCTGGACATCGACAAGTCCAATCCAATCGCCCGCAAACAGCTCGATAAGATCAAACAGAAAAAACCGGCGACAGTCAGTTTTTCGCGCGAGCACTTCATTGAAGAGCCGGGCAAAACCAAAATTGTCGAACTGCACCGGCTGGCCAGCAAAGCAGTGCTGGAATCAGTAGCCGTCGGCGACCTCTGTCAGCTGGTACCCAAGAGCCGTTACATCTCAGTAGAAAGCTCTAACAGCACTTATCTGGGGGCCTTGCCCGAAGACCTGTCGTTCAGGCTGACTAAGCTGATGAAGCGGCGCAACTCGTACAGCTGTTTTATTCACTCTGCCGATGGTAAGTGCTGTAGTGTCTACTTAAAAGAAACTTTCCGGTCCAAGCGCAACGAGAACATTAACTCGTTCCCGCTCAATCGAGTCAACTTGGCGGCGATCAATGATGTCGACGAGCGTTTTTTGCTGGAGGACGACGTGCCGCTAACCATCGTCAACACCGATACAGACGCCGAGAAAACTCTCAAGGATGTCTCCAGCGATAACGACGATTGACCGGTGGTAGTGCTAAAGGACTTTCTTTCGGCCGTTCTTACTGCCCACGGACAGTGCGGGGAGCGGCCAGTAAGCCTAGCCAGGCCTGCTCCACCTCACTTCCCAAAAACAAGACCAACGGAGCCCGGTACCGGTCGGCGGTGGGCTGGTCGGTGGTGGCGGCAGTGCTGATCGGCAGAGCGGCTTGAAGCAGTTGTACCTCTTGGCGGCAGCGGCCTTGCTCGGCAGTGACTAGTCGCGTCTGGCCGTTCGGTTCGGGAGCGTTACCTACTCTGATCACCGATAACTGGTTAGACTCGAGCAAATTAGTCATGGCAGTAGCCAAGCCGGAAGTCTGGGTAGCGTTGATCACCGCCACCTGACAGCTTAACTTAGTAGGCCGGCGCAGGCTCAGCTGGTGATCTGCCCAGTCTGACCAATCCTCTATGGTTGGGGCAAACAACCGGTCACTGGAAAGCTGGAACAGAAAACCGGACCACGCCCAGAGCTGCTGCCAGTCGGTACCCTGCCCCACCAAGGCGGCGGAGTGGCTGACCAGCCACCACCACAACTGGAGCTTGTTGGGACCGGCCGGCAACTGGTCCGCCACCATCACATCGTCGAGCAGAATGGTCAAGGCGGCGCTGAAACCGGCGATGGTAAAGTGACCGGCAGCCGGACCGAGTGAGCCGGTGGTAGCCAGAGCTGCTGGGCCAGGCTCCGGACCAACAAAAGTGTCGTACCGGGCAAAGTGACCGGCCAGCTGGGCAACTTCCAGCGGCTGATCACTGCCCAAAGCCGGGGTGGTCAGGCCCGGACTGAACTCAAACCAATACGCCGCGGGGCGGTGAGGCCGAAGGGCCAGCAGAACCACCCGCTGGCTGTCTTGGCGGTCAAGCCAGACAAGATTGATGGGCCGGTCGAGTTCGGGCAACGTCAACAAGCCCACCACCACTACCCCACCAACCACTATCACGGTGCCACTGATCACTCCTGCCACTAACTTGAACTTGCTCCACAGGTAGCTAAGAAAAGTAGGACGGCGCTGCTTGGCAATGCGCTGTTTAGCAATGCGCTGTTTGGCTGGGCGACGGACAACCATCATCATCTTAAATTGTACGACGGATATCAGTCGGGCCGCTGTCCAACCGCTGTCGAAACAGCTGGCCTACCTAACAAGGGCGGAGCGCATCTGTTCGGTCAACCCAACCATGAAACGCAAGTTATGTCGGGTAGCCAGGCGGAAGTACGATAGCTCTTTGGTCTTGTAGAGGTGGTGTAAGTATGCCCGGGTGTAACCGGCCTGACAGGTGGCGCAGTCACAGTCCGGCTGGATGGGCCGCCGGTCGCTAGCAAACTCCTGCCTGGCGATGCTGAGCCGGCCGCGCCGATACGGTGACCGGAACGAGAACGCTCCGGCGTTGGCCGTGGTTTGGCCCTGGGCCGGCTGCTCGATTGACAGCCGGCCCGCGAACAAGGCGCCGTTGCGGGCCAGCCGGCTGGGCCCGACACAGTCAAACATGTCGAATCCCAGATTGACACCGAGGACCACATCGGCCGGATCGCGGCCCAGGCCCATGGCGTAGTGAGGCTTGTCCACGGGCAACAGCTCCCGAACAGAGTCCATGACTTGGACGGTACCGGCCGAGTTGTAGCCAATGGTCTCCCCGCCCAGAGCTATGCCGTCAAACGGCAGTTGGCAAATACTGCGGGCGGCCAGGCGGCGCAGGTGGTGATGTTGGCCGCCCTGGATAATGCCGAACAGCGCTTGGTAGCTGCCCTGGGCGCTCAACCGGCGGCGCTTTTCCCAAGCGGCCAGTGATTGCTCCGCCCAGCGGCTGGTCCGATCGAGAGCGGCAGCAGCTTGGTGTTGGTCGGCGCTATCTCGAGTGCAGTCGTCAAAAGCCATGATGATGTCGGCGCCCAGTTGGTGCTGTAAGCTATCGGCTGTATCCGGAGTGAAACGGTGGGTGCTGCCGTCCAGATGGGAACGGAAAGTTACTCCGTCGGCATCGATCAAACCATCGAGAGAAAAGACTTGGAAGCCCCCCGAGTCGGTGAGGGTGGGGTGAGGCCAGTTCATGAAGCGGTGGAGACCGCCCAACTGAGCTACTCTGGCCGCCCCGGGCCGCAAGTAAAGGTGGTAAGTGTTGGCCAAAACTATCTCGGCGCCCAACTGTTCCAGATCGGCCGAGTCAAGCGACTTGACCGTGGCTTGAGTACCGACCGGCATGAAGATGGGAGTCTGGACCCGGCCATGAGGAGTGGTGATGAGCCCTGCTCGGGCATGACCGCGCTTTGCCTCGAGGGTAAACGAAAAGGAGTTACTCACCGACTTGGTAGCGAACAAAACGACTGACGGCCAGTTTTTCCCCCAGCGTACCACTGGTCTGTTTGACAAGCTGCTCGAGTGTCTGACTGCTGTCGCGGATGTACTCTTGAGCCAACAACTCATCGACCGTGGTCGGCGCCATCGACGCCACCTGCATAGCAATCTCCCGGGCAAGGTGACGGAACTGGTCGTTACGGGCCACGAAGTCTGTCTCGCTGAGCAGTTCCACCAGGACCGCAATTTTGCCGGTCTGGTGAACGTACGCGGCTACGTAACCCTCGTTGGTAGGCCGGTCGGCCTTTTTCTCGGCCCGGGCCAAACCTTTGGCCCTGACCAGCTCGACGGCTTTAGCCATGTCGCCATCGGCTTGTTCCAATGCCCGCCGGCAGTCCAGCACCCCGGCGCCAGTTTGGTGGCGGAGCTGTTTGACGTCGGCGGCGGAGAAGTTTGACATAATGCGGTTCCAGTTAGCAGTCAGACGATCCAGCCTGGACCGGGGCAGCGGCAGACGGTCTTGTCTGACTAGCCGAGCTGTTGTTGTCAGGACCGCTTTTAGCGGTGCCGGTCGGTCGGTCGGACTTTCCGGCCCGGTAGCCGGCGGCCACAGCCTGGACAATAAACTCGATACTGCCCATCGCATCATCGTTGGCCGGGATAGGAATGTCAATCGGCCGCGGGTCGGTGTTAGAGTCAATCAGGGCGATCAGCGGCACGTCCCGCTTGATAGCCTCCTTGACGGCGATGCTTTCGGTCCTGGGGTCAACGATGAACAGCGCGTCCGGCAAGCTGCTCAGCGCTTTGATACCCCGGAAAAACCGCTCCAGTCTCCCCTGTTCTTTCTCCAGTTGGTTACGTTCAAACTTAGTGTAGTGGTCGTACTCGCCACTGACCAGCCCTTGCTCGATATCGATCATCCGCTGGAGCGACTTTTTGACTTGGTTCCAGTTAGTCAAAGTGCCGCCCAACCAGCGCGAAGTAATGAACATCGCACCGCTGTCGGCGGCGGCTTGTTCGACAATATCTTTTGCCTGGCGTTTGGTGGCCACCATGACCAGCACTTTGTTGTCGGCGCCCAGCTGGTAGGCGTAGTTGTAGGCAATGGTGAGCTGGCGGACTGTCTTGACCAGGTCAAAAATGTGGACGCCTTCTTTCTCAGCGTAGATCCAGTCGGCCATAGCCGGATGCCACTTGCGGACCTGGTGGCCAAAATGGACGCCGGCTGCCAACATCTGCTGGAGGTCAAACTCGGGAGCCTGGTCGGGCAAGTCGCTGAGGTTGAGAGGTGCCATGTCGTGTCCTTGGGTTCGCGGTCAGCCCGGGTTGACGTTCGGGTAGACGCTGGCCGCGATCTTGCGACTGGCCGATAACGTCAGGACGTAAAGCTCGGCTGCCGCGCAGTACTTGGTAGTCAGGACGGTATTGTACCACGCTCGAGGTAGATCTAGTCAGGCCAAGCCTCTAACGCGACCGGTGGCGGCCGGTTCTGGTTAGCGGCTGGTTCTGGTCGGCGGACGGCCAATCTCAAACAATTCTCGAGCAAGCTGACCACTGTCATCGGCCCTACTCCGCCAGGTACCGGAGTCACAAAAGCGGCCTTTTCCCCGACTGAGCTCAGATTGATATCCGGCCGTGGCTCGCCGACATCAACCAGCACTGCTCCTGGCGCCACCAGCTCGCCGGTCAGCAAGTGATGATGACCGGTAGCCGATATCACCACTCCCGCGTCGGTAACTCCCCTGCCCTGCTCAAGGCGCTGGGCCAGGCCAGCGCGGCCAAGCAGTTCCACGTCTACGCCGCGCTGGCGCAGGTAAAAAAACAACGGCCGGCCCAGTAAGTCAGACTTGCCCAGAATAACTACCCGCTGCCGGGCCAGTTTAAACTCCGGCAGCTGCCGCTCGGCTTCGGCTAAGATACTCATTACTGCCCGGACGGTGGCCGGCAAGACCAACCCTTGCTCTTGCCAAGTACCGGCCTTGATGGCCGCCAGCACCTCAGGGTAGAGACCGTCCACGTCCTTGGCCAAGCTCAGCCGGCCGGTCTGGAGGCGCCACCAGCTGGTGAAAGCCCGGCGCACGGCGGCTGACTGACCAGCGGCGGCTACTCCGGCGGCCCGCTGCCAAGTCGTGTGCCGCGGTTTCTGAATGATGATGCCGGTCACCGTCGGGTCGCGGTTGAGCCGGTCGATGTTCGCTAAAACTTGGGTCAGGGGAGCGGTCAGCGAGTGACGGAACACTTCGTACTCGATCCCCGTTTGCCGGGCGGCAGACTGCTTGAGTTGAGTATATAATGTGCTCCCTTGGTCTTCGGTGTAGAGAATAGCGGCTATCTTGAGGAAAATGCCCTGTTGGGCCAAGGCGTCGACCCGCCGGCTAAGGGTGGTTAGGCGGCGCTGGGCAGTAGCGTGACCGTCAAACACCATCATCGCAGTAAGCGGCGCAACAGCTCTACGTTGCGAGCATCGGGCCCGTCGCCGTCAAACCCGGGCACTTCTAAGATCAGTGGTAAGTGGCGCAGGTGCCGCTGGTTTAAAAAGTAGCGCAGATCTGCCCTGGGAACTAGGCCCTCACCGAGGTTGGCGTGGCGGTCACGGCCGGAGTTAAAGGGGTCGCGGCTGTCATTAACGTGGACACACTTGAGGTCAATCCATAGCTCGAGCCGGTTAATCTCATCGATGAGCGACTTAAACTCGACGTCCGAGACTGGAGCGCTCTTGCCCAAGTAGTAGCCGGCTGCCCAAGCGTGACAGGTATCGACGCACCAGCCCAGCCGCCGAGAGCCAACCGTATCGAGCAGCCACTTAACTTCCGCCAAGTCACTGCCTACTTTCCCCTGCTGGCCGGCCGAGTTCTCGATCAGCAGGGTCGAGTTGCGCGGCGCGTCGGCCAGCAACCGGCCTAGTACCTCTGCCACCTGTCGGCGGATCGCCGGCCAGCCCCTGCCCTGGTGACTACCCAAGTGAACCACTACTCCCGAGCCGCCCAGCCGACTGTTAAACTCCAGGTCGTACTTGAGCACGCGGAGTGACTTGTCGACCAAGTCTGATTTGTGCGAAGCCAAGTTAGTCAAGTAAATCGCGTGCGTAAAGATCGGCGCGACCGACAGTTCCTGTTGCTTGGCCGCTACTTTGTCGAAGGCTACTGTTTCCAGCTCTCGGCGGGCCCATACCCGAGGGCTGCCCGAAAAAAGCTGCAGGCAGTTAGCGCCGATGGCGGCGGCCCGCTCGACAGCTTTGTCGGCACCACCGGCCGCGGAAAGGTGGGCTCCAATTTTTCGCATGTTGTTCTCTCTGGACCGACGCCTTACCAACTCACCAACTCACCAAGTTACCAGCTAAACACCGGGAACTGTTTGGCAAAAACGGTCACCTGACGGCGGAGCTTGTTGAGATGACGGTCCCGCGGCAACTCGCTTAAGAACTGGCTGATGTACGCTCGGCGCTGACGGCGTTGGTTGCCTTGGCCGCCGCCGGGCAGTTGCCATCGGCGAGAGTACTCCAAGCCGTCCAGCAGCCACTCCATCACCTGCTCGATGTCCGCCGTCTTCATTCCTCGGGTAGTGACGACCGGCGCGCCCAGCCTGACGCCCGAAGGATAGTAAGGTGAACCGCTCTCGTTGGGTATGGTGTTGCGGTTCAACACTATGCCGGCGTACTCCAACGCCCAGGCCGCCAGCCAGGCCTCCACGCCGTGTGAGTGGACATCAACCAAGACGTAGTGCTTGTCACTGCCGCCGCTGATTAACCGATAGCCAGCCCGTTTAAACTCTCGGGCCATTACTTGGGTGTTGTCAAGAACTTGCTGGGCATAGCGGCGGAAGGCCGGTCGCTGAGCTTCTCTGAGCGCCACAGCCACGCCGGCGATGGTGTGGAGGTGCGGTCCACCCTGTATACCGGGAAAAATGGACCGGTCTATCTGGTAGGCCACGTCAACCTCCGGCTTGATCCGTGACCGGCGGCGGCCGAAGATCAACGCCCCGCGCGGGCCGCGCAGAGTTTTATGAGTGGTCGTCATTACTACATCGGCGTAGCGAAAAGGCGCGGCGTTGACGCCAGCGGCGATCAGGCCCGCCTCGTGAGAAATGTCGGCTAAGTAGTAGGCGCCCACTCGCTTGGCGATCCGGCCCATCCGATAGTGATCAATTTGGCGCGGGTAGGCCGTGCCGCCAGAGATGATCAGTTGCGGCTGGGCCTGGACAGCTTCTTGTTCCAGCTGGTCATAGTCGAAGGTGAGCTGGTCGCCAGCCACGTGATAGTAGTGAATGTTCCAGATCTTGCCCACCAAGGTACTGAACTGCTTAAACTTCCAGCCGTGGGAGAGGTGTCCACCATCGGGCAAGTACATAGCCATGATGGTCTCGGCCGGCCGGAGCAAAGCATTGTACACGGCCAGGTTGGCTGGTGAGCCCGAGTACCCCTGAACGTTGACTCCCCAAAGATGGGACTGAAGCCCAAAAGTCTCCAGCGCCCGGCGGCGACAGATGTCCTCTACTTGGTCGGCGTGGGCGTTGCCTTGGTAGTAGCGCTGGCGAGGGTAACCTTCGGCGTACTTGTGCATCAGCACCGAGCCGACTGCCCGGTGGACCGCCGGCGAGGCGTGGTTCTCCGACGGGATCAGGTCAATTACCTGGCGCTGGCGACGACGCTCACGGTTGATGATCTGAAATACTTGGTCCGATGACGAAGTCTTGTTGGTAGAAGGCATAACTACCTCCCCGCTATCTTAACTCATCGTGGCGTTGTCACAACAACTAAAGGCGGTCCCCAAAGAGTAAAGACCGACAGTTAGTTGACGATGCCGAGAGTCACCGGCAGAGTGGTTGGTAAAGACGAACTGGCCGACCGGACTGTGACCCTAACCTGCGCTACTCGGTCAGCAGGATTGACATCATTAGAAACTGTGGCGGCAATGACCAGCTCTAAGTTATCCTTGGCAAAAGTGTCTACTCTTCCCTCAATATCGTAAGCGCCGCTGTGAACAAACTTCCAGCCTAGTCGCTCTAGTTGAGAACGGTCAAAGATGAGAGTACTGGGCAACCGAGGCAGTTGACCGGTGGCACGACGAGTGCGACGAGGCCTGCTGCGGAACATCTTCGTCTATCAAACCAGACCGGCCACTCCGCGTCAATCGCAACTACTGGACTGCAACTACTGGATCGGTCCGTTCGGACCAGACTCGACAAGGTATCTATACCAACCAATGCTGTTGATCGTCAGCCAGTTGCCGTTTGAGTGTTGACCTTTGACTTTACTAACTCTGACTTCACTTGGAGGTAAAGGGTATCCTTCGTCCCTAATTAGGGCCCACAAGGCCCAGGCCGGCAAAAGTTTATCGATGATCAGCAACCGGGCCAGTTCAAATGTTATAGTTTCCCTGGTGTCGCCGCCGGGGTAATAGGCGGCCAGCTGAGCACCATTAGCTTCAGCTAGCTCGAGCATGGGAATCCGGGGGTTGATACCTGGGTCGAATGATGACTGGACTTCCTCTCTTGTTAACGGTTCGGCAAAAGAGGCGGTGATCCCCACCCAGCCCAGCTTGTGAACTACCTGCTCGGTGTGGTCATCTTGGGCCATCACCGCGTACCAGGCTACCCACTGGGCATCGAATGCTTCCTTGGTGTACCACCCGACGGCTTCTTCTTCGAGCGCAGTTAAGTCCTGCCGCCGACCAACGCGGTTTGGGTTAGATTGAATTTGGCCATCACTGGGACGCAAGAACATCACGTCGCTGGCCATTATTATAGGTAGCGCCGCAGCTATAGGTAGCCGCGCAGCCGCGCGTCTCTGCTGCTCTGCTACCTGCTCTACTTTCCAGGTTGCCGGTTTTTGAGGAGGTGATAGCCTGTTTTCTACTAGCGGTTCCAGTTCCCCAAACAAAACTTCGGGGTCGATGACCTTGACAGTTGACCCAGGGTAGATGTTCTCGAGTCGAGACGGATCATGTTTCTTGCCGGTGCCAATAACAATTTCAAGCAAGCTATCCCTTTTACCTCAGTTGTACTTGGCCGTCGGCACCCAGCTTGACGACCTGGATCAGCGAGCACACCTTGACGCCGGTCTGCCGTTCGATCTTGTCAACGCCGCCCTGCCACTGTTTACTGAACAGCACTGCCAGTCCCACTACTTGCACGCCAGCCTGCTGAAGAGCGGTGATGGCGGCAATAGCAGTACTGCCGTGGGCCACCACGTCGTCGACCACCAAAACTTGGTCGCCCGATTTGACGAAGCCGATGTGGCTGATGACATTCTCGGTGTTGGTCGTGAAAGATGAGTTGGAGTAGCTGACAATGTCTTGCCAAGACCCAGGGAGTCGCCCGGCCCGCTTGGAAGGCAGGATCTTGATGACATCGAGCATGCCCGCCAGGACCGAAACTAACCGGCTGCCGGCATCGGGTACCCCCACGACGGCATCGATGGTGGTGTGACCGTGATAATGCTCGGCCCAGCACTCCGAAGCCAGTTGTAAAATTTTGGGGTCAATCACCAAATTAAACGGCTCCACCGCGATGTACCCTTTGCCGGCATCTTTAACTACGGCTGCCTCCTTGAACCGCTGGCGCAGAACAGCTAGTTTGTCGGCGGTACTGAGACGCTCTGGGTGCTTCATGAACTTAAAGTCCCATCATTCACCACAGCGAGCTTATAAATAAAAAACACCTGCTCGTTTCAGCTCGCTTGGTTTTCCTCTCCCCTACCGACTGATGGCTGGGCGGTTCGTTGCTTGGGAGCGAAAACAACCAGGTGCTTTCGCTGCAAGTGTTGTTGTTAGAGATTATTAAAGCGCAGTGGCTGCTAAAAAGCAATCTTTGATTCTAACGTTATTTAGCGTTATCAATAATAGTTCTGATGGTTTTATCAACTTCTTTAGGTAGGTCGCCCAAATTGGCGTCGGGGAAAAACCGCGTCAAAACAATCGGCCGCATACCGGAAATAAATGTTTTGTTGTCTTTTAGATAGACATTTATCTT
Organism: Candidatus Pacebacteria bacterium CG10_big_fil_rev_8_21_14_0_10_56_10; assembly: GCA_002772645.1. GTDB lineage: Bacteria > Patescibacteriota > Microgenomatia > UBA1400 > PJMF01 > 1-14-0-10-56-10. Next base: position 19,924 of record PFDK01000007.1, on the reverse strand, counting down.
ACAAGGCAGACAAAGGCCAATCTTTACATCGGCTTGTAAAACGGTGTAAGCGGATTTAGCATTACATACTTCAAAAATTTTAAACGGTTCGATTTCAAAGCCCTTAGCTCTAATCGATTTTTTTGACATCATGGACATGAAGCACTTTAAATCCCGCTTTGGCAGTTTCAAGTTCTACTGCCTTAACAGCTTCATCAAAAACTTTACTTGTTTCGACGGTATGGTCAAGAAACATTTTATCCATTTTGCGGAATCTTTAATTAATGCCTGCCGGCTTTAGGCAGTCTACTAAAAAGTTAACTGGTACTCAACACCCGCCAGTACTTGGCCAACGGCAAATCTTCGTTCGAACTCATTTTTACTACCGCTGTTTACATGAAAGTAGTAGTCCCTCAGGCTCAAAACCGTTTGGGCATCAACAACATCGCCCGGCGCAATGACCTCGCCAGCGAAGGACAAAGCTAGCCCGCCATCACTAGGCCGTAACTCAGGCATCAGCTCCAGCAACCCTTCAATGTGGGGCTGTTGGTAGTAAGCCTGCCACTGTTTTCTCAAGTTCGGTGGCAACCATAAATCGGCGTAGTCACCTCCATCAGATACGGCAAAGGACTGTCGATCGTTGCCGGGGCGCTGTGGCCGTAGAATGTAGTAAGGGTGGTCGCCGCTACTCATTTCTGTAGCCAAACTGCCCAAAAACATGGTCACTGTTCTCTCGAGGTCGCCGTCTTTGGAGCGAATAAACTTGAGGATTTGCTCAACTCCGCGCTGATCGCCAACGGTGGCCCCGACGTGAAGGTTGGGCGGCAGTTCGCCTTTGGATCTCAAGACGGACAGCAAAGCCAGCACCGACGAGCCGGAGGCAATGGCCCGCTCCCTGATCAGCAAATTGTCGGTGTTTGTCAGCCGATTGATCTGCGCCTCTGTTAAGTTCAAACCAATGCCCAGCTCTTTATGGTTAACGCGCTTGTTGTGCCTTTTGGCGTTGACCAGCACTTGTAGCTCGGGGCCAAAACCCAGTACCTGGTTGGCCAGCACCCCGGCCCTGACTACCCCGACCGCCGTGTAATCGCTAACCGGCAAAGGTTTGTTCGGCCGGTGTCGTTCCAACCACTGTTTTTCTTGCCTGGCTATTATCTGGTCGTGCTGCTGATACTCAGCACACAACCTGGCGTCAAGCCAGCCAAACAGCCCAAACTTCTCGTCAAGCCCTTCGATGCCGTTAAGAGCGGCCACTACCTCATCATCACCCTCCGGGTCCCAGCTGGCAAGCAGGTCATAAACTTCCAGCCCGGCGGGCAGCTCCTCCGGTTGCCGCCAAACTTGGTCCTCGGGAACCTGACCAACCATGCCAAGGCTTTCGAACAAATCGCCGAAGTCCACAAAGAAGTTGTAGGCGTTGTCTCCCACCGCCCCCTCGAAGCGTCTATCCAGGGTAGGGTCGATCAGAGTTCCACCCGGAGCGGAGTACACTGTCACCCGATTGCCGAAGACTTCGATCTCTTTGGCGATGGCCGGTGAAAGCGTGACCCGGCGCTCCTTTGACGGTTGGCGCACCTCAGAATGATCAGAGTGAGCGCCTCCGCCGGCACCTTGGTCGGGATAATGGTGAAAGCCCAGTGCCGACTCCTGCGGATTTACCACAACTTCATTACTCGCATAGTTGCTAGATAGTTGCTAGCTGGACAGTGAAAACACCGCAATTATACGCAATCTTGCGGCTAGCCGCAACTGTTTGTTAAACCGTTTGTTAAAGGCTGTTTGTTAAAGGCACCGTTTGTTAAAGGCAGGCCGCTTTAAGATCGCAGTAGTTTGAGGCTGTGCTCCAGGTCGTCGGCCAGCTGTACCTGGACCACCAGCGGCTGCCGGCCGCGCGGGTGCGGCAGCTCGATCCGGCTGGCGTGAAGAAACTGGCGCGGGCACCACAGCTTGTCGAGACGGCGACGTTTCTTGCCGGCGTAAGTCTTGTCACCCACTAACGGGTGCCCCCGGTGGGCCAAGTGCACGCGGACCTGGTGGGTGCGGCCGGTCTTGGGCCAGCACGTCACCAGCGAGAACCCCTGGTAACTGCGGGCCTGAGCCGTCAAGGTCCGGACTGCTTGGTCAGGCAAGGCGGCGGCCAAGGCCGTCGGATCAAGTCCGGTCAGGTACCGCTCCAAGCGGTAGGCAGTCACAGCCGGCCGACCGTCGGGCCGAACGGTGAACTTGGTGGGATCAACCGAGGAGCGGCCAATCGGCAAGGAGATCACTTCTTGGGAAGTGCTCAGCCGACCATGGACCAAGCAGGTGTAGGTTTTAATCACCCGGCGCTGTTTAAAGTCAGCCAGCAACTGGGCCAGAGCGGTAGGATGTTTAGCGATCACCAGTGCTCCGCTGGTGTCTTTGTCCAGACGATGGACCAAGCCGCCGCGCTGGCGAAAAATCTCCTCTGGCGTACCGTACTGAGGATCGAACTCGGGCGGCAGAGTGATATCGGGATGGTTGGGCGGTGGTGGGCTAAACTGGCTGGTTGGGGTAATTTGGGTGGTTCGATCGGCCCGGCGGTTGGTTCGGTCAACGGCAACCAAACCAAGGCGCTCCTCTGCCCAGTCCTGAACCGTTGGACTGGGTGCCAACTCGGCCCGGTTGACGACCATTCCGGCCGGTTTGTTGATTACCAGCAGGTCATCATCCTGGTAAATAATGTCGATGGTTGTCATACCTAGTCCTGGGTGGTTTTGGTTGTTGGGCGACCCTTTAGTTTTCCTAACTAGTTTTTTTAGTGAGACTGCTCCTTCTGCGTACTAGCGCCCGCCATACCACCGCGGCCAAACCGGCAGTGATAGCCCAGTCAGCCAGGTTGTTGGACAAGCCGAGCAGGGGTAGGGGCAGCCAGTCGCGGACGGCCCCGAATGCCAGCCGGTCTAGTACGTTAGAGACTCCCCCACCGACCAGCAGGGCCAGGCCCAAGTCTGACCATCGCTCCTTTGCTTGGTGGGCAGGGCGAGGTCTGACCAACTGCCACCACAGCCAGCCAATCACCCCCAGCGAGCCAACCGTCCAGCACAGATGGCCCAAACCGGCGCCAAGTCCCAAACTGCCGCCGGCGTTGAGCGTTACCAGTCCGGCTGAGGCGGCCAGCCGCTTGGTCACTTGGTCTAACCCTACTGTTACTAAAATGACCACCATTGCCAACTGCCGTCGAAGGCAGCGCCGGTGCAAATAGTGGTCAAAAAAACGGCGGTGGGGCCCAAAACTACTCACTTGCTGGTTGTTGTTGGTGGCTGACTGTTGGTAGTTGCTATGGGCGGTACCCGTCCCAGTACTAGTAGTTGTCGGTCTAGGCTGTCTGCTCAAGGCTGGATCTCAAAACTGGGGGCAGGCGGCGGGCGGCGGCGGGACGTCACCAACGGCAGTTTGCGGCCGGAGCGAACGTACAGCATTAACCCTCCCAGTCCGGCCAAGACCAAACCGCCCACCAGCTGGCCGCTGGCATCGGCCAACTGCCACAGCGGCTGGGTGACAAAGCTGGTCACAGTCACGAACAGCCCGGTCCCCAACAGGAACACGCTCAGTAAAAAACCGGTCTGGGCAGTACTGCGGCGCGATCGATACCAGCCAAAAGTCCGGTAACGGCACTCGGCCCACAGCAGGTACCCATACAGTCCAAAGTAGAACAACACAAAGTACAACGGCACCGGGTGAACTCGCTGGTCCAAACCAGGGAGCGGCACTGCCCAGGGCAGTTGAGTGGGCGTGCCCGCCACCTGGCCAGCCGCGAACAGTCCGATCCAGACGAAAATCAAGCTGAAGCTGACTGCCAGCGCCCAGAAATCAAGCACTTCAAAAGCATCCCATTTTTTGGTCCGGGCGTACTTGGTCAGGTATAGCGCCGAGCTAACCAGCATGGCCAAGATGCTCAGGCCGGGCCGGGCAACCACGTCCAGCCAGCCAATCACATCCAGGCCAAACTGCTCAAAGTTGAGCATCACGAATGCCCAGCGGCCGACCACCAGCCCAAACAGCGTGGACAGTAAAAAGCCGTCAAAGATCTCAACCTCGTCGTAGTGCTCTTCACGACCTTTGCGCCAAAACATGAACGCGCCAGCTAAAAAGGCAAACGTCACCATCACATTGAGCGTCTGGAATGCTACCGGGCCGAGCCGCAGCAGGGTTGGTACCATGGTGGCCTTAATGATACACCACCATACGCCACCGGCAGGCCACCAGGCTATGTGCTGATAAAGCTGATGGCGGTTCCTGAGGCTGATGGCGGCTCCTGAGGCTGATCAGGCTAGCCTCGGCCGATTCTTTAATCCTCCTTACAGCGGTCGAGTTGTTTTTGCAGCTCCCGGGCAGCCGCGGCCGGATCATCCGCGAAAATGATGCCCCGGGACGAGTTAACCAGTAAAGCGTTACCGTGCCGACCAAAGGCGCCCTTTAGATCTTCCGGCTTGCCGCCCTGAGCACCAACGCCGGCGGTCAACATCACCATCTCCTCACCCACAATCTGGCGTACCCGCTGGAGGGCCCAGGGGTAAGTTGCGCCCGCTTCTACAAAAACATTGCCGTTCCGGTTCCAGTGCCCAGCCACCCGTTCTGCAACGTACTCGTAAAGGCGCTGACCGCTGCTCAGCTTGAGCTCCTGAAATTCTGCAGCGCTAGGGTTGCTGTCGTGAACATACACACAGACGCCAATTTGGGGATCGTCCAAGTAGTCCTCGACCGTGTCAAAACCAAACCACGGCGTAACCATCACGCAATCAAACTTCAACCACTCAATAATTTCCTGTTTGACCAGAGAAACGGAAGCGCCCATCTCCGACCGCTTGCAGTCGGCCAACACCGGAATGTCGCTGTGGTGTTGGCGCAAGTAGCGGTTGGTCAGCTCCAGACCTTTCAGGCCGTCGCTGCCGAACCCGGCGTAGAAGGCCAGGTTGCTTTTATAGGCGGCGGCCAACTGGTAAGTTTGAGAAATGACCGAGGTATTGAAAGCAAGAATTGACTCGGCAACGCCGGCACCGTTTTTGAACGCGTCAGGGATGCGGTCGTAGCGGCTATCAAGTCCCACACAGACATTTGATTTTTTGCGGGCAATGCTGGCCTGTAGTTTTGCCAAGAACTTCATTGCGTGTCTGCCTGGTCAGAGCCAGAATAATTTATTGGCTTCCTGTCGGCATTGGTAACTCTCCCCCCGTTTTGTTTGTAATTTAGGGTATTTCTGGCTTCTTGAGTGAGCTGGGCATTCGGTGTTTCGAGCTGAATCACTTGCCGGTACCCAACACCTATCGCCTCCAGTGCTTTGACCTTGTCGCCGTTGCTCGTCAGGACCGCCGTCACGTGCTCAATATTTAAGAACCGAATAACAGCTTGAGCTGCTCCATAGCTTCTCATGTCGGACGGCAGGTCAGCCTGGGCAAAAACTAGTTCGGCAACTTGGGCATGGCTCACTGCCATATCCGGCTGTTGAAGTTGCAGTCTTCTCACCGGAGCGTGTTGCAAAGCCCCTTTAAGGACCGTACCGTGCCCCCTTCCCTCGTGATCAGCCATTTGGACAATAACTACGTTCCTGTCATTTTTGAGGCCATAGTCATACAGTGCCATTTCAAGCTGTTGTCGACAGTCGCAGTGACTATCCAGGTTGTGAACACCGTCAGTACAGTTACTGTCTACCCGCAGCCCGTCAATCTGGTCCAGCAAGGGCTTTGTCTGGATAACTCGCACCACTTCAAACTCTTGATCGATGCCTTTACTACCCCAGACGTTAAACAGAGTAATGTAGACAAACCCGCTGAAAGTAGGATACGGGTACTTAACAACCTGCTCTACCTTTCTGCTCATTAAGTCTAACTCGATTACCTGTTCACGGCGTCGGTCGTCAAAAAAGCTGGCATCAACCGGTGAGTTGTTAGTTACTACTTCGCTAAATTCCAGCCGGCGGAGTTGGGCGTTGAGAAGATCAACGAAAGGCTGGGCAAATACTTGGTAGTGTTCTACCACTGCTTCCCTAAACTCTTGAATGGTTTTCCTGTATTTTCGAGGATTGGCATCAGTGATAAGCGTGTTAATCATCCGAGCAATGGCCACCTCTTGTTCGATATCCCAAGCGTGTGGATCAAATCTGTCTTGCCGCCGTGTAAATTGGCGCCCCGTAAAGTCGGGACCTGGGCCGCCTAGCGAACCCTCTCTAACCGGGGTTAGGATGAAGTCTATTTCTGACGCGAAAAGTTGTTGGTAGGCGTCAAGCAAGGCAGTTGTTTGCTGATGGCGAAGCCGTCTATTGCCGGGCTCGAGTTCCCGCTCCAGGTTCGTCCTCGAGTCAAGCAACATAATCTTCCTTTCCCAATTGCCACGGTCAACGTCGGGGTACTGATATGATAGTAAGCTCTGAAAAACATCGTACGAAACCATATCGAGATCATCGTCACTCCTCATTATCACCCGAAGTACCATACTGGTATCACCTGAAGTAACCCTGACAAATGTATTCCAAAACAGATAGGTAACTGCACGTGTTTCTACCCGGTGCGGATGCCCACCGTAAAGTTCTATTTGAGGAGACAATCTGTTGATTTCTAGGTTGGGCCGGGAAGCTGTGAGCTGCGGTGTGATCTGTTCGGCGAGAGTCGGTGCCATGAGTTGCGACTTTAAGAAACGCTAACCGCATTTTCCTATAATTAATCAGGTCTGTGAAGACTTCAAATGGTTCCAGGGATCGGTCCCTTTGCCGTTGAACCGCTGCCGCGTTACAATACCACCCATGCTGTCGATCGCGCATGGGGTGACTGGGGCCTTTATCGCCACTAAGCTCCCCCACCCTGGTTTGTACGTGCCGCTGATCTTCGCGTCGCACTACTTAGAAGACTGGATCCCGCACTGGGACGTGGGCACCGGCCTGTCTACCGGCCGGCGTAAAAAATCAACGGCCTTGATCCTGGAAGCATTTGAGCTGGTAGTGACGGTCGGACTAGTGTACCTGTTTTGGCAGCATGGCCAAGCCGCGATCAACTGGCCGGCCTGGGCCGGACTGGCAGTTAGCTTAATGCCTGATCTGCTGGAGTCGCCGCGCAACTTCCTAAACTGGGAGCCGGCCTTGCTCAAGCCGCTCAACGACCTCCACCAGTTCTTCCATCACTCCACCTCGAGCATTGCGCTGGGCCTGGGCCCGCAAGTAGTGGTGCTGGCGGCGGTGTTCTTGCTCAAGTAGGTTTTTTTGCCTGTCGCGTGCCACGGGTCGGGATCGAACCGACACGAGCGTGATGCTCACAAGTTTTTGAGACTTGCGCGTCTACCAGTTCCGCCACCGTGGCGATCGGCGAGCATTAATTCTACCAATCAGACTTGATTTTTACTATCGAGTCAGTAATAGTGAGACTATATGGTGGCTCTTCTGCGAGCGGTATTGGAGGCTTTGCTGGTGGTCGACAGTATCTGGGCGGTGCTGTGGCGCGGAGCTGCTTGGCTGATCATTAGCTTGGTGATCTTGATCAGCACCGACCGGACCCAAGTCAACGGCAAGGGCGGCACTCTGATCAAAACCAACGTTGGCTACAGTTTAGTGTTCCTCTCTCTGGCCAGCGTGCTAGTCTACTTGCTGTTTGGCTTCTTGGGTTAGCGACGACCGGCTGGTAAAGACCGCTCACCAGGGACAGCAACTCTTACCTCGCCCTCAAGTCCGCTTAGTCTCCATCCCGTAAAACCTCATCCGCTCACCTCGGAAAAAGAGGTCAACCTGGCCGATTGGGCCGTTGCGGTGTTTGGCGATCTTGAGGTTCATCGAGCCGGGCTGGTCGTCGTCCTGGCGGTACAAAAACATGACTACGTCGGCATCCTGTTCAATCGAACCAGACTCGCGCAGGTCGGAAAGCTGTGGAATTTTTTCGCCTCGGCTCTCGACCGCCCTGGAGAGCTGGGAGACGGTCAGCACCGGGATACGCAACTCCCGAGCGATGTTTTTCAGCCCCTGGGAAACTTCGGCCACTTCTTGAACGCGGTTGTCCCTAGTCCGGCCGTGCGATAACTGGAGGTAATCAACGACCAGCGCGTCGATGCCCTGGTCTGCCGCCAGCCGGCGGGCTTTGGTGCGCATCTCAAAAATTGACAGGCCGGGTGTGTCGTCGATGAACAACGGCGCGTCGGCCAGCACGCCCATCCCGTCCGAAAGTTTCAGGAAGTCCTGCTGGTCCAGTCGGCCGGTCTTGAGGCGCCAGGCGTCGATGTCGGCTTGGGCCACCAGCAGTCGGTCAACCAACTCTTCCTTGCTCATTTCCAGCGAGAAAAAACCGACCCGTTTCTTGAGCGTGACGGCGATGTGCTGAGAGATGTTGAGCGCCAGCGCCGTTTTACCCATACCCGGCCGAGCGGCCAAGATCACCAAGTTGGACCGCTGGAGACCGGCCAGCAACCGGTCCAGGTCGGCAAAGCCGGTAGCCAGACCGCGCAGTTCTCCGTCGCTTTTCTGGAGCTCGTCGAGCCGCTCGAAACTCTCGGCCAGCGTCTCCCTGATCGGCACGAAAGCGGTGGCGTCCTGGGCCTGGGACAGCGAAAAAATGCTCTGCTCAGTCTGATCAAGGATGTCTTTGGCATCCTTGGCCTCGTCAAACGCCAGCTCGCCCAACCGGCCGGCAGTGGTGATGATACTGCGCCTCAACGCCGTCTCCGCTACTAACTGGGCATAGTTGACCACGTTGGCGGCGGTCGAGACGTTGGTGCTCAGCTTGGTGATGGCGGCGGCCCCACCGGCACCGGTCAGCTGACGTTTTTTCTTGAGCACGTTGGTCAGGGTAACGGCGTCGATGGGCTGGCGCTTGTCGAACAGTTCCAGCATAGCCGCGTAAGTAAGCCGATGAGCGGGTTGATAAAAACTCTCGGCTGTCAGCAGTTCGGCCACCTGGACCATCGCCTCCTGATCGATCAGGATCGACCCTAGGACAGCCTGCTCGGCTTCCAAATCATGGGGCGGCACTCGTGGTGGCATACTAACCGGGGTGCGAGAGCACAACAAGTTGTGTTTCTTCCGGGAGCCGATCAGCTTCAGCCCGCAGTTTGGGCAGGTGCTCTGGCTCGTCAGTGCCGAACTTGTGGACAAACTCGGTCAGCGTCTTGAGCTGGCCAAACATGTTTTGGTCGTGGCGGTCGGTCCTAAAATGCATTGGCACGACGATGCTCGGCTCCAGGGCGGCGATGACACTGATGGCCTCCTCCGGGCCAATGGTGTAGGTACCGCCGACCGGACAAAGCAGGATGTCAACTTGGCCGATGTCGTCGCGGGTGGTTTTGTCCAGCTGATGGCCCAGGTCCCCTAAGTGGCAGACCTTAACACCGTCGATCAGTACCGTAAAAATGATGTTAGGGCCGCGCTCAGACCCCTGGCTGTCGTCGTGAAAGCTGGGCACGCCGAATACCGAGATGCCAGCCACTTCGTACTCCCCTGCTTGGTCGATGATGAACGGCCGGTCGCGGCGGCTGGTGCCGCTAACGGCAGAGACGTTGTCGTGATCGTCGTGGTGGTGAGAGACGGTGATAACGTCGGCGCTCAAGCTGGGCAGTTCCAACCCAACGTGCTGGTTAAAAGGGTCAGTGACAACAGTGCCGGCACTGCCTTTGAGCTTAAAAGCGGCGTGACCGTGATAGCTAAGTTCCATATGTTTACCGTTACTTTATGATTGCCGTTACTTTCCGGGCAAGTCTGTAATACCGCAGAATAGCCGGCTCGTCCAGTCCCAACCGGCGGCCCACCTAAAAATTAGCTGGTGGGGTTGACTTGGCCTAGGCTAAGAATAGCTTATAATGGCCTCTCATGCGAAAAGAAGTGGTGGTGGCAGTCAGCATCGGCTTGATTCTGGGCCTGATTATCACCTACGGGTTTTACCAAGCTCGCAGTACCGTCGAGACAATCGGCCGGGTAGCTCAAGACGACACCCTGCAGAGCCCGCCGGCGGCAAGCGATGCTCAGCTCGAGTCGCTGGGAACGCTGACCCTGGCCAGTCCCGAAGACGAGTCGGTGACCGACAATCAGCAAGTCACCATTGCCGGTACCACTACTGCCGGCTCACTGGTGGTCATCTTTATCGGCGAGAAACCGACGGTGACCACGGCCGATGACTCCGGCAGTTTTTCGATCACCACCGAGCTGAGCAATGGCGGCAACGTCATCACCGTTCACGCTGTCGATGAGGATGGTCGAGTTAGCAAACAAGAACGGGTGGTGGTGCTCACTACCGAGGAGTTCGTGCCCGTGCCAGACCAGCAGAACGGCAGCGATGATGGCTCGGCCGGCCAAGACCAGTCCGGTTCAGCCGGCTTTGATCTCGGTGTTAGTGGCAGGTTCGCTGCCAGGTTCGCTGACGAGTGGAGAGCGCTGGTCGGCAGACTGGCCAAACCGGCGTACGCCCAGAGTGGCGACGCCAGTCCGGAGGTCAGTCCAGAGGTCAGTCCTAGTGGCCGTCAGCAGTTTGATCCCAACGCTACCAGAAAGCTCAAAGAGCGGATCGAACGGATCGTCGATGAAAAGAAAGATCAGATCAAGGGAGTTTTGTCGCAGATCGGCCAACAGCGCCGTGGTTTTATCGGTGAAGTGGAACGGATCAGTCAGGAGACTATCACCCTGGAAACGCCCAAGGGCCTGTCAATCATTCCGCTAACCGAAAAGGTGGTGTTGGAAGAAAATGGTCGTGGTGTGGAGGTAGACGACATCGAGGTGGGCAACTGGGCCACGGTGCTGGGGGTAAGTGAGGAGGAAACGTTTCAGCCGCTGAAGGTAGTGATTTTCGAAGATAGTTTACGGCCACGGCCGATAGTGGTAGCGATGGGCAGCGTAGTTGATGTCAGTAGCGCTGAGCTGAACATTGTCCGGCGTGATACCGGCGAAGAGCTCACGTTCGAGCTGAACCGTCAAACCGCCTACCAAGATTTAGTTGGTGACCAACTGCGCAATGACGACATGTCGCCAGACTTGCAAGTACTGGTAGCCGGGCTGGAGACGGCCAGCGGCAAAACTGCGCTGGTGGTACGACTGCTAACGACGCTCGATGACCAGTCTCGCCCGTAGTGCCGCCGGTGGTGGTGTTAGTGGTGGTGATTTTTTCCGTCTCTGCTTGAGGCGCCTTCAACAGTCACTGGCGGCCGATCAACTGGTCTTGATTACCCGGCCGGCCGACATCCGTTACTTGAGCGGTTTCACTTTTTTGGTGCCCGAGGAGCGCGAAGCCGTACTGGCGGTATCTGCCAACCGCGCCCAACTATGGTCTACCCAGTTTAGTCCCCCACCCCGGTTAAGAGAGCTCGAGGCCCAGAGCGGTTGCCGGCCGACCGATATTGAGCGCCACTTAAGTGCGTTGGTGGCTGAGCTGCTGCCTACCGAGCGGGGTGCTGACACGACTGCGCCGAAAAGCGATGGCGGGAGTGATGGCAAGAGTGATGGCGGGAGTGATGACCGGCCCAACGAGGTAACCATCCTGATTGACCAAGCCACCTTAAAAGTAGCTGAACTGCGGGCGATAGAGCGAGTGGTGAGGCGCCTGGCCGATCAGCTCGGTAACACCGGGCAAACCGTCCAGTTGACCGCCCAACCCGACGACTTTGTTAGCCGCTGGCGGCTGATCAAAGACCGGACGGAACTTGAGGTGATGCGACGGGCCGCTCGCCTTACTTCCCAGGCACTGCACACCGTCAGTCGACAGCTGAGGGCCGGCCAGACTGAGATCGAGGTTAAAAGGCAGCTCGACCGGCTGCTGGAAAACCTGGGCGGTGATGACGCTACCGGGCCAGCTTTTCCCACTATCGTGGCTTTCGGCAGTCACGGTGCCTTGCCCCACCACCAGCCCGACACTACTCTGCTGGAACCAAACACGCCGGTGCTGATAGACTGCGGCATGTCCCTGCAAGGTTACAAAGCCGACATGACACGCAGTTGGTGGTTCGGCGATCACCATCGGCAGCCTCAACAATATCAACGGGCGCGCCAGGCCGTCGACCGCGCTTACCAAGCGGCGGTGTCGGCGCTCAAACCGCCACTGCCCCGGGGCAAGGAGGTTGACGCGGCCGCCAGGGATGCGATAGCCGCTGCCGGTTTTGGGGACGCTTTTATCCACACCACTGGCCATGGCTTAGGCCTGGAGGTCCACGAGCCGCCGTCGCTGGGCGGTCAACCAAACCTACAGCTTGAGCTCGGCATGGTAGTAACCATCGAGCCAGGAATTTACCTCGAGGGAAAGTTTGGTATCCGTCACGAAAATACGGTGGCGTTGACCGAAAATGGGCCCCAGGAGCTCACCGAGGTATAGGGGTATAGAGGGGTATAATAGTGATTGAAAGTAACTTGAGGCAGCTGTGGTGTAAGATGGCGCCAAGGGTGAGTATGATCGACCAATCTAAAGGGTGAGTATGATCGACCAACCGGCCGTGCCGTCTGGCACTCCACCAGCAGAACCTGTTCAGAACCTGAAAGGATTTCAGGATTTTTTGCCTGGTCAGATGCGGGCCCGGACTCGGCTGGAGAACAGCATTCGCCAGACTTTCGAGCGGTTTGGTTTTGAGCCAGTCGAGACACCAGCGCTGGAGTACGCCAGCTTGCTGCTGGGCAAGTACGGCGCCGAGGCCGACCGGCAAGTGTACATTTTCGAGGATCGCGGCGGACGCCGGGTGGGTCTGCGCTACGACCAGACCGTGCCCACCGCCCGACTGCTGGCCCAGTACCGTTCTCAACTACCTCGTTACTGGCGGCGTTATCAGCTTCAGGATGTTTTTCGGACCGAGAAGCCCCAGCAAGGCCGCTACCGCCAGTTCCGCCAAGCCGACTGTGACATTTTTGGGTCAAGCTCACCGCTGGCCGATGCCGAGATCCTGGCAGTGTTCTACGCCGTCTATGCCGACCTGGGATTTGACGACTTGGTGATCAAGCTCAACGATCGCCGACTGCTGGTGGCCGCCGTCTCGGAGTTTACTACCGGCCAAACAGACGTCTTTTCGATCATCCAGAGCATCGACAAACTGGACAAGAAAGAACCCGAAGCTGTGAGTGACGAACTGGTAGCCAAAGGGCTGACTGCAGCGACAGTAAAGCAAATTTTCTCCGTACTTGAAAATACCGATCAGTCAGAGTATTTAGCTGAAATTGTAGACAAAACTATCAAGTTAGGGGTACCGGCCGAAGCGCTGGTCTTTAATCCTCGGCTGGCCCGCGGTCTGGACTACTACACCGGCATGATTTTTGAGGGCAAGCTGGGCGGTCAACCGGACAAAGCTGTGGGTGGTGGTTCGGTGGGCGGTGGCGGTCGCTACGACAACCTGATCGAAGAACTGGCCGGGGCCAGTGTGCCGGCGGTCGGTTTCGGGATCGGTTTCGACCGGACACTGGAAGCGGCGGCGGAACGGGGCTTGCTGACGGTGGCGGCCGGCCCGGCCCAAGTGATGGTAGCCCTGTTTGAAGACACGGTGGCGGCCGGACTGGAGCTGGGCAATCGGCTCCGGCAGGCCGGCATCTCTACCGAGATCTACCCAGCACTGGACCCATTGAGCAAACAGCTAAAGGTAGCCAACCAAAAGCGGATCCCCTGGGTGGCGATGATCGGCCCAACCGAAGCTAACGAGCGGCAGGTGACAGTTAAGGAACTGGCTACCGGCCGTCAGCAGACGCTATCGTTGGACGAGGTGGCCGAGTGGCTAAGCTCAAAAACTAAATCCTAACTCTACCGTCGAACCTCTAACCCGACTTTCGCGCTTTTTGATTTTTGTGTTTCTTTCCAGGCTGAGGGCAAGCCAAGTGTGGTCACTAAAGATGTTTTTCCAGTTGGCAATGGCATTATTTTCTTGGCACATCTAAAAAACTCACTTAAGCGCGTGGGCCAAAACGGCACACTAATGGCACACTAATGGCCCACTAATGGCACACGGAAAATGTCCGCCAAAAAAACACCCTCAAAGAAATTATTCCCTATGGGGCTAGTCATCAAATAGCAAATTAAGCGGTTACTAATTAGCGAAAGTCGGGTCTAATGCCAGGCCCGGCTACTTGACCGTGACGCTCTTGGCCAGGTTGCGCGGCTTGTCCGGGTTCAGACCTTGGTGGACAGCCAGATAGTACGTCAACAACTGGGCTGGAATGATGCTGGCCACGGCGGTTAGGTCCACAGTGGGACTGTTGACTGACTTGCGACGCTCTCCATCGAGTTTCTCGGCAGTCGGCAGTCGGACCCAAGTCTCAAAAAGATCGTTATTTTCGGCGCTGACGCCGATAACGCGGGCGCCGCGGGCCTTGACCTCTGCCGCCGCGTTGAGCATGGCCGCTTGTTCATCATCCTGGGCTACAAGGCACAGCGCGGCGGTCCCCTCCTCTACCAGCGCGATCATGCCGTGCTTGAGCTCGCCGCCGCTGAACGCCTCGGCGTGGAGATAGCTAATCTCTTTGAGCTTGAGAGCGGCCTCGTAAGCCGGCTGTAACAGCTGGCCGCGGCCCAGCACGAACAACTGACGGTGGCCGGCCAACTGGCCGGCCAAGTCTTTAATCCGGCTGGTCAGCTCACCGTCGGGCCGGAGCCACTCGGCTAGCGCTGTCTGGAGCTTGGCCACCTGCCGTTGGCAGTGGGCCAGGTCTTGGCCGGCTGCCAATTGAGCCACCAACCAGCCCCAAGTAATGTGGCCAGTCAAAGCTTTGGTGCTGGCTACGCCGATCTCGGGCCCGACCTGGAGCTTGAACGGCAGGTCCGACTGGGCAGTCAAGCTTGAGCCGGCCATGTTGACAATGCTGGCGATGGTCACATCCTGCCGACGCAGCCACTCAACGACTTCGTTGGTGTCGGCCGTCTCACCGCTCTGGCTAAAAACGATGGCGATGTCTTGCTTGCCCAGCAGCGGCCGCCAGCTAGCGGCTTCGTACGACGGTACCAACCAAGCAGGCAAGCCAAGTTGTCGCAGGTACCAAGCAGTCTGGCCAGCGGCGTAGCTGGCGCTACCAGCGCCGATAGTGACGATGTAGCGGGCCTGGCGAAGGCGCTTGACCAGCCTATCCAGCTCGGCCGGCGGCTGGTCTGCCACTTGCGTCAATACCTGGCTCTGGTCGTAAATCTCCTTGAGCATAAAGTGGTCGTGACCGCCGGCGTCCAGTTTAGCGGCGGTGACGTCGATCGGCCGCCACTGGGGAGCGGTGAACCGAGCGGCATCCCGGATTTTGACGCTGCCTTGGGGAGAGATCACCACCAGCCGACGTTCTGCCAAAGCCTGGTACTCCACGGCATCGGCGGCCACCGACAAGACATCGGACGACAAGAACAATCTGTGGTGAGAGTCGCGGGGGTGACCGGAGACGGCGTTCCGGGCTTGGGCCTGCGCCCGGGCCCGGGCAACCACCAAGGGAGAACCGGACCGATAGCCCAACAACTGCCCGTCCACATCCAGTACCACTACGGTGCTGCGGCCGGTCAGCCGGCCGGCTACTTGGGCCAGGACCTGGGCTGTCAATCGGCGACCACCGGTCAGACGGCGTTCCAACAGGGCCACGATCACTTCGGTGTCAGTCTCCGTCCGAAATCGATAGCCTGACTCGACCAGCTCTTGCTTGAGCTGCTGGAAGTTCTCGACCACCCCGTTGTGAACCAACGCGAACCTGCCGTCGCTGGCCAAGTGCGGATGGGCGTTTGCCCGGGTGACGGTGCCGTGAGTAGCCCAGCGGGTATGGCCCAGCGCCACCGAGGCAACCTCGGCCTCAGTCGGGACCGCGGTATCCTCCACCTGGCCAATAGGCCCAACCCGCTTGTTAACAGTTAGGCGGCCGTCCACTAGCATTGCCACGCCCCACGAGTCGTAGCCGCGATACTCGAGCCGTTTAAGACCAGCGATGACGCGCCTCGGTGCCCGAGGCGCCAACGCCGCGTAAATACCACACATCTGTTCCTTTCGATTAAGATGACACCACACCAGTCACCCCGTCTCAACCTGGAGCTGGGCGATACACGGTGCTTAAAAATAAGATGGGAACTAGAAAACGCTTGGGTTAGGTCGGGCTCTGTGCCGGAAGTTACCGCCCGGTTTTAACCCCACCATCCTGGACGCCAAGTCGCCCAGCAGGTTTCCGCAGATGCTCTGCCGCTTCCTTAAACCTTAAGTTTCGGCCAGCAACAAGCCCGATTGTTTGCCCCAGCCACCTTTTGGCCCTCGACAAACCCTGCTCCTCGTCTCCCCTGCCCGAAGCCAGCTCTGCTGACGTCCGGTGGGGCCACACGCTTGTTCACTCGATGTTTTCTACAGCAGACCTCCTTGTCGCTCTATTTTTTCACACATTTTTACACTTAAGTATGGTCAGCATACCATAAGTTCATCCCCCATCGACTTAAAAAACGCTGAAAGTGGTTTGGGGCGCTGACGGGAGCTCAGGATTCGTCGGTCATCACGCCCACCAACTCGTTTCGTTTCATCATCAGCCACAGTCGGAGTACTCGTTCCCCCTCAAACCCGAAAAGCGGAACAAAATTATCTGTCCTGATGAAATCTTTTTTGCCAACAAGAGCAAGAATACTCAAAAAATACCTCTCGAAAGTCAATATCATTAGTAGGTGCATCAACCTGTTTCCCAACGGCTCTCCAGGGTAGTTTGGTACTAGCTCAAGTAGTGCTGATGAGTGAAAAAAGGCGATTACCCCTAACTGCCCTCTGGTGTACTCAGTTAACAAAAACTTCTTGCTGACTCCCAATAAGCTAGACTTGATTACTAAGTCTAGCTGACCTGCCCAAGTTTGGGCGTTTCTGAGTTCCCCACGCCCCGCGATGTCTGACTGCAAAGCTTGGCGGTTAAGCACCACCCGAACATCAGCCCAGCTGGCTTCTTTGAGCAATAGCATCTCAGGCGAAGAATCGGCATCGTACTGCTTTTCTTGACTGGAGGCACTGCTCGCCACGCTACTGCCGTCGGCGTTGACACTGACGATCTGAACCTGCTGATTCCGAGAGCGATCATCATCCCAACCAACATCCAAAGACAAGATTCCTCCCAAGCTCATCATCTTGAGGAGCACGGCAACATTGACGCCTAGTGAACCGTCGACCCCAACCGGTAGCGCCAGCCGGACGTTGGCTCGGTTGTCAGTGACTAGCCCAACGTACTCACAAGGAGTCAGAGGTGGTCGTCTTTCTTGGTCCATCGGCGGGGATTATACCAGCGGCCTAACCGAGATGGTATAATGGCTACCTCTGGAAAGCAGAAGTATCGGCATGAAAAAAGGTCTCCACCCCCAGTGGCATCACGACACGGTAGTCACCTGCGCTTGCGGCCACACCTTCACCACTGGTTCGACACGCCAGTCAATTCAAGTTGAGATCTGCAGCCAGTGCCATCCCTTCTTCACCGGTGAGATGAAGTTCGTCGACACCCAAGGGCGGGTCGACAGGTTTATGCAGAAGGTGGAACGAGCTAAAGTCAGTCAGCAAGCTGGCGGCCAGAGTAAGCGGGCCAAAAAAACCGGCCGCGGTGGACAGTCCGGCGCGCAGGAGCACAAATCATACCAGCAGTTACTGCGCGAACAACGCCATCAGCTCAAGAAAAAATCTGCGGGTAAATCCGCAAGTTCCGCTACCGGTCCGTCCGCCGGTTCAGCTGCCAGTCCATCGACAGGCCCCTCCCCAGCCAAGTAGCTCCGCCCAGTGGTACTGGGACATGCTACTATGAACCCACTGCGAGCAGGTTTTGCCTAGCGCCACCAACAACGAACGCTCTCATGAACGACGTCACCAGCAATCCCTACCACTCTCAACTTGAGGCGATCGACGCTCAGCTAGCCGAAAATCAGCGGCTGCTAGACGACCCAGAGC
>PFDK01000007.1:193-2090 GCA_002772645.1 Candidatus Pacebacteria bacterium CG10_big_fil_rev_8_21_14_0_10_56_10 | reverse complement strand
GCCGGCCGGCCGTCGGTCAACTGCCTCCTGGAGCTGAGGCCCGGCACCGGCGGTGACGAGGCCAAGATCTGGGCCGCTGATCTGCTGCGGATGTACTTGCGCCAGGCGGAAAAGCTGGAACTCAAGATCGAGCAGATTGACGAGCTGATCGTCAAGGTCAATGGTAAGGTTAAACCTGATCAGCTGGGGCTGGCAGCGGACGAGCATCAACATCAGGGCCGGCTTGACCGACAGCTGACCGCTTTTGAGCTCTTTTCGCTGGAGTCAGGCGTCCATCGTGTTCAGCGGGTACCAGAGACCGAGTCCCAGGGGCGGATCCATACCTCGACAGCCTCAGTGGCGACCCTGCCAGAAGTAGCCCAGTCGGCGGTGGAGATTAGCGACGATGATCTGGAGTGGCAGTTCATGCGCTCCAGCGGCGCCGGCGGCCAAAACGTGAACAAAGTTAACTCGGCGGTCAGATTAGCCCATCGGCCCAGTGGCATCGTGGTGACGGCCCGCCAAGAGAAAAAACAAGAGCAGAACCGCAAGATCGCGCTGGAGCTGCTGCGCTCACAGCTGTGGGAGCTGGAAGAAGAAAGGCGTCAGACCAAGATCGGGGCCGCCCGCAGTAAGATCGGCCGAGCCAGGCGTGCTGAGAAAATTCGCACCTATAACTACTCGCAAAACCGGGTGACCGACCACCGGATCGAGCGCTCCTGGCACAACTTGAGCAACATAATGGCAGGCGACCTAACTGAAGTCTGGCGGGCGCTACTGCTCGACTTGTTTGAGGGTGACTGACCGGGTGATAGTTTGGTTGTCGCGGAAAATCTCCAGCTCTACAGTGTCGCCTACTTGATGCTGGTTGATAGCTTCGGCCAGGCTGGTACTCTCATCAAGCGGCTGGCCGGCTATCTTGGTGATGATGTCCCCCACCTGGAGCTCGGCTTGCTGGGCGGCGCTGCCTTCGACAACTTCCCTGATCAGCGCCCCTTGCGGAACCTCGTTGAGCAGAGCGGCCCTCTCCGAGATCATCTGGAACGACACTCCTAGAAAAGGCCGGTCGAACTGGCCGGTTTGATTAAAGTTGTCGATGGCGTCCCGGACAACGTTGATTGGGATGGCGAAGCCGATGTTCTCAGCCCGGGCCGAGACGGCGGTGTTGACACCGATAACCTGGCCGTTTCTGTTGAGGAGCGGCCCGCCGGAGTTACCGGGATTGATAGCGGCGTCGGTCTGGATAACGCCCTCGATATTCTCAGAGGTAAAACCGTTGCCGGCCTGAATTCCCCGGCCCAGCCCGGAAATGACGCCGGTGGTGACGGTGTGGCGGAACTCCCCCAGAGCGGTACCGATAGCGATCACCCCCTCACCCACCCGCAGCTGGTCCGAGTTGCCCAGCGGCAGGGCCGGCAAAACAGCGTTCTCGATCTCGAGGATCGCCAGGTCAACTGTGGGATCGCGGTAAATCTTGACTACCTGGTGTTCCTGGTTGTTTTTGTCGATGACCTGGTACTCGGCGTTAGGATTTGACACCACGTGGCGGTTGGTAACCACAAAGCCGCCGTCGATGGCAAAGCCGGAGCCGATGTCGCGCTGGATTTCTTCCACCCGGTTGGGGCCTTGGGGAATGTTAAAACCGAACGGGCCAAAAAAGAACTGGTTAGACGGGCGGTCAATGATCCGCTGTTCGGTCTTGATCGAGACGGTCACTACCGAGTCAGCAGCCGACTCGGCCACGTCGGCTACGTAGTTGATGTCCGCGGGAGCACTCTGTTGGTCTGACTGGCCCTGGCCCGGACCGCTCAGCCTACCCAGCCGGCTGAGCAGTGACTCGGTAGCAGGCTGACCGTCGACAGTGGTCCGGTTACGGGTGGTCAAGGCATCGAGAGGTTTGAGGACGAACAGCCGGTCG
>PFDK01000007.1:0-151 GCA_002772645.1 Candidatus Pacebacteria bacterium CG10_big_fil_rev_8_21_14_0_10_56_10 | reverse complement strand
ACCGCCAGTCCCAGTAAAAAGTGCTTCATGTTGTTCCCGGCGAGCGGTTTATTCTTGCCGCTCTCCGGTCCTTCCGGTTCTTTAGTTCTTCGAACCTTGATGACCATTTGTCTAGTTGAGCAGTAACAGTAATTGTACCGCAGCTGGTGGT
>PFDK01000016.1:12971-14036 GCA_002772645.1 Candidatus Pacebacteria bacterium CG10_big_fil_rev_8_21_14_0_10_56_10 | reverse complement strand
TGGAGAAAGACCCGATTCACATCTTGAGAAAAAAAGTAGCCCAAAAAGAAAGTTCTAAAATCTTGGGGGTGAAGAGGGTTGAGCTGAAAAGAGTAGCCGGAAGATTCGTCCACTAAAATAAATTCTACTGTTGGCTGTTCACTGATGGTGGCGGGATTGGTGAAGTCGTAAAGGTGTCCTCTAAAAAAATACAAAGTCGGAAGTAATAACAGTAAAGTAATGGCAATAACCAGCTTTGGATCTATTTTTTTGAGCACACTGCTCATGATACCTAACTCAACCATCAGTGTGCTAGTACCTTAAGTTATCAAGCTGTCTTTCTCAAAACTGGCCTGCTTGAGAACGTGCTAGTCGTTGAATACCGGCTCGTTATTAATAACAAGCAAGCTATACGGTCGATCCTCGCCTACCTGACCTAAAGATGTGAACTGATCGTTTCCGGTGATTATATCTCGAATTCTTGTCTTAGCTCTCCCTGAGGTGTTATTAGCCGGTTGAGGATCGCTAAACTCCCTCCCCAATCCCAAAGTTCTATAAAAACCCACGAAAACCATGGTTATCACTCTCTCACCGAAGTTGGCATAGTGGTACCTGGATGGCGCCACTAGATTTAGATCGGGGCGATCAAAAGCGCTTCGGTCAGAAAGGTGTAAGCTTGATTTAATGAGTAATGTATCTTGATTACTCGTCCTGTGATAGCGGAGACCCATTTCATTTACAATGTCGCCCCTCAGCCCATTATCCCTATTGAAAGAGACTTCTCTAGCAGTGATATCATCTGCGGCAATAGCGTAGATTAAGTGCTTTCCGCGCGCCTGCGGAAAATCTTCAGTCAGTGTTTCGGTTAACGCTCTAGTTACGGCCAGAAATCTTTCATGATCTTGTAACAACCCTTCCCACAAACCTAACTGGTGAATGTCCGGGTTATTTCCAGACAACAGCACGCTAATTCGAACTCCTGAAACCCCTAGCTCAAAATCGGGGTGGGTTAGTTCAAACTGGAAAGTAGACCTACCGTCCTCAAGATCGTCCTGATCATAACTGCCGTTGACCAGTTCCGTTCCC
>PFDK01000016.1:195-12930 GCA_002772645.1 Candidatus Pacebacteria bacterium CG10_big_fil_rev_8_21_14_0_10_56_10 | reverse complement strand
TCACGCCAACTGCCGCGCCGCAACTCGTAGCGCGGACTGTCGGGGGGGTCGTAGGGAGTGGGCAGTACAACTCGGCTGTCCTCAGTCAGCACTGGTTGGGTGGTGGGAGAGAGCAGTCTTGCCTCGTCGATGGCTTCAGGAGTGATCAGGTTAGATAGTTCAGTGGCTTCTGCTGCCGGCGGAGTGACGAAGTTCTGCAAGGTTGGTCCGGCGGGCGGCGTTTCTTGACCAGCAGCCTGAGGAGGTTCTGGTACCGGCACAGCCAGGGGTACTTCAACTGCTACGGGCACCTCCACCGGTTCAACAGGTCCCGACAGCGGAGTGATGTCTGCCGCCGGGTTGGTCACATCACCGTCTGGGGCCACGGCCGCTAGCACGTAGTCGCCTTCACTGAGTTGGTTATAACCAGCTCTTCGGAGTCTGGCGGCTTGGTCAGCAGTTAGCTGGACTACCAGCTCGCGCTGGCCAGAGCTGATGGGCTGAAGCCTGATCTGGCCGTCGACCAGGGCAAACAAGGCAGTTGCCTGCCAAGGGGTGGGCTGATCTCCAGCTTGGCGCCGTTCGTGCTTGAAGCTAATGCTGATTTCTCTGGTAGCTCGATCGACGGTGATGATGGCCATCGTTCGGGTGTTTTCGGTCAGCTGGACCATGTTCTGCTGAAACAAGTGCCGGATGGAGTCATCGAGCGAGCGAACAAAGAGAATGTCTTGAGGCTGAAGGGCCTGCTGGTCCAACTCCACCAAGGTTCCATTCGTATTCTCAGGTACTTGCAGGACAAGGGCAAACGAAGATTGTTGTGCTGACCCCGGAAAAAGCCGGGTAAGTTGTTCCAAAAACTCTGGGCTGATGGTGTGGTTGAAAGCAGGTCGGACTTGCTCTACTTGAGGTTCGGGCTCAGTCAGTAGCAGTGCCGACATCATGCCCGTTTGCGGCTGACCTAGGGCGTTGGTAAACTCCACTTGATACCAGAGACTGCTGCTCTCTCCTTCCACGGTGACGGTTTGGCCATTCTCTTGGCCGGTGATTCTGACCGTACTGCCGGCGGTCAGGGTGGCAGTGTTTGTGCTATCTCTGGTAGCTTGGGCACGGACTATAGCTCCCTGGGTAATCTCGGCTTTGACGTGGGCTGTTCCCAGCAGGTTGGGCAGTGGCTGGTACTCAACGTCGCGGACTGGATCGGGCGGCTCGGTGATAACGGGCGGCAGTTGATCGCGATTAATCCAGTAATCTTCGGGCGCGGCTGACTCCTGGGTAGTCACTGTCAGCTTGATCCATCTGCCCGTCACTTCCAGCTCACCTAATGAAGTTCGGAAAGGCTCGACTCTCCACCCTTGCTGGTCCACATCTGCTAGTGTCAGCCGAACGACGCTTCGATCCAGACTGGAGGAGATGACGGTGTCCGGGTTTCGCATGGCGGCCAACAGCGCCGCTTCTTCAGACTCAAAACCTCCGTCAACTTGGTCAGGCAGGCTGAACTGGCGCTCAAAAGCGGTCAGCTGGTCGTTGATGGCTGCCAGCAGGTCGGTGACGCTGGTCTGAGCAGCGCCGGTAGCGGCAAACTGGCTGCCGGCATCCCAGGCCGCCTCATCGTCAGCGAGAGCTGGTAGCTCAAACAGGCCGTCAACCACCCCGGCAGTGTCAGTGCTATCACTCGCCCTTGCTTGGTTGTCTGAGGAACTGAGCAGTGCAATGGTCACTCCCAGCCCAGCCATGGCCTTGAGCAACCAGAGCGGAAGTTTGCCGGCTATCTTCCCAAACGGCTGCGGATCGTCCGCTTCGGGAGTGTTCTCCAGTGCCGCCAGGCGCTGGCGCAAGTGCTGAACCATTTGGTGGATGTCGCGCTGGGAAGTGGTAATAGCTGCCGTCACCTCTGCCACTAACCGGTACTGCTTGGATGTGTAGTAGTGGTGCTGGTTAAGTTGGTCTACCAACCGACTAAACACAGCCGGCAGTACTTTATCCAGTTGGTCAAGGATGTGCTCGAGCTGTTGAAGATCGTGCCGGTTCTCCAGGGGCGGTAAAGCCAGCGAGCGAGCCTTGTCTGGGCTAGTTAGATTACGTACAAACTCCCGCAGTAGCCGCAGCCACTCGTTAAACGAAATTTTTTCACCAACAGCAGTCCCATCCGGCCGTCTTTCCCCAGGCTGAGGTATAGTTTCCTCAGGTGGGCCCAACGGCGGTTGTAAAGGTTCTGGCACTTTTACCTCCACCCTGCTCATAGCGTTTCATCCCGGTTCCTTACGTCAAGTAAGAATTCCGGTTTTCTCGCGTCCACCAACTTCAGGTATTCTATCAAATTAGCTTGGTAACTCAACACAACACCGTCAAAAAGATGACAAAATTTGGCTGGCTGGTTGGCCGAGTGACTACTGTTTGCTTCATTTACAATATCTCCGTGAAGTTATTTCTAATTAACTTGCTGGCAGTGGTGGTGCTGGCTGCCGCCTTTGCCGGCTGGCAAACCAGCCGAGCGGTTCGCCAAGCCGCTCGGCTAGATTTTTCCGGCGCCGCCCAAGCAGTCCGGTTAGCCAGGCCGGTGCCGGCTTTGCTCAACGCGCTGACGCTAGACCAGGTGCCCGACTTAGCCTGGTGGAACGCACAGTTGGCCGCAGCCGAACCTGTTCTGGCCGCGGCCGATCAAGCAGTGACCAACTGGCAGCAATCATTGGTGGGCTCGGCGGTGGCAGAGGCCCAGAGCAACCCGGGCCCAGCAACTTCAGCTGAGAAAACCAGCCAAGTACCACCGGCTGATCTGTCAGCTGCCGTCCAGCAGCTGCGCCAAGCACAGCAACGCTACCAACAAACGCTGTTGGTCCGGCAGCTAGTCCCTCAGAACCAGGCTAACCTGCCTCTGGTGATGGCAGAACTGTTGACCGTCTTCCTCGACGATCACGCCGTCATTGTGGCTCTCCAAAACAACCAGGAACTGCGAGCTACCGGTGGTTTTATGGGCTCGTACGCTCGACTTGACCTTGACCAAGGCAAGCTGGCCGATCTCAAGCTCCAGGATATCTACCAGCCGGCTGGCCAAGTAACCTCACCGCGGCCGGCTCCGCCAGGAGTGGCCGAGTACCTCAGCGGCGGCCAAGGCTTAAGGCTCCAAGACAGCAACTGGCATCCCGATTTTCCCAGTGCCGCGCCAGTTATTCTAGAACTGTTTGCCGCCGGCAATGAAACTGGTATCAACACTCTAGTCGCCGTCAATCTAAGCCTAATCGAACAACTGCTGGAGCTGGTCGGCGAACTTTACTTGCCGGACTTTGGCATCACCGTTACCAGCGACAACCTGGCCGCCGTAGCTAGGGCTGACCGGGACCGTTTCTTTCCCGGCAGTCACCAAAAGCCCCATTTTCTGTCGGTCTTGGCCAACCAACTTAAGTTTAAGCTGGCCGAACTGCCGATGGACCAGCGCCCAGCCCTGCAGGAGCGCTTGACCAAAGCGCTGACCACCAAAGACTTGCAGGTGTACTCAGGAGACACCCGGCTCCAGCGCCTGGCCCAAGACTTTCACGCCGACGGGGCGATCATCGCCGACGCCTGCAGCCAGCACTGGCGCCGTTTGGAAAGCAGCCAGCCACCGCCCGACAGTGACTGCGCCACGGCCGGTTACCATCTTTACTTGGTCGAGTCAAACGTCGGCGTCAACAAAGCCAACCGCGGAGTACAGCGCCAGGTGGCCATCGACGTCTCGGCACCAGCGCAACTGGTCGTCACCATCCTCTTTGCTAACAGCAACCCCAACATCCTGCAGCCGGCCACCAACTCCAGGCCTGCCGAGCGGGGCGACTACATCAACTATCAGCGGCTGCTGGCACCCAGCACTGCTCGGGTAGCCGCTATTACTGTAGACGGCCATCCCCTCGACAGCTGGAACGAGACCGAGCTGAGTACTTCCCAAGCAGGCCGGCTCAAACAGATCGGCTGGCTGGTACCGGTGCCGGCCGGCCAGACGGCCACTGTCCAGGTCACCCTGGAACCAGGTCAAATCGCCCAGTCAATCAAACAACTGCTGATCACCAAACAGCCGGGCCTAACACCTACTCCGTACACCATCACTACCGGCGGCGGTTCGCAGTCGTTCAGCCTTGTCCAAGACACCGCCGTCTCACTGCTACAATAGACTGTCGCCAAGTAAACATCATCGCTCTGTCGCGACAAGGCTAATAACAACATGGATGCTTCCACCAGGGAAACAATCGCTGAACTTACCGCCCAGGTCGCCAAGTTGGTAGCGGCCAGTCAGCGCCACCAGGTTCAGCGCCAGCACGACCAACTCCAGCAGCAAACCCTGGAAAGCGGGTTCTGGCAGCGTGCTGACGCCGGGCACGTCGTTCAGCAAATGGCCGGCTACCAAAAGCGGCTGAAGCTAATTGACCGCGTCGCGCGGCTGCTCGGGGACCTAAAAGCCGCCCAAGAGCTGGGACAGGGTGACCAACACCACCAACTTGATGCCGAAACTAGCCAGCTAATTGCCCAGCTCAGCTCGGCTGCCGACCGGCTGGAACTCAACCAGTTCTTGAGCGGCCGCTACGACCAGGCCGGCGCCATCGTCTCGATCCACTCCGGCCAGGGCGGTACCGAGGCTATGGACTGGGCCGAGATGCTCAAGCGGATGTACCAGCGCTACTTTGAACGCCAGGACTGGCCGTACACTTTGACCAGCGAGTCTCGCGGCGAAGAAGCCGGCATTAAAGAGGTCAGTTTTGAAGTGGACGAGTCGTACGCTTACGGCTACCTCAAGCACGAAGCCGGTACTCACCGGCTGGTCCGCCAGAGCCCGTTTAACGCCGATAACTTGCGCCAGACATCGTTCGCGCTGGTCGAGGTGATGCCACTGATCGAAGCCGACACCGATGATATCAAGCTCAGTGACGATGACCTGGAGTGGCAGTTCAGCCGCTCAGGAGGTGCCGGCGGCCAAAACGTCAACAAAGTCAACACCGCGGTCGAGCTGCGTCATAAACCTACCAACATCGTAGTCAAGTGCCGCCAGGAACGCACTCAGGTCCAGAACCGCGAACGCGCCCTCAAACTGCTCAGGGCCCGGTTGGCAGTCAAAGCGGTACAAGAACAGCAGCAAGAGATGGCCAAGCTCAAGGGCGAGCACACTCACGCCAGCTGGGGCAACCAAATCCGCAACTACGTCCTACACCCCTACCAGCTGGTAAAAGACACCCGCACCAACACCGAGACCAGTGACGCCGCGGCAGTGCTCGATGGCGATATCGACAGCTTTGTGATGGCCGAAGTCCGTCAGCTCAACCAGCGGTCATTTACTCAACCCGGGTAAGTACAGAACCCGTTGCCAAACTCAGGTGGCGCTTGATTTTAGCGTTAGACTGGAACAAAAGAAGTGTGAGTAGAGTTTGGCGATGGGTTCGTAGTAAGATACAAGCATGCCCAAGCAAACAATTGATCCGGCACCGAACGGGACGAAGGCAGTCCAGCAGACCGACCACGCTCCGGACCAACCGGCGGCAGAGTCGCCGGACACACCGGTAGCCGCTGTTGACAAAGCAACCCCTAAGTCGGACAATCAGCACTCTGCTCCCCAAGTGCTTAAACCACTCGATAATCAGCAGCTCGAGCGTGACGGCCATCGGTCTCAACAACGAGCGACTGGCCAACCAGCTAGCGGCATGACCCACCACCATCGAACATTCCTGATCATCGGTGTGATCGCCATCCTGGCTGGAGTGGCTACCGGCTACGGAGGCTGGCAGCTCCAGGCTCAGTCAGGCGGCGGACTAAGCCTGCCTGGCGGCGACAAGCAGCCCACTCAACAGGTAGCGGGGAACAACATCAAAGCCGGCGACGTTTTCGGGGTAACCGATACCGAGACGTTCAAAGACACCGCTACCGGCTACTTGAAGATTGGCGGCCTTGACGGCGAGGGCTCGCACCAGTTGCTGCGCCAGGGCGGCACTTCCCAAACGGTCTACATGACCTCTTCTATCACCGATCTCGATAAGTTTGCTGGCATGCAGGTCAAAGTGGCGGGAGAAACATTCAAGGCCCAAAAAGCCGGTTGGCTGATGGACGTTGGTCGTGTAGAGGTACTAGATGTTGAGGCTGAGCCGCCCTTCGTGGAAGACGAGTAACCGCCGTCGGAATGAGTATCGGCTTTGCCCGCCGATCATCGCTCCATCCAACTAAACTTGGATCTTATCCCCCGATGATGATTTAATAGTACTGTGATTACTTTTTCGCAAGTCACCAAAACATTTGGTGACGACCAGCCTGCCCTCGAAGACATCTCTTTTCATATCGAACCGAGCGAGCTGGCCGTAGTTACCGGCCCTTCCGGCTCAGGCAAGACCACCATCGTCAAGCTGTTGACGAAAGAGTACCTGCCATCCGCCGGCGAGATCGTCTTTGACCAGCGACCGCTATCGGAGGTGCCGCCCGGATTGGTCCACCACCACCGCCGCCAAATTGGGGTAGCTTTTCAGGACTATCGCTTGCTCGATGACCTCAATGTTTGGGAGAACGTGGCCTTGGCACTGTCGATCATCAGCAAGCCGGTTGACGAAATCGAACGCCGGGTGACCGACTTGCTCGACCTGGTCAAGCTCACCGACAAGGCGATGCTGTTTCCCAAACAGTTATCGGGCGGCGAGGCCCAACGGGTGGCTATCGCCCGGGCGCTCTCGACTGGGCCCAAGCTGATCATTGCCGACGAGCCAACTGGCAACCTTGATGTAGACACTTCCAAATCAATCGCCACCCTGCTGACCAAGATCAATAGCCTGGGCACTACGGTGCTGATCACCACCCATGACCCGGTTATTCTCGATGAGCTGGCCGGCTACAAGCACCTCGAACTTAAGAACGGCCAGCTGGTCAAGGGTGCTTCGCAGCCTCCGTCGCCTGCGGCGCCACCTGAAGATTCAGCCGACGTCCAACCGACTAAGTCTGATCAGCCAGCCAAATCGGCTAAGTCTGCGAAGTCCGACAAACAGCATGAAACCGACCAAGCCGATACAGAACAAACCACAACCGATCAAACCGATCAGCCAGATACATCAAATAGCGGTAGTGGTAGCTTGATAGGTAAGCTGTCCAAACTGCTGAGCAAATCAGCTGACAACTTGGCTGGTGATACGAACGACGACGCAGTAAACGACCCAGAACCGCCGACAAAGGGCAGTTCATCATCTCAACACTCAAACCGCGCCAAAAAACCTACTAAAACTACTAAACAGAAGTCTTAAACCCATGACCAAGTCCCTCACCTCTGCCCTCGTCACTATCCGCCGCTCACCCTACCAAGCTCTGGCGGCCGTCCTACTGCTGTCGCTGACGTTCTTCGTAGCCTACGCCTTCTCACTATTCTTGGCTGGCAGTCAGCTGGTCCTGCAGTACTTCGAGACGCGCCCTCAGGTGATCGCCTTTTTTGAGCTGGACACGCCAGCCGCCGACATCAACCAGGCAGAGCAAACCATCCGGACCAGACCTTACGTCACCGAAACGCGGGTGGTCACCAAAGAACAAGCCTTGGAGATTTACAAACAGGAAAACCAGGAAGACCCGCTGTTATTGGAACTGGTGACCGCCGACATTCTGCCGGCCAGCTTGGAGGTATCCGGTACCAGCGTCGAGGACCTGCCTCAGATCAAGACCGACCTCGAGGGACTTGGTGGCATCGACGAGGTCGTTCTCGAGCAGGACATCGTCGAGTCACTGGCGGCTTGGACCCGTTCCATCCGCATCATTGGCTTCGTGTCGACCGCTATCCTGGGAGTGGCCTCGTTCCTGATCATGGTGGTGGTGATCGGCATGAAAGTAGTTAACAAACGCCGGGCCATCGGCGTGATGCGGATCATCGGCGCCACCAAGTGGTTTGTCCGCACTCCTTTTGTGGTGGAAGGCATGCTGTACGGCCTGATCAGTTCCCTCATCGGCTGGAGCTTGACCTTCGCCGGCCTGCTGTACCTGACTCCCTGGCTGAAAGACTTCTTAGGGCCGGTGCCGATCTTTCCTGTTTCGCCGCTGGTGTTTGTCATCCAGCTGAGCGCCGGAACGCTAGTGGGCCTGGTGATCGGCGCTTTCGCCGGCGCGGTGGCGGTGGGCCGGGTGATGCGACAGTAGAGATCGGTACTCAGTAATTTCGGTACCCTGTAACTATTCAATCGCTTACAACGCGAACAGAACAAAATATTGGTGGTGTCGATGCACGCTACAAGTCTCATCTCTGTTTGTCTGTAACACCCGAGCGTGAGAGAACTCAAAGCCCGTTTGCTTCCAGTGAACACGGTACTTCGGCAGGGAGGCGACGTGCTCGATTCTACCGACAGAGTAGCTGTCAAGCACTCACTGGTAGTCGCTTATGGTCAGTGCCTGCATAGTCGTAGGAACCTATCTCACCATGTTCTCCAGTTTGGTAACCACAGCTATAAAACTCGTATGGCTACTATGTGTTAAAGTAAGCACCGTCTCGACCTATGGAATGTGCCAGTACAAGGTAACAAAGCCGTTCTCATGGTCGACGATCATCCCCTTGCCGACGCCGTTCGATTCAAAGCCACTGCATAACTGAGGGTCTTGGGCTAAGTAAGCCACGCCTTTGTCTGCCGCCAAGATGGGTTGGCCCCGGGTCACCCTGTCACTGTGGAGGTAGGCAAAATCAACACCGGTGTGGATGCCCAAAAAGTAAGGGGTTTTGAATCCATTGGTGATAGTGCTGCCGGGCAGTGGATGTTTAAAACTGCCACTATTGATCTTGTCCAGCGGATTAATTAAGTGGTCAGTTATTTTGAACTGGACTGGGTCATCAGACTCTTTATCAACCACCTTACCGTCTTTTACTTTAGCATTCTTGTACGCCTCAAAGTGCAGGTGAGGTCCGCTGGAACAGCCGGTATTCCCCACCGAGGCTATCACTTCTCCCCGGCCCACATCGCCCACTTTCGCGCCCACCGACGACAGAGCTCTCTCGATCGAGGCTCGGTCAGCGATTGCTTCGGCCAGTAGCTGTTGGTAAGTTTGTTCGTCATTTTTAGTCACCCTCAGCAGTTCTTCTTTGTCAGCTTGTTGAGCATCGAGTAAGGCGGTTTGCTGTTCCAGCCGGCTTTTTAAATCATCCAGTTCCAGCTGTTTTTGTTGCTTGAGCTGACGCTGTTCATCATAAGTTAGGCGCTGATTCTCGGCTTTAGCCAAAGTTTGGGCGGTCTGGCGCTGGACCAATCGCTGGTACTTTAGTTCAGCTAAGCTGGAGTTGAGACTGCGGTTGGAGAAAAAAGTTAAAACCGGGTTGGAAGTTGCAATCTTATAGTGCTTGATGACTCGGTCAACTAGTACGCCGCTGAGCCTATCCAGTGACAGGTCAAGACCGTAGATCCGCTCGGTTAGCTCTTCAATCTGCTTCTCAAGATCTCTGATCTCGGCCCTGGTCTGAGCAATTTTGAGCTGCTGAACGGCGATTTGGTCCTGGAGGATGTCGATAGCGTTCTGGAGAGACCTGGCCTGGGTCTGGGTTTCGGCAATTTTATCCCGCAGACACTGCTGTTTTTTATTGTTGCAGCTAAAGTAGTTTTCACTGTCCCTGTCGCACTGGATATCCTCGCAGGCTACGGCCAACACCGGCCGAGAAGTTGCCAGTACCATCCCAACGCCGATCACCAGCGAGACGCCAACCCCGCTCAGCCATGGCCGGCAGTGATGTTTGGAGAATGAGAGTAGAGAGTATAGGGACAGCTTCACGCTACTACTATACCGGAAAGGTCAGCCGGGGTTAAGTCAAGGTACCAGAGGTAGTGGCCGGTACCTGCGTCTATTCCTGGTCTGGCAACGCCTGTTCCCCCTGCCTCAAGTTATCACGACTCAAGCACCTGAGCTCTAGCACTTCGCCTCAAGTATCAGCTTGACATCCTCGAGGTCACCTAGTATAGTCCACCAAAATTACTCAAAATACATCTCAGAGTATCAAAACGGACTGAAATCCCAACAATGACTGCCTTCCAACTTTCTTCAACAGTCGTACTCAGTGCCGCTATGTTAATGGTAACTACCTCTACTACATTTGCCCAAACCAGCCAGCACCAGCGCCTCGAGACCCGTTCTGAAGTGGAGTGCGAAAGCAGTGGTTCGTACGGCCAAAACGTTCACTGTCGGGCCGAGGCTGAAGCTGAGGGCGAGCAGAACCAAACTCTGGAGCAGCGTAGGGTGGTCGTCAAGTCAGCCGAGTGTGAGGAGTTTGTCACCCGCAAAGATGGCACGGTGGTGTGTGTTCATGATACCGTTAACGCGGGACTAGAGCCGAGCACGCTGGCTGCGGCCGCGGTGTCGTCATTGAGCGGTATCGGCGCCTTCGTGGTCAGGCGGAGGCTTGCCTCATAGCAAGTACTTGTACCAAGTATCACCTTATTAATTAGAAGAACGGAGAACATGAAAACTCGAGAAAACCCAAGCCGCAGAGAATTTATAAGGTTAGCTGGCGGTACTCTCGCTGCGGCGGCATTACCTTTCAATGAAATGAAGGGCGTAGTTGATCTCAGTAGGCTTGAGCTCGGTGAACAACTGACTGATCCCAGCGCCAGCATCCTGGTCAATGGAGTCAGGCCTGAGATCGATCCTAACACTGTTAGTTTTCACAAGGAACAAGCCAGATTTCTGGCTGAAAAGGGCTCCGACGTCACTGAGGCAACTCGGTTCATGGTTGCCGAGCCAGGCGTAATAACAACTGACTCGGCAGAAGAAGCAGCTGATAATGAATCAGCCCATCATATTTCTCCAGACACCCAGTTGCAGTTAACAAACCCGAGGGAAATTGGGCATGGCTCATCGGTTCATGCTGGGGCGTACTTAATGGTCACCGGAGCCACGATGAGTGTTGATTTGAACCGTCCGGACGGTGCCGAAGTCTCTATTAACTTGCCCCGCCGTTTGGGGCGCAGTTGGATGCTCTTCATCCGCGGGCTCGATGGGGACGGGGAAAAGGACACCGACTACAACCTGCCAGTAACCATTACCGATTACGATCCCGGGTTTGCCTTAGCTACCCGCTTACCAGCCGGGGCCCAAATTTCAGCGGACTATGTCAATCAAAACGTCGAAACGGCCCATACTCAAAACTGCGGCGATGACGGTTGTTCAACAGTCGATGTGGTGCTGTACGACGTCCGAACTGATGCTTTCTCAGTGGTCAGGAACGAGATGGATGGTGATGACAGCAGCTGGCAGCTTGTCGACAGTAACTTTTCACAACCTGAAAACTAACCCTAGATTGGTTTAATGTGAACAGCATGCTCGACAGGGTGTGCTGCTTACTGTTCCGGGATGTTTAATATCAATTTAGCACCGATATATCGCGTCTTAGTCCGTCAGCTACCACAGGCAGTGGTGATCGGCATCGCCCTGGCCGTCGCCGCCGCCAACTTCAACCCCTCGCTTCATTACGCCGGGTGGGATAACATCTTGGCCGAGCTCAACTTCGGCCGCTACGCCAGGAGCGTCCTGTTTGGCTCCTGGCTCGAACACCAGGCTCTGGGCGCCCCGGCGGCCCAAGCCCACCTGGCGGAAATTCCCCGGCTTCCAATCCTGTTTGCGCTCCAGGCGCTTCTTCCCGTCAATTTAGTGCGGTATATCTTTGTTATGGCAATGTACCTTGTGGGCGGAATGGGAATGTACGCCTACCTGACCAAGTACTGGCTCAACACTTACCCTGCCAGGTTCAAGCGCTGGCTGGCGACGATGGGTGCTACCCTATACCTGCTTCACATCCTGACCCTGCAGCAGTTTTACATCGTTTTCGAGATGTTTGCTGTCCAGTTCGCTTTTCTGCCGTGGCTGCTGATAGTTGTTCACCGTCTGGTTGAACGGGTCTCTGCCCGGACTGTACTGCTTTTTATCGGCGCGCAGTTACTGCTGGCGCCCAGCGCCCACACCCCAACCGTGTTTTACTTAGGAGCCCTCGTTTCAGTGGTGTACGCGGCAATGGTGGGCCTGGACGGTGGCAATTGGCGCCGGACATTGCGGATCGGCCTATTAGTAAGCGGGCTAACTTTGGCAGCCAACGCTTATTGGATACTGCCAAACGTTTACTTTACCGTTAACAACGCCGAGTACGTTCACCAAAGTCGGGAAAACCAGCTGTTCGCGCCAGAATCTATCTGGAGTGTTAGGGAAGCCGGTACCATCGCCAACTTTCTGACCGGCCGCCAATACTTGTTTAACTGGAAGGTTTACTCATTTTCAGACCGTCGGTTCGAGTTTATTTTCAACGACTGGGCAGACCACTTGTCGCAACCGGGCGTCAACCTATCATTGACGGCCATTGGCGGTATCACCGTTTTGGGCGTTGTCACCACCGCACTAGCCCGAGATAAGGGACACAAACGTTGGGCAGTGATCGGGGTTTATCTGGTGGCAGCCGCTTTTATTTGGAATGGCATACTGCCTACTCGCCTGTTAGTGGATACTCTCTACCACTCTGATTCGTTTCGGGAAGCGTTTCGCAATCCAATGACTAAGTTGTCGATCATCTACTCGCTAGTGTCGGTAGTGCTGTTTGTGGGAGCGTTGGAACTAGCAGTTGGCTGGCTAGACAGGCAGCGCTGGTTAAAAATTTCCGGCAGGTGGCTGGCAGCGGCAGTAATCGTCGCCACTACCAGCATCTTCATCTACACTACTTGGCCGTCTTTCCAGGGACACTTTATCAGTGACAAGCTCAACATCGCCTTCCCCCGACAGTACTTGCAGCTTTTTTTATACCTTCAGCAGCAACCGGAGGATCAG
>PFDK01000016.1:0-147 GCA_002772645.1 Candidatus Pacebacteria bacterium CG10_big_fil_rev_8_21_14_0_10_56_10 | reverse complement strand
GACTGGCAGTTTTTGGGAGAGGGTAACGGTTACCAAGGCCAAGGGTTTTACTTCTTCGGCTTCCCCCAGTCGTACTTAGCCAGAGATTTTGATCGGTGGGGAGAAACGTCAGATTTCTTCTACCATCAGCTCAAGCACGCTCTGGAT
>PFDK01000013.1:1366-14793 GCA_002772645.1 Candidatus Pacebacteria bacterium CG10_big_fil_rev_8_21_14_0_10_56_10 | reverse complement strand
CGACGGGGAGCTGGTTGAGGTACTGCCCCATACATGGGAGATGTACCAGTTTTACTACGACGAGCAAGAAAAAAAGGTGGACTCCAAAACCGTCGGGTCCTTTACCCAATACCCGCTCATCCTTGCCTGGTCCATTACCATCCACAAGTCGCAAGGGAAAACTTTTGAGAAGGCGATAGTTGACTTTGATCGCGGCACTTTTGCTCACGGCCAAGCGTACGTCGCCCTTTCCCGTTGCGTGAGCCTTACCGGGCTTGTCTTGAAAAAGCCGGTCGAGCCGCGCCATATTATGATCGACTGGAAAGTATCGAAATACTTGACCGGCCGCGCGTATGCCGAGGCGGAAAAGAGGCTCTCGGTCGACGCGAAAGCACGGATAATAGAGCTGGCGGCGGAAGAGGGCTCCCGAGTCAAAATTGTCTATCTCAAGGCAGATAACACCAAGTCGCGGCGGGTTGTCTCACCGGCGCGGGTCGGGGAGATGGAGTACCAGGGTAAGGCTTTCCTGGGGTTTTCCGGCTTCGACGAGCTGCGCGGCGAGGAGCGCGTTTTTCGCGTTGACCGCGTGCTGGAGATAGAGAGGGTTGGGTGAGCTGTCACGACTCGTACGTGTCTGAGTTGAATAATCAATTTGTGATTGCGTTGAGCATGGTTATTTGGCTTCAATGATTCAAACTAACATCAGTCTACCCGCAAGACTTCATGAGTGGTTGAAAGATGAGGCTGGAGAGCATAATGTAAGTATGTCATCGATAATTCGAAAGGCCTTGTTGAAACTTTAAGAGGAAAAGAGATACACTTGTTTTAGTTGCAAGCAAGAGTTTAGTGACAAACTTTACCTAACCACCCTTGGGAGAGAGGCTGGGGTTGCGTTTTGCTTCGGTTTGAAAATGTAACTACAGAATAGACTTACGGATATCGGATCGCCCAATGTCTCGACGCAGCCAAGTCCTCAAACAACTCCTCGACTTCCGCAACAAGCGGAACTGGAAGCATTTTCACTCGCCACAGAACATCGTCAAATCTATAGTACTTGAGGCCGCCGAAGTCCTGGAAATCTTTCAATGGCACAACATGGACACCGAACTCTCACCAAATCAAAAGCAACGCCTGAAAGAGGAGCTGGCTGACGTCTACAATTGGCTAATTCTCCTAGCTCACGACCTTGATATCGACATAGAAAAAGAAGCGCTTAATAAAATCAAGTCAAATCAACAAAAATACCCACCGGAAAAAGTCAGAGATAAGGCTAAGAAGTACACCGAGTTGTGATTGTTTACCAAGCTCCTAAAGCCCAGTTTCTCATTGACGCCGCTAACGGCATCGAAGACATCATCCAGTGGCAAGTAAAGCACAAACTCCGCCGCGAAACTGGGGTTAGCGAGTACAACTCCTGGAAGAACTCCCTGGGCAATGCCATGTTTCACGTTATGAATACCGATCGTTTTGCAGATGAACTGACTGTAGCAATAGAATACTCCATCCCCAGAACTAACAACAGGATCGACTTTATCGTGTTAGGTGAGAATGAGCGCGGCCAGACTCACATGGCTATCATCGAGCTCAAACAATGGACCAAAGTGCTAACTACACTCAAGGATGCCATCGTTCAGACCCGGCTCCGGGGGCATCTGGTAGAAACAAATCATCCTTCTTACCAAGCTTGGTCGTATGCCGCCCTGCTGTTGGACTTCAATCAAACGATACGAGATGAAACCATAGCACTTCACCCCTGTGCCTATGTCCATAATATGGTGAACAACGAGCTGATCGCAAGTGATTTTTACGGCGAGCACATCAACAAGGCTCCCGTTTTTTGCAAAGGTGATAAAGAAAATCTCCAAAATTTTCTGTCAGCGCACATCAAGCGGCCGGATAGCGGCAATACCTTACTTCGAGTAGATCGCAGTCATGTAAGGCCTAGTAAAGAATTGGCAGATATGTTAGACACCATGCTCAAAGGCCATCCCGAGTTTGTCCTGATTGACAATCAAAAGTTGGTGTACGAAAACGCGCTGTCATTAATTGGTAAGATGGATGATAGCAGTAAGCACGTCATGATAATCAAGGGCGGGCCCGGAACTGGTAAATCTGTAGTGGCGATCCATTTACTGAGCACAATTCTCAGAAGCGGGTACAACACGCGCTACGTAACTAAAAACAGGGCTCCTCGGACGGTTTTTGAAGTTAAGCTTACCGGTACTATGAGTAGAACTAGAATAACTAACTTGTTCCAAGGCTCGGGAGGTTTTGTTGAGGCTCAGCGCAATCAGTACGATGCTTTGATTATCGACGAAGCCCATCGGCTCAACGAAAAGAGCGGCATTATGCAAAACCGCGGTCAGAATCAGATTATGGAGTTAATTTACTCGGCTCAAGTATCGGTCTTTTTTGTAGACGAAGATCAGCGTGTCACTTGGCAAGATATCGGTGAGGTGGCGGAGATTGAGAAATGGGCCAAAAAAGCGGGGGCTACTGTTCACTACGCGGAGTTGGAGACGCAGTTTCGCTGTAATGGCTCAAACGGGTACTTGGCCTGGTTGGACAACACCCTGCAGATTCGACCGACTGCCAACCCCACTCTAGAGGGTATCGATTATGATTTTCAGGTTTTAGATTCTCCTCGTCAGCTACGGGATCTTATTTTAGAGAAAAATAGAAAAGCTAATAAAGCCAGGCTACTGGCTGGTTACTGCTGGAAATGGGTGAGTAAAAAAGATAAAACGATGGACGACATCATTTTTCCTAAGCACAATTTTTCTATGCAGTGGAACTTGGCTGAGGACGGCGGAGCGTACGCCATTGCTCCTAACTCGGTTGAACAAGTAGGATGCATTCATACCATTCAGGGCCTTGATCTGCACTACGCCGGCGTGATTATTGGGCCTGACTTTGTTGTTAGAGATGGTAAAGTTGTGACAAGACCAGAGGAGCGGGCCAGGACTGACAAGTCTCTGCATGGTTTCAAGAAAGCGCTTAAGGAGAATGAGACTAAAGCTCGAGCCAAAGCCGACGCTATTATTAAGAACACTTACAAGACGCTATTGTCCCGAGCGATGCAAGGCTGTTACATTTACTGCACAGACCAGGAAACGGCAGAGCATTTTAAGAACAGTGTTGCGGTAAAATACTCTTATGATCGAAAATAACGAAAACCCAACCCCACTCCTTCAGCAGCCAGAGCTAATGACATCATCTCTCTAGCTCACGACAAAATTCTCAGCACCCAAGAAATTGAACAGCTTTAGGCTCGTTTGGCGAGTTGGTGGATGACGGCAGCGTGGAGTACGCGTTCAAAGTTAAGGTGATGCTGGTACTGGCTCTTCATCCGCAAGCGGAAGTGAGAAGGTTTGTATTGCCGTTGCCCCCCCCAGAGAGGCAAGCATCAAGATTATGTGTACATTTTAGTACATGACGCCGCGGTAGGTGAAAATTTGAAACTAGCTACCAAAGCCATCCATGTTCTTTTGCTGTACGCGCAACATTTTGGATACCAGCAAATTATCGAAGTGGCACAATTTGAGCACGAGTTCCGCGTTTACTTTTTAAGCGCAGATAGTGAAAGTGATTTGATTGTCGAGCCGACCTACGTCATGGACAACAAGCAAGAACTAAACTATGAGCGGATCTGGGAAATTGTCGGCAAAGTGGTGGGGAGTCCGGAGGAGGAATGAGTTCTACCAGTTTGTGAGTGGATACTACGGCAAAATCAATAACAAGGCCCCGAAAGTTCTTTTTTTGGGGGGAAATGAGTAAGAGGCGTTGGCGTGCGCTCGCCCTCTTTGATCCGGTTTGGTATATTGGCAGTGGAGTTACAACGTTGCAACCCTCTTAAAGTTATGCTACATATTGGAAGTATGCCGGTGAAAGTAAGACGAATTGGCATCTTTTTCTCCGCTCTTGCGGCAGTGTTTGTGCTGTCCGTCCCCACCGCGTCGGCGCGCACTCATACTCAGGTGGGCGCCCTCATCATTCCGGCCGGCGATGACTCGTTCCATGTCGATGAGGCGGAGTTTGATGTAGAGCTTCCTCTTGACCTCTTCGGGACGGGCTCGGAGCCATTCAACGCGACTATCACCTGTGGCGGAGAAGACGTCGGTCAGGCAGACACCATAGTAAAGCGCCTGTCGGACATTCCCCTCCCCCCGGGAGGCACCGATACCGTTCCCATTGAGCTGGTTGCTCTCAAACTCGTCAGCTGTCAGCCAATTGTTGTTAATTTTGGCGACGGGAGCCAGCAGGAGTGGAGTGTCCGGGTTGACCTTTCCGAAGACCAAATGCAAACAGGCGAGATATTTATTGAAAGAGACAGGGGTCTGGGCATCGAGCGGCCTGATGTAAACCCGCCTTTCAATTTCGACACCATACTCCCATTTATTGAAGGACAAGGCGGTACTTTTGACATACAGTTGCCGGTGGAAGTGAGCTTTACATTCACGCCTGTGGAAGGGGTTGTTGTTACTCCGGATGAAGAAGAAGGTTCGCTCTTTGAGCGCGGGGAGATCATCGACGAAGAGGGAGAGCTACTTGACGGTGAGGCGGAGGGAATTTCGTTTGATATGTTTACTTTTTGGATGAGATCCTCAGGCGTTTCGTGGAGCATTTGTGAGAGTACGACATCGGGCTTTTGCCCAGACCCCATGCAGATAATTGACGGAAACTCTTTTGTCGGCCTTGTGCCGCTGACAGCTGATTAGCTGGGCAAGCCTTGACCGAGATGGTGGAGTTTGGTGTGAAAACGTCCAACGTGGTCGGAGAGGCGGGACTCGAACCCGCGGCCTCACGCTCCCAAAGCGTGCACTCTAGCCATCTGAGCTACTCTCCGTCTTCCTCAACGTGGTAATCGCAGCCGATGTGCCGAAGGTGGGACTCGAACCCACACAGTGTTGCCACCAAGAGATTTTAAGTCTCTCGCGTCTACCAGTTCCGCCACTTCGGCCTGATCTCTGGGGAAAATTATATCACTCGGCTAGCTGTGGTCGCGAGTTTGCCGCCGGTGCCACTTCATGTCCCACCCGATCTCAATCAAATCGAGTTGCCTTAGAAACTCTTTTCTAATAGCTTCGATACTGTCTTTACCGCACAGCACGATCGTTCTTTCTTCGACCAACGGAGATTGGGCTGAATCAACTACACCTGGAGGCAAGTTGGCATTCTTAAGTCTCTGATCGATAAATTTTTGAACGCCACTTTTACTTGATTTGCATTGGACTGAAACGAAACCAAGCAGACGGTGTTTGAGGGTAACGCGCATGTCTTCCCCTCGTCCATCTTGGACGCTATCGTGCTCTCTCTCAATAATTTCTCCAACCTCTCTCAAGCCCTTTATAGCTTCTCTAATCCGTGAAACTGACCGACTCTCTCGAATCCGGTTCTCAACTTTCTTTTTTGCAGCTTCATCAACTTCGGTGTGATTTTTTGCGCCAGCTCTGATTGCAGCTAATTTGGCTAGTACCACCGAAGTATTGCGTCGTTGTTCGTTGCCCGGTGATCCTTCAATCCTCCTCCTAGCCACACTGTTTTTATACCACACCCCCTTAGTTTGCTAAATGACCGTCACCCCTCTGACTTAAAGTTGGTACAATACTACCGCACTATCGCGCCGGCTACCGGCCTACTCTTTAGCGGGTGTAGTACAACGGCAAGTATATCTCCCTTCCAAGGAGAAGATGGCGGTTCAATTCCGCTCACCCGCTCCAGACCGCCCCAGCCCCTCTTAGGTGCCACAGAAATCGTCAACATGAACTTAGCCGCCCTACTTTTCAGCTTGATGGCGGGCCTATCGATCACGGTCCTGCTGCCGTTACTGCTGATCGTCCTCAACAACTCCCTCAACTTACCAGCTCTCCATAGCGTTTTGGCCGGCGGCTTGGGGATAGCCTCGATGTTGACCGGCGTTGGCTTGTTCATCTACTGCTCAACTCTGTTCAAGCTCAAAGGCAAAGGAACGCCGATGCCGCTCCATCCGCCCCAGCTACTTGTTATTTCGGGGATTTACTCTGTCACCCGCAATCCAATTTACTTGGGCTACTGGCTGATTTTGCTGGGCGAGTTCCTGGTGTTTGGCCAGCTGCTGCTGTCGGTGTACTTAGTGCTGTTTATGCTGGGCAATCACCTCTACGTGGTACTGCATGAGGAGGAAGAGCTTAAAAAGAGGTTCGGTGACGAGTATGATAGATACATGTCGGCGGTGCCCAGGTACCTGCCCGGACTAATTCGGACTAAGCATGCGTCACCTCAGCAACCGATTCAGTAACCGCCTCAGCAATCGCTTTAACAACCGCGTTAGCAGTAGCCCCGGTAACAGTTTCGGCAGTTTCAAACTTCTGCCTTGGCTGGGCGCGCTGACCGGCGCGGTGATACTGACTGCCTGCTCGCCCCAGTCGTCCCAAACAGACCAGCCTTTCCATGCCGGCTCGGTCGTTAACCGCAACACCGACTCCCAGCCAGCTGGAAACCAGGGCACTCCGGCTACCGGACAGGACCAGGACCAGGCTGGCCGGCTTCCCCAGCCTAAGCCTAGCGCCGACAACGCCAACACCTCGCCCGCCCAGCTCAGCTTGGGGGAGAAGCAAGCGGTGTTGGTGAAGAACTTTTCGCACATCGGGGCCCTGAGGGGCCGTGATACTGAGGCGATTGGCCTGGCCAGCGCAGTGTTCAAGAATGATCACTACCAACTGCTGGCGGTGGCTGAGGGGCTGGGCCCGCCGCCGGCCGGCCAGGTTTACCAGGGATGGTTGCAGCGGAGTGACGCGCCCGGTTTGCTCAGCACCGGCGGGTTCGAGACGGAAGACGGTGTTAGGACCAACACTTTTGTCAGCCCGACCAACCTGCTGGGGTACACCCGCTACCTGGTAACGCTGGAACCTACCGGTGAGCCTACAGATGAGACTACAGGTGTCGGGACGCCCCAAACCGCTACCCGTTCGGCTGGGACCACGATTTTACAAGGCAGCTTGACGCCGATCAGTCGCTAGTTCATGGGAAAGCTTGGCGCCAATCAGCCCCGGTGAAAGCGCGGCGTTCTGGTTAGAGCCCGACTTTCGCGAATCAGTAACCACTTAATTTGATGACTAGCCCCATAAGGAATAATTTCTTTGGGGGTGTTTTTTTGGCGCGCATTTTCCGTGGGCCATTAATGTGCCAAAAGTGGGCCGTTAGTGGGCCGTTAGTGGGCCATTAGTGTGCCGAAAGTGGGCCGTTTTGGCCCACGCGCTTAAGTGAGTTTTTTTAGATATGCCAAGAAAATACTGCCAATGCCAACTAAAAAAACATCTTTGGTGACCACACTTGGCTTGCCCTTAGCCTGGAAAAAAACGTAAAAAACCAAAAAAGCGCGAAAGTCAGGAGCCGCTGGTTTTCCGGAAGGTATCGCGACCTAGACAGACACCAATCAGTCCGGGTAAAGGCGCGGATTTCTGGTTAGAGCATCATCAGCTAGACATCGATGGTTAGAGCATCGTCGCTTAGCACAACTCTGAGTGGGGTGTTCTGCCACTGAGCAGCGGCCGGTGAGCAGTGACAGGCCAGGACAGTTCTCCCATTGAGAATTAACCAGACAACACCTTCCCCCCCCACTGAGCAGCAACCGGACAACACCTTTCCCCATTGAGCAGCGGCCGCCCCCCTGCTTATACTAGAGTAAGTATGTCCCTGACCAGCTTGCTCATTCAGTTCGGCGCCGGTCTAGCAGTAGTCCTGCTGGCAGCCGACGTGCTGATCATCGTCACCAAGGAGCTAGCCTACCGGTGGAAAATCTCACCCTTAATCCTCTCCCTGTTGATCGTGGCTTTCGGCACCAACCTGCCCGAGCTGACGGTTTTGCTGGCCGCTCTGGGCAACGGCGACGGCGGCTTGGCGCTGGGCAATATTGTCGGTAGTAATATCTCAAACTTGACGCTGGTGTTTGGTTTAGGCGTGCTGGCGGCGTCACCCAGAATAGGCACGACCAAGACTCCCAAAAACGTACTGATGCTGGTAGTGATGACCGTGCTGTTCGTCACTATTCGCTTGCTCGGTGTTAATCCCCAACTGGAGATAGCAGCCCTGCTGGGAGTGCTGACCTACGTTTTGATCTACCAGTACGTACTAGGGGTGGCGGGCAGCAAGTCGGAAGACAAAAAGCTGTTCCAACACAAACCTCACTCGTTCTTGGCGGCGATAGGTTCTCAAGGATCGGTACTGGCGTCGTTGCTACTGCTGATTGGCGCGGTGATCGGACTGGTGGTGGGCAGTAACACCTTGGTGGGAGCAGTCCAGGGGTTATCGGTCGCTTTGGGTGTGGCTACGTCGGTGCTGGGCTTGACGCTAGTGGCTACCGCCACTTCCCTGCCGGAGCTGGTTACTTTGCTGGTAGCCGGGTCCCAGCGTCAGCCCAAGATCATGGTGGGCACGCTGATCGGCAGTAACATCTACAACTTAGGTTTGTTCGTACCGATCATTTCCTTTTTCCGCCCTCGTCCCGAGCCGGCGTTACTGGACGTGTTCTACTTAGTGGTGACCACCAGTCTCTTTGCCGGCATCGTCTTGTCTTCAACCGGTCGCCAGATACCCAGAAAATTTGGAGTGTTGGCGGTGATTGTCTACTTCATTTTCATTGGCCACACTTATTTTCTGACTTTTTAACATCTCGATCAACAAAAATAGCGCGCCTTTAAACACATTTTGACAGTCTGGTAAAATGCTCGGCATGTCGAAAGTTAAGGCCGGTCAGGTAGCCAAAGGCGCGTTTGTCAAGCTCAATGGTGATCCTTGCCAGATCACTGGCACATCATTCCATCACCACAGCCGTGGTGGCGGCTACTGCAACTTTACGTACAAAAACTTGGCTAAAGACGGTACCCACCGTTTGACGTGCAAATCAAGCGACCAGCTGGAAGTGTTGGATGTTTCTTCTGAGAAGCACCAGTTTCTGTACAGCGACAATGATGAGTTGGTGGTGATGCATCCGGACAGTTTTGAGCAGCGTTCCCTGCCTGCTAGCTTGGTAGGCCGCCGGCAGCGTCGGTTGCTGACCCCAGATACCAAGCTTTTTGTGCTGTTTGACGAAGACCGGCCGATCGGCGTGTCACTGCCGCCCAAGCTGGTCTTAACCGTTACTCAGGCCCATCACGAGGATGCCGGTAACACGGTGGGCGGTGCCAAGAAAATGGTTACTCTTGAGACAGGCTACCGGCTGCAAGTACCGCTATTTATTAAGCAAGGTGACCAGATAGTGGTCGATACCGAGTCGGGTCAGTACGTGTCCCGGTTTTCTTGAGCTGCGCGTGCTTGGACGTCACTTGTCACCCGCTCAGCACCTGCTCGGGTCCACGCTCACCCGCTCGGCCCACGCTCTCCCGCTCACATTTTCTCTCTTGCGCTTTGTTCAAAAACTCTGCTATGCTCATGCGTATGCCAAGAAAACGAACTACTCGTTCTCCCCAACGTCGAAGTAACCGCGCCGCAGGGCGCCGGATCGCGCCCGCTCCTAACTCGGGCAGTACCCAGTACCAGCGTGAGCGCGAGCAGTTCATGACCGACCACCCTCACGCTTATCCACTGATTGGGCTGCTGATCGTGTCGGTGGGCCTGTTCCTGGTCTTTAACGTCGACAAAATTACCCGCTTCTTAGTTTAACCCTCGGCAGCTCTCATCAATGCTCATCAGTGCTTAACCCAAGTAAACTCTGGGAATGCGCTCCAGCAGGGCGGTGGTGACCACGTAGTTGATCTCACCCATCCAGTCCGCGATGTCACTGGCTGAGATAGAGCCATCTCGTTGAGAGCCCAACAGCACCACCTCGTCCTCAAGTTTGACGCCGGGAATATCGGTCACGTCGACCACCAGCTGGTCCATACAGACCCGGCCGATGATCGGCGCCCGGCGGCCGCCCACCAGTACCTGCCCTTTATTGGACAGCCCTCGGTGGTAGCCGTCGCCGTAACCTACCGGCACCAAGGCGGCAGTTGTCGGCTGGGAAGTGGTAAACGTCCGGCCGTAGCTAACGTCTTTCCCCGCGGCCAGTTTTTTAACCCTGGCCACGTAGCTGATCAGGCTCAGCGCTGGCTTGACATCGATGGGCAGGTCGCGGCCGTGATTAGGCTTAAGGCCGTACAAGATCAGGCCCGGCCTGACAAGTTGGTAGCGCGACTGGGGAAAGTAGACGGTGGCCGCCGCGTTAGCGATGTGAGGTAGCGAAATTTGGTGACCGGCTTGGCGCAGTTTGGTCAAGACACGCTCAAAGCTGTCTAGCTGACGGCGTGTATACGCTTTGTCGTCGGCATCACTGGAGTCAGCCACCGCTAGATGGCTGTACAGTCCTTCGAGATGCAAGTTCTGCCGTTCGGCCGCCCGCGCGGCAAACTTCTCGACCTCGGCGGGCAGGACTCCCAGCCGTCCCATGCCGGTATCGACTTTAACATGAATAGGCTGGAGCTGTCCGGCCCGGCTGGCTGCTCGGTCCAGCGGCTCAAGCTGGTCCGGCTCGGTGACCGTTGGCACCAGCCGGTGACGGACTATCTGAGGCATGTCGCTGGCCGGGGTGTGGCCCAGTATTAAGATCGGCGCGGTGACGCCGGCTTGCCGCAGCTCAACGCCCTCGCTCAACCGGTTAACCGCCAGCCGCGACCCCCCCGCCTTCAGCACCGCTCGGGCCACCGGTAGCAAGCCGTGGCCGTAAGCATTGGCCTTGACCACCGCCATGATTTCTACCCTCGGT
Organism: Candidatus Pacebacteria bacterium CG10_big_fil_rev_8_21_14_0_10_56_10; assembly: GCA_002772645.1. GTDB lineage: Bacteria > Patescibacteriota > Microgenomatia > UBA1400 > PJMF01 > 1-14-0-10-56-10. The sequence continues at coordinate 4,094 of PFDK01000013.1, read as the reverse complement.
CCGACGTACTTCTTGACTGCCGAAACATTGTGGCGAATGGCGGAGAGATCGACCTCGATACGAGTCAACGGCGGCATGGAAAGGATACTAGACTTTTTGCCAAAGAGGCGTGAAAGAGCGATGATTATTACTTCGCAACAAGTCTATTATACGTCTTTGGTAAACGCCGGTTGAGCGCTAGGTTTAGAGAGGTTTAAAACTGTAGCGGTAGGACTAACTAAGCCCCACCGCCATCTAAGCTCGGTCTGGTAGTGACTCTATCAACTGTTCTAGTTTAGTGATGTAGTGAATGTCCTGCCAGGCCAGTTGCTTGAGGTGATCGCTTTCTGCTTCCACCGCCACCCCCGGGATGACACGAAACAGCTCCAGATCGCTCTCGCCGTCCCCCACCGCCACGCAGTCGGTCAATTGATAGCCATGTTTATCAATAAAGTGCTGGAGCTGTTTGACTTTGAGGCCGGCCTCATCTCTGTCGTACTCAAAGTCTACCCAGTTGTCGTGTTCGTCAAAAATGAACTTACTGTTGCCGTACGCGTCTTCCACTCCCAACCGCTCAGCCGTCAACTGGACGTACATCTCGATAGAAGCCGAGATCAGGCAGATGTGGTAGCCTTTTTGCTGAAGGGCGCGAATGGTGGCCACCGCCGAGCCCTTTGGCTCGATCGACAAAAAAATGTTCTGCAACAGCTGGCGGGTGATGGCATTATAATGAGCTCGCCAGATTTTAAACAATGATTCCTTAGCTTGTTTGAAGCTCAGCGAGCCATCCCGATAAGCGATGTAAGCGTCGGCATGAGCGGCTGGGTCCGCTTTCAGCTGGCGATCGAGCTCGTACCAGACAGTGACCGGCGTCAGCGTTTTATCGACGTCGAAGACGATAGCTCTGGGTTTGTAAGCGGGCGCGATACTCATAATTACTGAGAAGCGTGATGATAGCCGGTTTAAAGAGTGGTTTCAATAGTATCACACAATCATACTTTTTCATACTATCGAGGCACCATCGAGGCACCGTTGGCGACATCATCAAGACACCGTCGAGGCACTGTCGGCGAGTCGTTCCTACAGTTCTGTGAGCGGAGTTACTCTGGTAAAATCAACATTTGTGACAAGTTTAGCAACCTACTGGCAGCAACTGCGCGACCAACCTTTTTTGTGGTGGGTATTATTGGCTGTTCTGGCACTGGCCGCCGGTTTAGTGTACCTTGACTCGTTTACCTATCCCGGGTTTGTGAAAGCCCGGCTGGGCGTCACCCCGCTGCTGGTCTTGATTGCTTTCGCGGCGTACAACCTGGTGTCCAGGTTTGTGCTAGGCGTCTTTTTCCGCGATGTCTACTACCGCACCTTAGCGTTGTTCATTGCCCCGGTGGTCACGTCGTTGGCCGTGCTGATGCCGATCCTCAACGTCTTTTACCATCCCAACTTTTCGTTTGCCCTGTTTCACGCTCAGCCTAAGCCGTTTGAGCTGGTCAGCCTGTTTTTCTTGGTGGTCGGTATCATTAACTTTGACTGGAGCGCCATCAAGAAACACTGGCAGTGGGCAGTCTTTGTGACTCCTATCTTACTGATGGGCCACCTGATCATGCTGCAGTGGAACTACCCTCACCTAATATTTGCCAAGCTCAAGCAGGAAGACGGGTTGTTTGAGTACTTGACTTTCGCCGCCTATCTGGTGACCAGTTTTTTTGCCGTTCAGACACTGCGGCGGGTGATCCGCGGTTTTTCGGCAGAATGGCGGCGAGTAATCCTGGTGGCGATGTTTAGCTTGGCTGCCATCGGCGCCTTCCTGATCGCGGGAGAAGAAATTTCTTGGGGCCAGCGGCTGCTGGGCGTAGAGACACCGCCGGAGATTGTAGAGATCAGCAGCCAGGAAGACCTGACATTCCACAACCTCAAAAGCGTTATCGGTCTGGTGTACTTTTCGTACGCCGGCCTTGGTATCTACGCCGCCGCCTTGGGGATGGTGATGCTGGTGGTCCTACAGCGCTTGCCGAGCGCCCTGCGCCCCTGGGCCCAGATTCTGATCCCAAAGTGGTACTGGTCACTGTTCTTTGTGCCGATGGTGGTCTACGTCTACCTGCGCGAGACTGATGGGTACGTAACGTTTGGTCACTGGGAAGAGGTCAGCGAGATGGTGTTTTCGTTTGGCATCGCCGGCTTTATTTGGGACTCGTCCCACCATATTGGCGAGTATTTTGGTGTCAAATTACCAGCTGTCAGGAACATCAAAGCTAAACGAAACCACCGCTCCGGCCGCCGTCAGAAAAAGGATCGCTGAATCGCCAATTACTACTGGCAGTTTGATCGAACATTTTGGATAATCAACTGGTGGCACAAGCAAACGGCTCAATTGTCCTGGCAAAACTAATCTCTTTTCTGGCTAACGAACGCACGGTCTTGGCGTACTTGAGAACGTCGCTGGCCTTTTTAGCTACCGGAGTTGCCCTGCAGGAATTTTTTGACAAACCGTTTTTACAGACCATAGGTTTCGTACTGATTTTTATGAGCGCGGTTGTTTTGATCATGGGAATACTCAGTTTTGTGAGGGTTCGCAAAAAGATCAGCCAACAAAAAGAATCGATACCTGCCAAGTACTGGGATTAGGTTCACCGCCAGCTAAGCAAATACAATTCTCAATCTAAAAGCTGGCCAACAATTGTTTGATATTGAGAATTTTGCCGGCTTTGAGCTGCTTTGATAGATTCCGAAAAAGTACACAGCTTGGCTCTGA
>PFDK01000013.1:0-1344 GCA_002772645.1 Candidatus Pacebacteria bacterium CG10_big_fil_rev_8_21_14_0_10_56_10 | reverse complement strand
TACCCCATATACTAAACACATAAATAAGGGACAATAAAAGTTGTCCAAAGGGGGTATAAAATGAAACGTCGGACATATACGGCTCGTGAGAAGCTACAGGTGGTACTAGAGAGTTTGCAGCGAGATACCACAATCGAAGCAGTACGCAGAAAATATGGGTTATCAAATTCAGTCATCCAACGTTGGAGAAGTGAGTTTTTCAAACGAGCAGAAGAAGTATTTGTAGATAAACGAGATCCCAGGAGTCGAGCTGCTGCACTTGGGTACGAGCCAGGACAATCACCCGATGAGCTCAAAAAAATCATTGGTGAGTATGCAACGCAGCTGGAGATACTAAAAAAAGCAGAAGGGTTGCTGGGAGCAAAGTAGTTGAGAGACGATTTGTGGCAGAGCAGTTGCTTCTAGACAACCCTGAGTATACGAAATCAATACTTGCACGAGCGCTAGAGTTCTGCGGAGAATCTTGGTATTACCGTTCAAGATTGGAGAAACCAGACAAGGAATTAGCAAACAAAATTACCACTATTTATGATGAGCTCGACGACACACTTGGTCATAAATCTCTTGCTCCATTGGTTGAAGCAAACAAAAAAAGAGTGCTTCGAGTGATGAAAAAATATGGCATTGTAGCCAGAAAACGTAGCAAACGATATCACTATCATGGGAAAGCAACCACCATGCAACCAAATATTGCCAATCAACCAGGGATCAGAGAGTCATTTGATCAAGGAGTGGTGTATTCAGACATTTTTGAGTTTGCACTCATAGATGGATCAAAGCTGCGAGGTTGCTTTGCACTACTCAGACAAACAAGACAGATTTTATCTATGGTATTTGATTACAGTATGAAAGCAGCATTGGTACAGGCAACAATGCAAAACATGAGTGAGTAAGATGATTTGTATATCTGGCATTCAGATCAAGGAAAGCAGTATGGAGCAAAAGAAACTATCGCCCTAGTACTTGAAAAAGGACTACTTCCCAGTATGAGCAGAGCTGGTACACCAACCAATAACCCGTTTGCAGAGCGGTTTGTTGGTCAGTTTAAGCACGCTGTGGTTCGCAGATAAAAATATCCAACGCTTGGATCCTTTCTGCACCAAGCAGAAAAGTGGATTAATTTTTACAACCATTCGCGTCCACACGAAAGTCTTGGTATGATGAGTCCAAACAGTTACGCACAAAAATACGGCTGGAAACCTGTCCCGTATATTTCTAAACTAACTGTGGAGTGAATTGGGTACTGGACAAGATTTAGACAGGTCACTCGAAAACATGTACGCTTTGTGCTAGTTACAACTTGAGCAAATAAAGAGAACGGTGTTAGGCTGATAGGTAGATTAA
>PFDK01000028.1:13624-13944 GCA_002772645.1 Candidatus Pacebacteria bacterium CG10_big_fil_rev_8_21_14_0_10_56_10 | reverse complement strand
TTTGCGGTGCTCACCCTGGTACTCAACTTCCTAGGGTTTAGTGGTGGAGTGACCGGTAGTGACAACGTCTTCCAGAACATTCGGTTCATTAATGAGGCCGGATAAATACTTAGCAAAAAAAGGGATGCATGAACCGTACCTTTCTTAAAGTAGGCACAGCGGCCGGCGCGGCCGTTTCCGCGTTGCCGTTGTTGGCCGGAGCCGTGTTTGCCCAAGGACGCAACATTAGGAACATCACCATTGAGCCAAGCCAGGGCTTTGCCACCGACATCGGTGTGCTGATCCAAGCGGTGTTGAGCTTTGTGATGGTGATCGCGGCC
>PFDK01000028.1:0-13578 GCA_002772645.1 Candidatus Pacebacteria bacterium CG10_big_fil_rev_8_21_14_0_10_56_10 | reverse complement strand
TGCGGTGCTCACCCTGGTACTCAACTTCCTAGGGTTTAGTGGTGGAGTGACCGGTAGTGACAACGTCTTCCAGAACATTCGGTTCATTAATGAAGATAGAACTACTGGCGGTGGCGCAGGCGGAAGGTCAGCGCCATTTTATCTCAACCAACCATAGCTTCCGCTTTGTTGGGTTCTCGTTTTCCGTATTCTAGCCTTCATCGCCACACTTAACACATTGCTATAATAGCGCCATGCGCTTTGCTTTAGCAGTTTTAGCAGTCCTGTCCATCAGCTTGGCCGTGGCGCTGGCGGCACCGGACCACAGCTTGGCCGGCGGCGACCAAGTCCAGACCAGCCATCAGAACGGCATCCTCCAGTTAACCACCAGCACCACTGCCGGCAACGGCACGCCATCCGGTCAAATGTTAAGCAATATCTCGCTGAGAGTCCCAGCCGGCTTTGCTACCGACATCGGCTCGTTCATTAACTCCCTGTTGACGGCGGTACTGGCCATCGCCTCCCTGCTGGTCTTGTTGTTCCTGATCAGGGCGGGCCTGGAATGGATCACTTCCGGTGGTGACAAGGGCAAGACCGAGGCGGCCCGCGGTAAGCTCATCAACGCGGTGGTCGGCCTGATCATCGTGGCAGCCTCGTATGCTATCCTGATCCTGTTGTTAAATTTCCTAGGGTTTAGCGATCTCAACGACGTCTTCCGCAACTTAGGAACTATTAGAGGCGGCCAAGCCAGGATGCTGGAGGTCGAAGAACCGGCCGACAGCCCAGCGGCGCCGCCGGCCACTCAGTCAGCTAACAATGAGTAAACGTTTTCTCTCTCGGCTGGGACCAGCGGTTGTGATGGCCGGACTGGTCTTAGGCGGCTCGGCTACCACTGCTCACGCCCAGTTTAGTCCCCAAGCCTGGCTGGGCACCAACTGCGTGGGCCAGGACTACAGCAGTCAAAACGGGCCTGACGCCAGTGACGTGGCCACTATCCAAGGCTTTGAGTGCTTGCTGGCCAACGTGCTGTCGGTAGCCATCACCCTGATCGGGCTGGTGGCGCTGGTGATGTTGATTTACGGCTCTTTCAAGCTGATGCTGTCCGGCGGTCAGGCCAAGAGTACCGAGGAGGCCCGCAAGATCGTCACCTACTCGATTGTCGGTATCATCGTGGCGCTGTCGGCGTTCGTGGTACTGCGACTGATTATCGAGTTTACCGGCATCCAGGAGTTGGGGAACTTTCAGGTCCCCAACTTCCCTAATCCTTAAATCACCAGCCATCACTGCCTGGCTTCGGTTTGGTCGGTCCCTGTTGCCGGACTTCTGCCGGACTGTCGCCGGACTGTCGCCGGACTTCACCCGAGGGTCGAGGTTTGGCTATCCCAGGCTATAATAAAGAGTGACAAAATTTGCCATGGCGCTGGGACTGGCGCTGATAACGTTCGGTTGGGTGTTGACGCGGCAAGCAGTCAGACTGACCGGCGCCGTCTCCACCTCGGCCCCAGTCCAGAGCCCAACCCAGCCCCAGCCCCTCCAACTCGTCCCACCGGCCCATGCTCAAGGTGGCAGTTGTGACGTTAATGTGGGCAACAACACCGCCGCACCGTTCCTGGCCGGCGGCGACTTCACCGAGACCGACTACACGCTGGCGCTGCTGGTCAGCTCGGCTGACATTGACGGGGTGGTCAAAGCTATTTCCAGCGGTGGCAACATCATTATTCGGGTGGGCGCCGGCACCAAGCAAGCTGGGCCCGAGGCAGCCGAGTACGCCCAGCTGCTCGACGAAATCTCGCGGCGGACCGATAGCGCGGCCTTCACCGCCATGGCCGGCCGCAACGAAGTTAACTGTGCCGAGGCCAGCGTGCTGAGCGGTGGCGGTATCGACGCCGAGCTCAAGTTTATGGGCGACGTCATCAACGGCGTCACCACCAACGGCGACGGCCACATCACCTTCATCACCGGCCAAGTTGACCACTACTGCGACGTTAGCCAAGTTCAGGAGCCTAACATCCCTCCCCCCGCCGAGTGGGTGGGGCGATTAGCCCAAGTACCGGGCATTGCCGGCGTGTCCCTGCCGCTCTACGTCCTGCCGGCCTTCCCTACCGCTCAGGCGGCGCTCGATCATCTGCGGCAGTTCGCGGCGCTGGCCGACGGCCAACCTATCTACATCACCGAGTCGGGGCCGCTGGCCCAGGGGAACAGCGGCCGGTTTGAGGAGCTGCTGCGAGAGTACCTGCAGGTCGTTCCCCAGGCGGCCAGCTTGCCAAACTTAAAAACCCTGCTGGTCTTTAACTCGCTGGGTCTCAATAGCGAGTTTCGCGACGCCCGACCTTTCTGGAGCTTTGCTTGTCGCCATGCTCTCCAGACCGCCTGCAATGACCCCGAGTTTGTGTTCAACGTTTGCCAAGGACCGCAAAGTGACTACTTTCTCTACCCCATCGCGGGACTGGCGCCGCCCAGCAGCCAACCAATCCCCAACCCCCAGCGCCGCCAGCTGATCCGCCAAGACCTGGCGGCCCAAGGTTATCAGGTTCAGTGCAGCGCTCCCAGCTTTGTGCCGGAGTTCGTGATCGAGGGCGACACGAGCGACATTCCCAACAACATCAGCAGCGGCTTGCCCAACCCCATCCAGCTCGAGCTCGAGGCAGAGCAGGTCTTTGACTTTTCCCAAGTGACTATTCCTCTGTTCCGCCAAGGGTCCTCAGGATCGGGCGGCGGTCTGTTTGACTCCATCGAGAACTTTTTTGGCTTCCGAGACACCAGCGGCCCGACCGGCGGCGCGGACCAAGCCAACCAAAGCCTGCGCTCGGCGCCGATCTACTCACTACTGACACTGGAACAACAGTGCCGCCAGTCCAAAGACATACTCCAAACGGTGGACAGGATGTGCAACACCTTGGAGTTTCCCCAAACCTGTCCGCTCTACGATCAGCCGGTGCCCGGCCTAGGCCAGCGAGCCACTTACCGCGACGCCATCGCCAAGCTGGACGCTGTTAAGTGCTCCAATCTTGACAAAGCAGATCCCCTTGACCGCGACGCCATTCTCAACGTGCCCTATTATCTTAACCAAGCTTACCGGCTGGGATTTTTAGTGGTCAGCACCAAGCTGGAAGAAACCCAGCAGTCGCCGGGTAATCCCAGTATCTCGTTTAACTTTCTTGAGGCCGCCGATCCCCAAGACCCGCCCCAGCCCGACGAGCAGGTCCGGGTGATCGTCTTTCGCCTCCCCGACGTGGGTACCAATAAAAACTACTTTGCGCAACTGGATGAAAATGACCCGGCCAACATCTACTACCAAGACGGCCTGGACCTGACCCGCGACGTCCTGCGCACTCAACAGCAAAACCAGCAGTTCCGTCGTCAGGTCACCGATCAGCGTCAGCAGTTCCAGCAGCTGCTGACCGACACCAGCGGCCCGATCATCACTTGTAATGGTGCCGAGCCGTGTACCACCGACAACCCGATCGTGCTGGCGCTGACCGACCTAATTAACACCCACGGCCAGGAGTGTAACTTTTCGGCCGAGGAGCTGCCATTCGAACCGACCAACACCATCGGCAGTTCCGGCCAAGTCCGGGCGGGGGCCGAGACCAGTCATGACAACGCCCGGACCATCGAGTCCCTGGCTGACGACAGTATCAGTCAAAACGTTCCCAACCAGCTGCCGTACGATTTTTTAAGCAACCTGTTGTGGCAAGCGCCTTACGACGGTGGCCAGCCCGGGGCCAAAACATCAATCGAGAGCTACCTAATCACGCCTCAAGGCGTCGAACTCGAGGACATCCAGAATACCTTGGCAGGAGTGTTCTTCACGCTGGACACTATCCAGACGGCCCAGGCCATCGAGGGCACCGCCGAACTGCCGCGCTACTTGCGAGTCAACGACACCTTTAGCGAGTTCCGCGAGACCGGCAGTCGGGGCTTTACTTACCGGCGGCGGACCAACCCGGCCGGCGAATTGTGCGTGCTCGACGAGCTGGGCCGGCTGCCTGACGGCTGCGGTGGCCAGATCAACCCCGCTATCCAACAACAGCCTCAGGAGGCTCCGCGGATTCTGGGAGCGGTGCTGGGCCACTGGATGGTCGAGATCCAGAAATCACTCCACGGCATCAACAGTGGTTTTCACCGGTTCTTGAGCTCGTGCCAGACTACCGAGGACTTTCTGCTGGGCCGGTGCGGCGACCAGCAACTGCCGGGCGGCCAGCGGGGACGCCAGCTGACCAGCTTTGGCGGCAGTTGTCAGCTGGGTACCGGCCCGTGTTCAGTTGATAACTTGCACCGGTTTTTCGGCAGTGAGGAACTGGCCCGCCAAGCCTCTCAGATCTGCAACCGCGAGAGCGGCAGTAATCCACTGGCCCTGAACGACACTTGCCTGAGCGCCGGCGGCAGCGTGGACTACAGCGTGGGACTGTTCCAGTACAACTTACTGGTACCGGGCCGCTGCCGGCGGTTCACCACTGGGGGTGAAGTTGATATCTTTGCCGACGGCCGCGGCCGGCCTCAGTCTGACCCCAACTACGATCCGTTCGTTCTGCCGTGCCAAGTGATCAATCCCCAAGCGCTTCAAGATTGCCGAGCCCACTTCCTGGACGCCGACAACAACATCTCACAAGCTGTGGAGCTGCGCTCCCAAGCCGGCAGCTGGAAGCCGTGGTCGGCCGCCCAGGCGTGCCAAATCACCAAGTAGTTTTCTGAACCGGTGCCGATCGTTTTTGGCCTGACTTTCGCTCTTTTGATTTTTACGTTTCTTTCCAGGCTGAGGACAAGCCAAGTGTGCTCACTAAAGATGTTTTTCCAGTTGGCAATATTTTCTTGGTATATCTAAAAAAACTGGGTTAAAGCGCGTGGGCCAAAAAGGCCCACTTTCGGCACACTAATGGCCCACTAATGGCCCACGGAAAATGTGCGCCAAAAAAACACCCCAAAAAAATTGTTCCCTAGGGGACAGTCAGCAAATAGCAAATTAAGCGGTTACTAATTCGCGAAAGTCGGGGGGGAAAGACTGTCTTCAGGGTTCAAGAAACTGGTTCTAGCCGCCGGCGACAGCTTTCCGAACCGGCCCCGATCGTTTTTGGCGATGGCGCGGATCTGGGCCTGACCGTGCTTCCCCTTTTCCAAATCTGTTGGCTGACCCGCCAGACCGCCCACCTGCATTTCTGCCGGAATTTCTATTCGTCCTTTTGCTCGAACTTCTCTGTAAACTCCTGCTTGGCGAGCGGTTGTCCGTAGTCTCGGCTGAACTTTTATCTGCACTCTTAGCCGATCCTAGGTGGACAGTTTGGTCTGACCGGTCATTTGACCTCGAGAAATCCAGCTCTCCGGACTGACCAAACTGACCCTGCTGGCCAGGCTGACTGAGCTGATCTTGCTGGCCGGCTTGACCAGGCTGATCTTGCTGGCCGGCCTGGCCAGGCCGGCGCATCTTGTCCGCCAGTGAGCCGCTCAACTGGGCCTGGGAGCGGAGTTGCTCAGCCAAGGGCCCGCTGGGCCCTGCCAACCGAATGCCCGGGTAAGCGGCTGGTCCATCAAGCCGACTAGCAGTCCGCTCCGTTTGATCAACACTGGGAGTGGCGCGGCGTGGCAGCCGTCTGGCCCCGTAGCGCATTAGTCGGGCCACGCACTCGAACGTCTCAGCGGTGGCGGTGGCCGAGCGGAAGCCGTCGGTACTGTCCTCAACCCCCGCCAGCAAGTTGGTGGCCACCTGGCTATCAATCGGCAGTTCCAAGCTTTCCAGCAAGCGCAGGGTCAGCTCGCTCAAGCTCGACATGCCCGAAGAGTCAAACTTGTACTGGCCAATCTCCGGCTCAAACCTGTGCAGTACCACGCTAGTAGTCTGGGTAAAAAAATCCTGATACTCGATGTAGAGCTGGCCGAGCGACTCCAGCGAGTGGACACCCACCAAAAACACCAGGTCCGCCTCGGCACCGGTGTAAGCAAAGCTGACTTTCGAGGCGTCGAGCGGCCGATGGCCCCGGCGAGGCTTGATCAGCAAGTAGAAGCGCTGCTCGTCCTCATCAATGTGGTAGCTGACCTTGTCGACGGCTTGTTCGTCGTACTCAAAACTGATCGACAGGTGCTTGTTGCCCAGCTCAGTCTTGACTTGGTCGATGCCGATTAAGTCGTCAGCCGTTTCCGATACCAGCGGTTCCGGTGCCACCAAGTCTGCCTGGCGATCGCTGGCGGTCAAGCTCAGGCGCAGGGCAGTAGCGGCGGCTGTCTGGTCAAGGCTGGGCCGGGAACGCAGGACCACCATTACCGTGCCGGCATCGGCCATCTGCTTGGCCAGTTGGGCGACGGTGTCCGGGTTGAGCATTATTGTCTGTCTATGGCGTGCTTGCTAGAGCAAAGGCAGGAAAGTGTCGGGGCGGGGGCGACAAGTAGGGGCGGCCAGCGCTAGCGCCGCCAACACGTGGCGGCCGGTGGCGGCCGGTGGCCGCGCGCCCTACCTCTCCCGATGAAGAAAGGTACTCTCTTTATACCGGCTGGGCCGGGTGTTGGCAAGCAGTTGTCCTGCCGCGCTTATTGTCCCGGGCTCTCCGCCTGGACACAAATTGCACTTCTCTGGCCACAACGCTACAATAGCCTGAGTGAAAGTCCGCCCGCTCCTGACCGGGATTGTTGTAGTTGTTGGCCTATTGATGGCCGCGACTGCGGCGCATGCCCAGAGCACCGACAGCGGACGCATCCCCATCGGCCAAAACCCTCCCCGCGGAAACTCCGGCAACGTCAGCGAGCCGGTCATCACCACCGGCAACACTTGCACCAGCTCCAGTCAATGTCCAGCCGGCACTCGCTGCTTCCCCAGCCCGGGCGGCGGGCCCGGTGTGTGTGGCATCTCGGCCAGTGACCGAGCCGTGATCAAGCAAGTTCAGGACTACAACCAGTCCCAAGCGGCGCCAGACCAGCCAGACTTGTGGAAGTTCGGCTCAGACGGTTTGTTTGATGCTTTCCAGCTCGGGATCGCCAAAGGCCTCTGCGCGAGTTGTTTGGGTATCGTCACCACCGATTCCAACGGCAATCTCTCCAGCGATAACGGCGTACTCGGCCAGCTGAGCTTGCTGATCGGCGGCATGTACGCCAATCAACCAGCTAGCACCTCTACCTACGTAGCCGACGTGATGGACAGCCTCAACATCGGCCTGGCCCAACCGGCGTACGCCCAGGGCATCGGCTTCTCGGTACTGACCCCTATCCTCGATATCTGGAAAATTTTCCGCAACATCGCCTACCTCTTTTTCATCATCGTCATGGTAGCGATCGGCTTCATGATCATGTTTCGCCAAAAAGTTGGCCAGACCGCGGTCACTGCCCAACAAGCCATTCCCAGCGTCATTATTGCCTTGGTGACCGTCACTTTTTCGTACGCTATCGCCGGCTTGCTGATCGATCTGATGTTTTTAGTGATGTTTGGGATGGGCGCCTTGTTCGGCGCAACCGACTTGGTCAACCGAAGCGCGCTACAGCTAGGAAGCTATATTCTGTTTAAAAGTGACATCGTTGGTCAAGGAGCGAACGCCATCGGTTCTTTCGTCGAAAGCACCATCGGTTTGGGGATAGTCGGAGACGGCATTGGACTTTTTGCCGGATTGACTGGAGGTCTGATCATCGTGATCGTCATCATATTCAATGTCTTCCGACTTTTTTTTAATCTGCTCCGCATTTATCTCGAAATTATCCTCACCATTGTGTTCGCGCCCATCATGCTGATGATTGGCGCAGTTCCAGGCCAAAACGCTTTTGCCACTTGGCTGCGCAACCTGTTTGCTAACCTGGCAGTCTTTCCGGCTATCTTGGGACTGCTGATTGTGTTTGATTTTATAGTCGTCAGTACCAGGGATTCCAATGGCGGTGGCTTTGTACCACCCTACCTAGTTGGCAGCGGCACCGCCAGTGTGGTCCCGCTGTTGGCGGGCTTGGCACTGATTTTTGCCCTGCCCGAGTTTGTCACTCAGGTCAAGAAGTCCCTGGGCGCGACTGAAAGTGCCTTTGCGGGTCTGCTGCGAGCAGGAGGAGGAAGATTTGCTAAAGGCGCCGACTTGGGGATCGCACTTGGTGGAGTTGCCGGAGGCGGAGCGATTGGATTAACTAGAGGCATTCTTGCCAACCGAAGGGCCGGGGTATCACCACTAAGAGATCCGGAACCATACTTCCGAGGATTGTTAAAGAAAGAAATTTCTGATAGCGCCGGTACCAAAACAGTCGGATTTCTCCCCAGCGCCCAGCGAGGTTTGAGCATTGGTCAGAGCGCTCGCAGATATATTGATGACATCAAGGACGAGCGGTTTCTGGACGCAAACAATATATTTAAAGTTATTAGAGAACTCCAGTTGAAGGAGAAAGGTGGTAGTTCTGGTAGCAGCGGCGGCGGGTCAGGTGGAACTTCGAGTGGACAAGGGAGCTAATTGGGCGATTGCTACTACTTAGTTTCATCTTTAGGTTTGAAAAAGTCACCGCTTCTGTTGACTGGTTTTGGTACCGGTTCACTTCCATTGAGAATTCGTAAATAACGATTCTCCTCTGGTGTTAAATCGCGAACCGTCGCGAACCGTTCAAGCGGTTTTGGAGGGTTTGGGCCGTCTGGATGCGTATGTCTCCAATAAATCTCCATATACTTAATGCGGGCCTTTTGCCGCTCACCAGACTCGTTCCATGGTCGCAAATTGGACGACATACCTTTATATCGCCGATCACCTTCTAGTTTCTTAATTACAGTTCTCACTTCCTGATTATAAGAAGCCAAACCCCCTGACTCTATTGAGTTTTCCAGTTCTCTTACTATATCGGTATATAGATTTTTCCTTTCCCTAGGATCAGTTGACTGAAAGTTGGAAAATAATCGAAAAATGAAGCGGGTTAGCATTGGTTCAATAGCTTTTCTGAGAGGATTGCCCGGAAACATTTTCACTTGGCCAGCAGTTCTTAGCCATTGATTGAGCAGTCCAGGCTTGCCTTGTTCGACAGAACCCATAATTACTTCTGCGGTTAGACCAGACAACTCTTGAAAGTCAAAGGTGAGCAGCTTCTTCCATCCTGCCTCACCATTCTCACCCCCTGTTTCAGCTGCTTCGTATAGTTCAAAATTATTCGGTACATCGAATTCCAGTGATACATTCTTAATTTTTACTTTTTTAATATGCCCAAGCGAGGTGCCGTTAGTGTCAATAACCTGGTCGCCTTGTATCGTGGCGAGCAATTGGCTAGTTACGGCATCAAAGATCTCGCCCCGTTTAACATAAATTACCGTCTTGCCTTCGTGGTTAACAACATTCCATCTTTCGTTGGCAGCATCAGGCACCACTAACGTCTCTCTTTCTCCTAGCATCAGCATATCAAATGTGTCGGGGAAAACATGCCGCATGCGGTTGTCGGGATTACTCCGGTTTAGTTCAGCTGTTGAGTAAATTTTGCCTTCGAACTCCGAAGTGTCATAAAAACAATTTTCGAATAACAATATCAGCTCCCTAATCTCGTTAATGTCTGCTGATTGGTCAACTGGCTGTTCTCCGACTTGTATCGGTGTGCCCTGTTGGTTTAGAACCACGCCGCCATCTTCTTTATACGGACCATAACCAGGAGGCAGTTCACCTAAATAAGCTAGCCACCAAGCCGACCAGTCTTTTTTATTACCACCATACCTGTAGGCTTCATGAATGTAAGCGGCCAAAGGGTTCTGGATAAGCACTCTATTAACTTTACTAGCATGATCGTGACCGGTGGTTTTGGTATTTAGCTTCGCTTCGCGAAGAATGCTGTCAAGAACGCTGAAATTTGAGAATAAACTTACCACCGTAGATACCAAGTTGGAATCAAGATGGGGAAATTCGCCTTCTATGGCATGAGCAAGGTTGTCCTGACCTTGCTCGGAAGCTAAGCTGTTGTATGCTAAATAAGGATTGTAACCAGATTCATGAGGCTGAATTGCCGAGGTGTAGTATACCCACCTTAACACTTTTCTGATATTTTCACCGTGCTCACTGTGATAAGTAGTGGCGGCCAGCCAGCTGGCTCGATTACTCTGCATAAGTTTGTAAACTGAATCGATCAGCTTGTCCCTGTTACCCGAAGCCTTCCCAGTTTCCGATTGAAGAGTTTGTGGGAGCTTTGCTAAAGCGACTCGGTGATGTTGTGTTTGTCTCTCTTGTTCCTTCTTTATTCTTTCCGGCTCTGTTGCATAATCTCCACTTAGGTTTTGCTCTTTGTCGAATATTCTGTTGTGGAATGCGTCAACAAGTGCTTTTGATCTTGATGTATTTTCAGCAACTGACCTCCAATATTGCCAGTCAAAAGGGTTTGCTTTTGCCCGACCACTTATCAATTCGTCCGCAATCTCGGTGAGCGTCATTTGCTCTACCGGTCTGTTTTCTATCTCTTGAATTAGGGAGCGAATTTTTTGAAGAGAGTTGTTAATTCGATTGATCTCCCGATCTCCTTTGGCTCCCATAGCATTTAACAAAACCCTGTGAGCAGTTCTCCCTCTCTCCAAGTCTTGAGCTAGTGATCTAAGGTCTTGGGAGGTAAATTGTTGGCCGGTTTCACCAACTTGAGTGCTATCTACCACCCGTGACCCTGTAAACTTCAGCCGGTCAATGGTGTCTAGCAGCGAAATTAAGCTTTGAGCTTTAAGCTGGTACTCCAAGCTTGAGAAGTTCTCGATAGCGCTTTGGTACCTTCGGATAGTTTGTTGTAAAACTGGACTACGGTTCATCTGATCGCTGAGGTTCCCATCGGGAAAAATCGTGTTCCCCGCTACTACCAACTCAGGAACAATATCTGGACGCGGCTGATTGTTTGTGTCATCCCAAAACTGGCCCCACCAATGCTCAAGTTCTCTTATTCTAGTTGCTAATTCATTCTGGCTAGTTGGGCTTGGTTTGTTTAATTCTTGCCACAGGTGATTAACTGTAGAAATTTTTGGGGGGGTACTGACAAAGTAATAATCATATAACTCTTGCGTTAGATTTTTCACCAAACTCTCTGCCTTGGAAAGTAGTTGTTCAATCTCTTCACGAACTTCTTGACTGTCATCACCCGTTGTTTCAACAACTAGCAAACTGTTGGGTGATCCTTGTTGTGATTTCAGTGCTTGAAACCTGGTGTAAATGGTTTCGAGTTGGATGGTTGGATTATCACCGGCTTTTCCGTTCACTGGTAAACTTTCCAAAGAAGAGATTTCATTTTCTAAGTCACCCAGCTCGGGCAAACGAGAAAAAACTATTAACTTTATTCTGGCAGCAATTTCTTCAGATGTAACTCGACTGGTGTTGGCGACTCTCTTTTCTATTTCATAGAATAGCTTAAGCTCGTCGGTCCCAATTGTGTTAGCTCGCTCTCTAAAGTGCGGAAATAATATAAGCTGGAAGTAGCTAAAACTATCTCTAAACTTGGAAGCGTCGCTCGGGGAGCCTTCCCGGGGGTCGTAATCAAGATCTGAGGAGATATTGCGTACTATATTCCTTTGTAACTCTACAAAGGTTGTTACTTCTTTTTCTAGATCTTCCTTAAATTTTTTGCTGTCATCTATAACATCAACGGGCAGAGGTGTAGTTTCTGGTTGCAACCCGGGTTGAGAACCAATAGCTGTACCACTCTTAATTTTGGCTTCGAGCGGCCGCAGTTCGTTTTCCAGAAAATTATCAAGTTTGGATATGATTTTGTTTGTTTGTTCCTGCCGTCCATATGGATCGCGCGATCTTACTCTGACTCTAAATTTTTGGACCTTGTCACGGGCTGTACTGATCCTTTTGAGCGCCTTTTTAACCTCATCTGGGTCCTCCCGACGACCATCATAGTAATTTTCGATTTTTCTAAGCTCGTCCTGCTGTTCAATCAGCAATCTGTTTAGCTCTTGTTCAAGTAAAGCTGAGTAGATAGTCTTAACCTTCTCGGCTAGCTCAGGATCATTTAGGGCGGCGGCTTCGAGCTCGGCAACTCTGTCGCGAGCTACTTTAATTTCATCTCTGCCTAAAACTGGTGTACGTTCGTCTTCTAAAATGGCCAGCAACTGGTCAGCGGTGGGGGGGCTGCTTGTAAACAATTGAGGATCCTGCTGCTGAAGGTGTGTGAGTTCCGGCAGGCGGCCTGGTCCTCTTTTTGTTTCAGAAATGCGGTCCAAGTGCGACCTTGGTGGCTCTTGATTCTCGTTCACAAAAAAATTATAGCACTCGAGAGAAGTAAACTGAAATCGTAGTTGCCGACCCCAGCCGCCCAAGTACTCGGTCGTGCTATTGTTTGGTGGACGATATAATAACCACACCATGGCTGAACCGGCCCGCCCTCTTTCTCCACACCAACCACAGTCCCAGCCGCTGTTTCAGATCAGGCAAACGCTAACCCTCGAACAGATCGTGGAACTGCTCGACCGGCTCAACAACGGCTTCGGCGGTGACGCGGAGAAAATCTATGACCAAGAAATTGACGGAGCTATGGTCGGGTCCGTGTTTGTCGTCATCAACCATGACAACATCCAACGGCTCGATGCCGAAGCAACTCCTCTTCAAGATAACCGGGTCTTTCCCGGGGACCTGTCGCAGCTGCTCGAGAGTATTGTCGAGTACTTATATGAACGCTCCCTGCCGTACGCCCAGCTGGTCAACGACCTGCGGTCCAGCCAGAGTGACGACCCTGGTGAGCAAGCCTTAAAAAACGCCCTCCTCCAACTGGAGAACACCATCGGCGATGAACGGCAGGTGCCGACGGCCAAAGCTACTCAGATCGCCACTATCCGCCGGCTGTTGTTGTTGGCCCGAGCCGCCTTTCAAAGATCCCAGCCTGAAGCTGAACCAGGAGCAGGGGCTGGTCAAACCGGGCAGGTAGACGAGCCGGCTGGTCGGGCTGCGAGTGGCGAGCCTAGCGGTGACAGGGCTGGGGCCGGCGCGGGGGCGGGGGCCGACAGCCAGGGCGGGGGTGACGCCGAACCAACCGACCAACAGCCCGAGGAGCCAATCGCCCAGCCTCAAGCCCCCCAGACCGACGTTCAGACCTTCTCGTTGGACGAAACTGCCGAGCTGGTGCTGGAACTGGTGCTGGACGGCCTGTACCAACGGCTGGGATTTGCCGGCCGAGAACCGGAGCAAAGGGCCATCGAGTTCCGCTACCAGGCCAAAGCCATTCTGGCGGGTGAGCTGGCCGTCAAGCCGCGTCACCTGACCGTAGAGCGGTTGTTTAACGAACTGGCCGACCAACAGTTCTTCAACTCCCAAACCACCACCGTCACCATCACGGAAGAGTTTCAGGGCTGGCTGACCGGCTTCGCCGCCCGAGTGGCAGATCGGGCCTACAGCCAAGCGCTGGCCGAAAAACCGGCCGATGGTTGGCTGAACGACATCGCCATTAGGGTTACCCAGTTGGTGTCCAGCGTGGACGACACCAACCTTCAGCAGCAGCTCGAGGCTAAGGTCAACGCCGCGCCGGCCCCGATCGCCACCCTGCCCGAGCTAATGGAGCGGTTTGGGGCCCAGACAGCGGCCGAGCTGTACCAGCTGCCGCCCGACCAGCTCTACCAGGCGCTTAGCCAGGACCGGACCCTACGCCTCTTCGAGCGCCAGCTGGAAGTACTGCTCCGGATCTACCTCGAAAACCAAGGGCTGACCAACGTTTCCT
>PFDK01000006.1 GCA_002772645.1 Candidatus Pacebacteria bacterium CG10_big_fil_rev_8_21_14_0_10_56_10 | reverse complement strand
AAGTGATCCACTCGATACCTCCCCAGATAAGGTAAAGGAACACCAGCAGGGCCGCGATCACCATCACAAAGCTCAACACCGCTTCGATCAGCGTACCGATGTCCTTGGCAAAGCCCTGACTGGGCTCAATAGTAACACTTCTGATGTTGCGGGTCGGGGCTTGTGCCAAGGCCGTCCCTGCCAATAATGGAAACGCCGCGACCGCGCCGCTGGCGGCAATACTGGCTTTTAAGAGAGTGTCTTTCATGTGACTCCTTCTGTGCTGAAGATAAGCTATGGTGTAATTATTACTGTGTATCAGTCCTATTTTAACTGTAAAGTATTTTTTATCAAGTTGTCTAGAGGAAGTTGGTTCGGGCGCGGCTCAATCGACAATTAAACTACGTTAATACTGTCAATTCCTAGGAACTGGAGAATTGCTACGTAAAAGGCGAAGACCGAGGCTAGGATCAGCAGGCCGATCAGCGACTGGGTGAGGCGGTCGCGGGCCGACTTAACCTTGCCGCTGTCACCGCTGGAGCTGATCCAGTCGAACCCGGCCCACAGCAGGTAGAGCAGCACCAGCAGAGTGGCGATCAGCATCACGGCACCGACAATTGAGCTCAGGTAGTTGCCAAAGCCTTCACCAGGGGCAGTGTCGGCTTCGGGAACGCCCGGCAGTGCTTGCTGTTGGGCTTGGTCTTTTAGGTCGATGATAACTTGGGAGAGGGTGACAGGCATGGGTGGGTTGAGGTTGTTAGTTATGGTCCTGGCACCGGCAGACTACTTGGTGTGGAAGCAGGCGTGGCCCCTTGGCCTAGAAAGTTGAGCTGGAGGATCTGGAAACTATCGCCAAAAAACAAACCGGAGATAAAGTCAAGGATCACGAACGAGCCTACCAGGATCAACAAGCCCAGCACCGACTGAACAATTTTATTTCGGGCCGAGCTAATTTTGGAAGCATCGCCGCCGGCGGTGATCCAGTCGAATGCTCCCCACAGAAAAAAGACGATCACGATTAAGCCTCCCAAGGTGACGGCGGCCCGCCAAATCCGTACGAAAAAGGTAGCAAAAACTAGGGCGGCGGCCGGACCGCTGTCGGCTGCGCCACCGGTGGTGCCCAAGCTGCCGATCGCCGGATTGGTGATCTGGGCGTGAACACTGGCGGCTGAGAAACCGGCCATCGCCATCAGGCTGACTAACAGTCCTAGGATAGGGGTGGTCTTGGAGGTATTTATTGGCAACATATGCTTTTGTTATGGTTGGCCCTGGTCGATCGGCGCCGTGACTTGCTCCAAATTAGCTTGCAGGTTCAAGATATCCAGCCCCACCACAGCGCCAATTAGCCCCACCACCGAGAAGGCCGCCACCACGATGATCAGGCCCACCACTGCGTTGACCATCTGGTCCCGAGCTTTCTGGATTTTACCGCTGTCGCCGCCGGCCGTCAGCCAGCCAAATGCGCCGATCAAAAAATAGACGATCAACAATATGCCCGCCAGGATGGTGGCAAAACCCAGGATCCGCGACACGATTATCTCGCCGCTGGAGAAAGCGGCACTGGGGTTAGAAATCAGCTCTTCGGGAGAGCTGCCGGTAAAATTCTCCGAATTGGGAAATGGCTTGAGGCCGCTGCCGAACTGGCTGCTGATGAGCAGGTTGAAGATGAGAGCGGAGTTGATCATGGTTAAATTGGTGTAGGCGTACTTGTCGGCGTAGGCAGTACCGGCTGGAGTACAAAACCGGGGTTGCCAAAAATAATGGCGCTGCCGATGGCAATTATAGTGTGCGCCGAGACAATGATCACCAGGCCGATGACGCTCATGGTAATCCGGTCGCGGGCGCGCTGCTGGGCGCTGCTGTCGCCGGCACCAACGATGTAGTCGTAGCCAGCCAGCACTATGTTAACGAACACCCAGACACCGGCGGCGATGGTGGCAGTCTGGATCAGCACCGACACAAAAAATAGCAGACCAATCGACCCGCCGGATGCCTGATCAAACCTATCCACTCCCGGAGGAGTGCTAACAGTGCCGAACAGTTGTTGGGCCGGGTTACCGGCCAGCAGGGAGGGGAGAGTGATTAAAGTGGAAAAGGTGGAAAGACCGGCTAAAAACGTCATCGTATCAAGTAATTATACCAAGTTTTAGAACGGAAAATCTGTCTGGGTGATGATACCGATGATCCGTACGATCCAGAACGCGGAGAACAAGATCGCCATGCCGACAATAGCCGTCTGCAGAATTTGCAGGGCTTCGTCGCGTCCCTTGGTACCTCCGCCGATAAACTTGAAACCGGCGAAGATGATCGTCAAAAACAGGACGATGCCGGCCAGCGGGAACAAAGTGCCGATCACCGGGTTGAGCAGATCGGCCGGGGTAGAGAACTGCGACTTGACCGGTTCTTCACCAACGCCCAGCGTAAAACACTCGCCTAAGTTGACGCCGCCGTCTACGCCGGGACGACAGGGCTCTGGTTGACTGGATTGAGCGAGGGCCGACGGCACGATCTCGAGGGGCATATGAAGTACAATTATAGAGACATCTGGACGATAGCGAAATATGGAATCAGCTGTTCAACCAACATCTCAACCAGTTTTTCCAGCAGCTTCTCAGTTGGCCCCTCAACCAGCCCCAGCAACGTCGCTGACGTTCATCAAGTTGGGCGGATCGGTCATCACCGACAAAACTAAGCCGCAGACTCTGCGCGGCCAAGTAATGGCGCGGCTGGTGGGTGAGATCGCCGCCGCTCATCGCCAGACCGGTCAGCGCTACCTGATCGGCCACGGCGCCGGCAGTTATGGTCACGTTTCCGCGGCCAAGTACGGCACCAAACAAGGTTTGACGGACCAAAACAGCGTGCTGGGGATGGCGACTGTCCAAGACGAGGTCGCTCAGCTCAACAGAGCGGTTGTCGGGGAGTTTCTTGCCCGGCGGCTGCCGGCAGTGACACTGGCCGTCAGTAACATGTTGGTCACCAGGGCCGGCCGAGCAGCCCAGGCCGCCGACATCAACCTGGCTGTCCTCGAGCAGTACTTAGCTTGGGGACTGTGGCCGATCACTCACGGCGACGTGATTGCCGACCGCGCCCAAGGCAGCACTATTTGGTCAACCGAGCAGATCCTGGACTTGCTGGCCCGCCGGCTTCCTCGGCTGGGCTATCCGGTAGAGAGGGTCATCCACGTCACCGACGTAGCCGGAGTAGTAATAGATGGGCGGGTCGTGCCCGAGATCACCCCTGAACAGTGGCCTCGGCTCAGCCGGTCTGCCCAGCTAAAAGCTCCTCGGGGGACAGACGTCACCGGCGGCATCCGCCACAAAGTAGAGGCCGCGCTGGAGCTGGCCGGGTTGGGCATCGAGTCGGTCATTCTCTCTGGTTTGAAGTCCGGCACCCTCAAACGCTGTTTGCTTGGTCAAGAGGTGACCAAGACCGTCATCGCCGCTAACTTGGTATAATTCACTTTCTCGAACTTATGTCTGATGCTGTGGCCAAGCCCGCCGTTCCCCGCCACCTGGCAATTATTTGTGACGGCAATCGCCGCTGGGCGCGCTCTCAAGGATGGAACCCGTTTCGCGGTCACCAGCACGCCGTCGATCACGTCATCGAACAGCTGATCGACACCGCCATCGAGCTTGAGATCGAGTACCTGACGTTTTGGGTGTTCAGCACCCACAACTGGCAGCGCAGTCGCTCCGAAGTGCGCGGCTTGATGGACCTGTTCCGGCAGTACTTTGACGAACAGCTGGAGCGCAACCACCAAAAGAGCGTCCGAGTCCGGATGATCGGTAACTTGAGCGGTTTGCCCGAGGACATTCAGGAGAGGGTTCGGCGCGGCCAGGCCAAGACTAAGGACAACACTGGGCTGACGGTAACTTTGGCCATGAACTACGGCGGTCGTGACGAGCTGATCCGAGCAATCAAGCGGCTGGATGAGCGAGCCAAGGCTGGAGAGTTCTCAGTGGACCAGCTAACTGAAGACAACTTTGGTCAGTTTCTTGATACCGCCGGCATGCCCGATCCCGATTTTGTGGTCCGCACCAGCGGCGAGCAGCGCCTATCCGGCTACCTGTTGTGGCAAATTGAGTACGCCGAGCTGTACTTTCCCGAGTTTCACTTCCCCGAGTTTACGCCGGAGCGGTTTAGGGAGGCTGTTGCTGAGTACGGCCGCCGCCAGCGTCGCTTTGGTAAGTGACTGATTGGGGGGGGAGTTGGCTGGATTCTCCCTCCACCGTCGGCTGTCAACTGAATGCAGCCTCCGCCGATCTGACTGCCAACCCGCCTTACAAAATCGAGATCCCGAAGACTTGGGACACGATCTGAATAATCCAGATACTGCTGAACAGCAGAATGAAGCCGATGATGCCGGCGGTGATGCGTTGCCGGCCGGCGTCGATCGATTTTTGGGTAGCCGACTGCGACAAGATCTCGAACCCGCCCCAGAGGACGGTGACCAGCAGGATCAGTCCCGCCAGCGGAAAGGCGAATGTTAGCACCCGGGAGATGATGCCGCCGGGTTTCCGCAAATCATCGTCAACACCCTGGGATCGTTTTAATGGATTGAGCTGGTCAAGGATGGCGGTCGTTACCCCTTTTTTCTCGTCAAACTCGAAACCAGGTTGGCCCTGAGGGCATCCCAGCGGAGCTTCGCCTTTCAAATTAGGACAAGCGTCCAGGCTATTGATAACTCCATCTCCGTCAGCGTCACCACCCGGGGGTAAGTTGGGATTGGGAACAACAGGGTTAGGACAGCCATCGTTTTCTGCCGGGCCAGCCGCGTTAGGACAGCGGTCTTCATCTTCAGGCACACCGTCGTTATCCTTATCCACATTTGGGAGAACTTCAACAGCAAAACTACAGGTGTAGTTTTGCACACCATTGTCAAAAAAGATTTCGCCCCATACCGGACCAGTTTGTCTTTCAGAGGCAGCTAAGTTAAGTATTGGAGGTTGATTGCCACAGAGATTTGGATCATGAGCAACAATTGGCCTACAGTCAAGTTGTTCAGTCGAGTCTTGAATTGAAACCCTTACAAGGCTGTCCTCAATATTAAAATTTCCCACTATTTGGAATACTTCACCTTCAACCACAGGATCTTGAATGAAGTATTGAGTGCCGGCAGGAAGTGATAAACTTCTGCAGTCAAGAGGTTGTCTTTGAGCCAATACTAAGTTTGGTGTGACGAGGCTAAACAACGCTACCAATACAGCGACCAGCAAGAAAAGACTCGCAAATTGTACGCACATTCGTTTCATATAGTTACTCGCCCCCAAATCCCGGTATCTTCAAAATGTCGACACCAATAAACTGTAGTATCGCCACCGAGAAAATGATAAACAGCAACCCGATGATAGCTGAGGACGCAAGCTCTCGGGCGTCGCTGGTCCGTTTGGGATCGCCCTGAGAAGTGGTGAACATAAATCCTGAGGCGATAATTAACACAAAAGCAACCCCTCCTCCCAGGCTTAGACCGATAGTCAGTAGGCTATTGACTAGTCCAGTTGGCCGAGTTTCAATGCAGCCAAACCCAGTCCAAATTCGCTGTCTGTCTCGTTGTGTTGAGGAAGACTCAAGTCCGGAACAAGCCAGGCAAGCTTCTCTGAGATCGGGGTTAGGGACCTGCGAGCAGAGTTTGAATGGCTCGGTCTCAGGTTGAGCACCAGGAGTTAAATCAGAACAATTTGCGCTTTGTGAACAGTCCCAAACAGGGTAGTTGCTTACAGAACTAGGTTCACACTGTGTTGGTATGTCTCCTACGCTGCATTGGGCGGATAGTTGGTCATTAAAAAAAGCACAAAACGGCTGTTGTCCTAAATTAGTCACAACACAGTAGCTGGGAAAGTTACTGTCATCAAAATTATTACACTCTGACGAATCCCTGCACGCCCTATCACGTACTGTTGAAGCACTTGGATTAATAGACTCTTTAGCTAAAAGACAACGATACTCATTACCGTCTTTAGTAATTCGACATGTCAATTCACCAATACTAGGGGAAGATGAGCAAGTAGTATTGGAGAAGGGGCCGTTGTTAGTATTACCGCAAATCTCACCCCATTGTTTAGTAACAACTTCATCATCATCAATGCAGTCGAAGCTACATTCCCCTCCGGGAATACAACCATTGGTTACGTTACTTCGGCTGGGAATGCATTTCTCAGGGATTGGTGAGTATCCAGCTTCACAATTTGTTGCGTTTTCGTCTATTACTACTACCCCGCTATGAGAAATAATACAAGTAAAGCTGCCTTGAGCTAGAGATTCGTTTGGAACTAGAAATAAAAACCATGCCGTTAGAACAAAACCTGCGACTATCGGTACGAATTTATTGATATTCATACATTGTTATAGCTCAATCTCAAAATTAAATTGTTAGAAAACAGCATTTCAGCTTACCAAGGTGTTATAGCAAGTTTGTCTTAAGATCTGAGCTATTTCCTACTCGCCTTTAAATAATTTCTTCACATTACTTGCGAAGCGACGAGGTATGCCATCTGTTGCTATCTCCGACACAGACTTGTGAATTACAGTGTTTAACTCTGAGGCTCTAATAAATGGGTTAACTGATTGGTTGTTAGCATTGCCTTCTGTCTGTCGATTTCCGACTAGGTCAAGATTTTCTTTATTTTGATTGTTAGATAATACAGGAATTATTTCACCACTGTTGTTTTCGTCACTTTCGTTATATGGAGCGGCCCGTTGAGGTGATGTCGCTGGCTGGTTTTCGTTTTCATCTGCTTCATCATTCTCTTCCTCAGGCACCATTTGGTTAGAACCACTGATCGCCGTATCGATCTCAGTACGTGTAGATTCCAAATCTTGGATAATAGAAGCAATTTCTGCGTGATCAATAGCTATTATTTCTCTAACGACCCTGTTTTGTTCCCACTCTTTAAGAAACGAGTCTAGTTTATCTATCCAGTCATTCAGCTCTCTCCTCTCTATTTCTAGCCGGTTTAGAAAGATCTTTTTTAGTTGGGGATCAGATATCTTGTCTAGGGTTTGAAGGATAAAGTCTGCTAACTTGGGAGAAGTGGTAACGGCATCTAACAGTGGAGCCAAAGCCGCAAAGAACCTCCCTACCTCTTCTGTTGCTAAG
Organism: Candidatus Pacebacteria bacterium CG10_big_fil_rev_8_21_14_0_10_56_10; assembly: GCA_002772645.1. Lineage (GTDB taxonomy): Bacteria > Patescibacteriota > Microgenomatia > UBA1400 > PJMF01 > 1-14-0-10-56-10. Next base: position 6,761 of record PFDK01000006.1, on the reverse strand, counting down.
CTGTCAGCGACTTCTTTCTCCACGGGGTAGAGAGACGAAGAAGGATCCGGACCGTATGGATCTTTATCAGGCTCTGGCTTTGTAGTTGGTTTTGCGGATTCAGAAGTAGCTTTCTGATCCTGATCTGGTTGGTTTACCTCTTCTTGAGAAGCGTCGGGTTGAGAAGTAGAGACTTCTTGAGGCGATGGTTCCAGCGCTGGTTGCGGTTGAGCTGCTTCTTCCATTGTTGGCTCGGGCTCAGCGAGTAGGGGTGGAGGTTGGTCAGTAAGGTTTGATGGGACGGCGACGGGTGGCTCGGGTAGTGGTGTTTCAGCAGCGGGCTCGGCCGGTGGTTCAGTGGCTGTTGGCTGGGGCACAGGCGGTCTTTTTTCCTCGAGTTGACTTATATTGTCTTCAAGAACTTGTAGTACCTGCTCCAGTTTATCGAGCTTCGAAGCTTTTAGTGGTTGGCTGGCTGGTTCTTGTTGAAGTTCCTGGGGTTGTCCAGAGGCTTTAAGCAGTCCAACTTGAGGTGGAGTTTGCTCCAAACCCGAGTCTGATTGGCGCTCTTCCCCTTCTGCTTGTTGGTTTGGGCCAGGTGATGGTTGTTCGAATGCTCCAGGTCCAATCATAGGCAATGTATCCGTTAATTAATTACTTCAAGCCACTAATATTGTATCCGATGTCCGTGGAGATGAGAATTGTCGATCGCGGGCTGTCGATCGCGGGCTGTCAAACCAATATGATAACGTCGATCGTGGGTTGGGCGACTTATACATAACATGCCGGCAATGCCGAGCGCTTGATTTGCTACACTAAAGCCATGAGGAAAAGACTGCCTGGCATTAGCCTGGCGAAGCTGGGGGGCGTGCGCGAGGGCGTGCGCGCGGCTGGGTTAGTAGTGGCGGCACTGGCGTCAGTGCTGATGGTAGCGGTACTGGTGACGGCAACGATAACATTGATACCAGCCGAGCTTGTCCAAGCCAAAGACCCAGTCGACGACATCCAAGACCAGATCGACGAGCTGGCCCATCTGCGCCAACTTTCCGAAGACGCCACCGAACCGCTGGAGTCGGAGGTAGACAACTTGGAGGCCAGGGTCCAGAATGCCCGCCACGGCATTGCCGCCGCCAAAAAACAGGGCGCCAAGCTGGCCGACGACATCGCCCAGCGCGAACTGGAACTGGCCGGCCAGTTCGAGATCCTGTCCAAGCGGATTGCCGCCCAGTACAAGCGACAGCGCCACGCTTCACCGCTGATGATTTTTTTCGCCAGCCAAAACGCTACCAAGCTCAAGCAGGGCTTGGCGTACCAGAACACACTCCAAGTGCAGGACAACCGGCTGATCGGTCAGTTGGGCAGCGACATCGAACAGCTGGAGGCGGACCGGGCCAAACTGGAGTCTGACCAGCTGCGGCTGGCCGCGTTGGAGAAACAGCTCGACGACCAGGCTGAGTTTTTCCGCGGCGAGATCGCCAAGGCGCGCGACTACCAGCAAGTGCTGTCTAGCCAGATCGCCGAGCTGACCGCCAAACAGCAGGCTATCATCAACGCTCGGCAGGGCACTTTCACTACCAGTGTGGGAGAGGTGCCGCTGGCCGATGACTTTAACGCCTCGATCGGCTTCAAGGCCCAGGCTCCGAGCAACTCTTTCGCGGTCTTTTCGTTCGGCGCCTTTACTCATCGCAACGGCATGAGCCAGTACGGCGCCAAGGCCCGAGCCGAGTCTGGCCAGTCTGTCGAGGACATCCTCCGCGCCTACTATCCCGGCACCACTCTCAAGAAGGACTTTCCGGCTACCGGCAGTATCAGCGTCCAGGGGGTAGGCACCATTCCGTTCGAGGAGCAGTACCTGCAGGGTATTTTTGAGATGCCCGGCAGTTGGCACATCAACGCGCTTAAGGCCCAGGCGATCGCGGCCCGGACGTTCGCCATCCGCCACACCAACAATGGCCAGGGTTCAATCTGCACTACCGAGGCCTGCCAGGTTTTCAAGAACCAGCGCAAGGGTGGTAACTGGGAGAAAGCGGTCAACGAAACGCGCGGCTGGGTGCTGGTGGACGGCAGCGGCAATCCTGTTTCGTCGCAGTACGCTTCTACCCACGGCGGCTACTCCAACACCGGCGGTTGGGACACCACTGACGGCAGTGGCAACGGTGACTGGGCCTCGCGGGCTTGGGACGCCAAAGCGCCCAGTCCCTGGTTTTACAAAGCTTGGTACCGGGTGGGTTACAGCGTGGGCGGTGCCAGTTGCGGCCGGGGCCATCCCTGGCTGAGCGAGCGCGAGTTTGCCGACATTATTAATGCTTGGATCGTTCGCGGTAATCCCAACGGCGCCGACGCCGGTCGGATCCAGCCGGTCACCATTAACGACTGCCCAATCGGCACTGGCGGCGGCAATCCCTACTCAATCGACGAACTGCGCGACCGGGCCAACAGTTCGGGCGGGGCGGTGACCAGCATCTCCGGCGTGTCGGTCAGCCACAGCTCTCAGGGCCAGACAGTGACGGTCTCGGTCAACACCAACCGCGGCACCCTCAACATTCCCGGCAGTGAGTTCAAGACGGCCTTCAACCTGCGCGCTCCCGGCCACCTGCGCATTCCCCAGAGCGGCTTTGGGTTCTTTAACGTCGAACACAAGCGCTAGCTGGCGGATTGATGGGGGGGGTGAATCGATGGAGACATTTCGAAGGGAGCATGTCGATGGGGAGTTTTTTCATGTTCATTTTTTTGGGGCATCTGTTTTTTTTGAATTTTTTTCAGTGGGTCATTAGTGGGCCGAAAGTGGGCCATTTTGGCCCACGATCTGTAATCTTTTTTTTCATGGTGTCCAAATTTTCGAGCACAACTTGCGTGCGAAAGACAACCCGCCGCCCTTGCCAACCGCAGCGTCAGCTTAACGCAAGCCGCAGGCGGTACAATGGCTGGCAATGGTCATCGCCAAGCTAGCCCTCCACCATTTTCGCAGTTTTTCCTCAGGTGTGTTTGAGCTGGCGAGCGGTCAGGCCGGCACCGGGTTGGTAACCGCCGAGTCGTCAACCGCTCCCACTTCAGCCCCCACCACCATTATTGTCGGTCCCAACGCCTCCGGCAAAACGTCGATCATCGAGGCGGTCAACCTGCTGGCCACCGCCGAGAGCTTCCGGGCTACCAAAATCGAGGAAATGATCGAGTTTGACCAAGAGCTGGCCCGAATCAAGGGTGCGGTGCTGGTGCCGGCTGATGACAGCGGCAAGCCAGCAGAAAGTGGAGTGGAACAAGAGAGAAGCACCAGCCAGGCGACACCAAACAACCACGAACGACTGGAGCTGGAGGTGCTGTTGACTCGCGGCCTGGTCCAAGGCAGACCGGCCCAGCGCCGGCTCTACTCGGTCAACAACGTCCGTCGCCAGAAAAAGACCTTCACCGGCCAGCTGCTGACGGTGGTGTTCCGTCCCGAGGACATGCGGCTAGTGGAGGGCTCGCCCGGCCGTCGCCGTGACTTCCTCGACCAGCCGCTCTGCCTGGTTGATCGTGACTACGCCCGGTCGCTCAAAACCTACTCCCAGGCCTTGGTCAGGCGCAACAAACTGCTGTGGCAGATTAGCGAGCACGGCGTGCCGCGGACGGCCCTAACCTACTGGGACCAGACACTGCTCAAGCATGGCCGGCTGGTCCAGCAGGCTCGTCGCCGGTTACTGACCGCGCTCAACGGCGTCAGTTTTTCGAGAACAGACCGGCTTCGGGACAACGCCGCCACCGGCGCGCTGACGTTTCGGGCCAGCTACCAGCCCTCGATCATCTCCGCCGAGCGCCAGGACCAGTACCGTGATCGGGCCATCGCCGCCAAACACTCCCTGATTGGTCCCCAAAAAGATGACTTCAGCATCACTATTGATGATCCGCGGACCGGCCCGGAGCCGGTTGACGTGGCCGCCTACGGTTCGCGCGGCCAGCAGCGGTTGGCAGTGCTGTGGCTCAAGCTGGGAGAACTGGCGTTTGTTCGGGAGCGGACCAACCACCGACCGGTGCTGTTGCTCGACGACATTCTCTCTGAGCTCGATGACTACGGCCGGCAGCTGGTGCTGGCAGAACTGGGTAAACGGCAGACGATCATTACCACCACCGATCAAGAACTGACCAACCAAGTAGTAGCGGACCACGGCGCCAAACGGGTCCGGCTGGAGTAACCGTTTGGAGTAAAATGCTAAAGTAACGTCAAGCTATCATGAACCTCAGCTCTGTCCACCTCCAGCCCTACTTTGAGCGGGTGACGCTGGCCCAGCCTGATTCGCACAAAGGACAGAACGGCAAACTGCTGGTGATCGGCGGCAGTCAGCTGTTCCACGCCGCCAGCAAGTGGAGCTTGGACGTAGCGGCCCGGATCGTCGACATGGTGTTCTACTCGTCGGTGCCGGACAACAACGAGCTGGTCAAGCAGGCCAAGCGCGGGTTTTGGGACGGCATCGTGGTGCCGCGCGATCAGTTGAGCGACTACTTGGAGGAGGCGGACTGCGTGCTGATCGGTCCCGGTATGGAACGCGACGGCTCGACCGCCGAGCTGACCAATCGGCTGATCGGTAGCCACCCCGACAAACGCTGGGTGATCGACGCCGGCGCCCTGCAGATGCTCGACCGCTGGCTGCTCGGCCCCAGCCATCTGATCACTCCTCACCGTGGCGAGCTGGAGCGGCTGCTGGGCGAGGAGCTGGCCGACGCACGGCGAGCTTTAGCCGCCGCCGAGCAGTTGGTAGCCGATACCGGCTGCACCGTCTTGCTCAAGGGCAAGGTTGATCGGGTGGTGGCTGTGAGCGAGGCTGTTGATGGTGATGCCGACGGTGCCGACAAAGTTACCCATCTTGAGATCACCGGCGGCAACCCCGGCATGACCAAAGGCGGTACCGGCGACGTGCTGGCCGGCTTGGTGGCAAGCCTGTACTGCCGCAGCCAGGCAGTAGTGGCGGCGGTGGTGGGTTCCTACGTCAACAAACGGGCCGGCGATGAGCTTTACCAAAATGTCGGCCAGTTCTTTAGCGCCAACGACCTGGCCGCCAAGGTGCCTGAGGTGCTGTGGGAGGTGGTGGTCAGAGGGTAGAATGGGGGGACAATGCTGAGCAGTTGCTCAGGAAGATATAATGACGTCACCACCACCCACCACCGAGGGAGATCAAGGTATGACCAAGAAAGAGACCAGACCAGGCCCCAATCTCATCAACCCAGCGGAAGACCAACTACCTTTACCGCCTCAAAACCAACCGTTGGCAGAAAAGAGTCCGGGGAAGCTCAAGAGGCGGGTAGCGTTGAATGGAGCAGTAATCCTGTCTTTGCTGGGAGTTGCCGCTGGGCCTGTAGCGGCAAGAAACGGAGAAGACAGTTCATCACCCAACCGTGACACTCCTACCACGCTCGAATACTCACCACTTGAGCAGCAGGAAGGGCAACTGAGGTTTGCCCAAGTCAGGAGCAGCGCTAACGTTCGCACTAATCCGGACTCCAATCTCAACAACATCATCGCTACACTGACCGCTGGCAGAACCGTCCAGATCACAGGCACTAGGAGTGGCAACTTTGTTGGCGGCAGTAACCTCTGGTACCACCTTCGCTTCAGCGACTCGCAAGGCCAGGTACAAACAGGCTTTGGCTGGTCGGGACTATTTAATTTGTTAGAGCAGCCCCAACCTGGCGATGACAGTGAATTTTCTGTTAGCTCCACTCTACTGGAGCACTTCACCCGGCGCTTGGGTACCAACGATGCCCAGCCAGCAGTCACCCTTTCTCTCGGCAACTTCCATGGCTTGTTAGCTCAGCTTGCTCCTTTGGCTGACAACCAAACCGATGCCGAACTAATCATGTCACTTCAACAAGCCGCCAACCAGGCCCAGCCCGAAGACAGAACCATTGCCGACACCCAGCAGTTCCCGGTCATCGTCACTCTCACTGTTGAGCGTGAAACAGGTGCAATGGCAGTTGAGTTTAGTGATCCGATGACTGGTACTTTAAGAAGCGGCGGTGAAGAAGAACCTGACGACCCTGATCAAAGTACACAGCCGGCAACAGGTACTCCTCTTGATATAGCAACGCTCAGCCAAGACGAAAACTTCGACGAAATTAACAACCTGCCACTAAGTCCACCAGCAGACAACGACGGTTCATCGCCGGCTGAAGAGCCAGTTCAAGTACCGGCAGAAGTTACCGAGCTGTTGACCGAACAGGGGTTAGCAGACGCGCTCAGACTTGCCGGCACCCAGCAGCCCAACTTCATAGTTACCGCCGACAGACAGTTGTGGTTGACAGTGCCCTTTGACGGTGACAACCCTCGGTACGAGTGGCAGCCGGCTCAGAACAGGTGGATCGATCACCACCCAGGCAGATCCCAACAAGACAACCTGCTGCGGCGGACAGACTTTTTTAATGTGTTTGGCGATATTTTGGTGTGGAACCTTGAGTACCAGCGCTACCAGCGCACCACCGACGGTTTGCTTTATTTTGTCAACACCGGTCGAAGAGAGCGCAGCGAAGTTGCCGACCAGAACAACTTTGAGAAAGGTTGGGGAGAAGTCATCCCCAACCCCATCTCTTCGACAGAGTTTGGAAGGAACAGCACTGAAGTGATGTTGGTAGACGAAACTGAAGAGTACAACATCGCCTACAACCCCGCCCACCCCCAGCGCTTCAGAGAAGTGTTTTCAAGCTACTTTGATTCCCAAGGGATAGATCGACTTTTCGTGCACTTGACTGACCAGCAGCAGGATGTCCGACATTCTTGGGGAGCTGGCTCTGAGCTCATAGTGTACTCAGGCCAC
>PFDK01000009.1 GCA_002772645.1 Candidatus Pacebacteria bacterium CG10_big_fil_rev_8_21_14_0_10_56_10 | reverse complement strand
TCGATCGCCCTGAGCACTACTTCGTCTTGATCGGTCTGTCTGTCATCCTGGACCTCGATAGCTACCGGCACGCCTTCGTCCTGGATTGAGTCGCCGGCTGGCAACAGCCACCTAGCGATGGTCACGTGCAGACCGGAGCCGTTGTCCAGTTGTTTGCGGTCCTGAACCGTGCCTTTGCCGAACGTCTGTTCGCCAATCAGCTCGGCGCCGGCCCGATCTCGCAGGGCACCGGCCACGATCTCGGAAGCAGAAGCACTGCCCCGATTGACCAAAACCCTGAGCGGGAACCGCCCCAGCTTAGCCTCGCCTTTGGCTGAAAAACTGCGGGAAGTAAACTTGCCTTGTTGAGTGACGATGGTGCCGGACTCGATAAACTCGCTGGCCACGTCGATGGCACCGTCAAAAAAGCCGCCCGGGTTGTTGCGCATGTCGAGCAGAATGCCGTCGACGCTGTCGCGCTGCTGGAGGATCTGGGCCACAATCTGGTCCCACTCACCTTTGGTCCGTTCGCCAAATCGGGAAAGCTGAATGTGGGCCACCCGTTTATCGTCGTGCTCTACAAACACCAGCTCCACTGACGGGATAACGATCTCGTCGCGGATCAGGTTGACGGCGAACGGTTCTCCCCCATTGCCGGACCTAAACAGCGTTAGGGTGACGGTGCTCTGCTTTGAGCCGCGGATGTTGTTGACAGCTTGATTAAGCGACCAGCCTTGAGTGTCTTCGTCCAAGCCCTTGACATCATCGGTGACGTGGAGGATTAGGTCGCCCGCCTCCACCCCGGCCTGGTCAGCAGGCATACCTTTGAGCGGCGCCACTACCGCCAGCGTGCCGTCGATGTACCCCAGCTCGATGCCGACGCCGAAGAACGAGCCGGCCAGGTCCTCTTCGGTCCGCTGGTCGAGCTCGGGAGGCAGAAAAACGGTGTAGGGATCTCCCAGCGCGGCGGTCATGCCACGGATAGCGCCGAACACCATCTGCTGTTCGTTAAGCCGAGCGGCGTCCAGGTAGTCCTGCTGAAGGATGCCCCAAACCTCCCAGAACTGAGAGAACTCAACATCTTGGACCTCAGGCGGTTGTTCGGTGTTGATCAGCCTGTACTCTACCTGGCGCTGGACGATGTTTGCTAACGGCAAGGTCGCGCCGCCGGCTATCCGAAAGCCGACCGCCCCGCCCAGCACCAGCAATAAGCTGCCCACGATGACTGACCGAACGGCCGGCAGAAGCCGGTACAGTGAAGCCCGCATAAGGGTTTATTGTACACTGCCGGAACCTCTCGGGGTGACCAAGGAAGCTGGTCCTAACAGCTCTGCCGTGTCAAATAGTCTGGGTGAACGGCAACAGGGCCAAGTGGCGAGCCCGTTTAACGGCTTTGGCCAGCTGGCGCTGCCGTTTCATGCTCAAGCCCGACTTAGACCGGGGCACGATGTAGCCTTGCTCGCTGACGTAGCGGCGCAGGCTGGCCACGTCCTTGTAGCTGAAGTGGTCCGGGTGGTGGTAACGGGTAGATGGGGCGGCCATATGATGTTGTCCTAAGTTGAGACCCTAGTTAATGCGTTAGCTCCGAGGCTAGAATGGGATGTCATCGGCAATGTCCTCAGCATCGCTGGCGTCCTGGTCACCGCCGCCGGACCTTGATTTAGACTTGCGGTCGTCGCCGGAACTTTTGCCCCCGGTGCTTTTACTGCCGCCAGCGGCTGACCGACCTGTTCGGCCCGACTTGCTTTTGCCGCGGCTGCGACCTGAACCGGCCGGCCGGCTATCGCCGCCGTTTCCGCCAACATCGCCGTCATCGCTATCTGGAGCACCGCCGCTATTACCGTCAGTGTTTTGCTGACCGTAGTCGTCGGCGTACCCATCGTAGTCCTGGTCCCGACCGTAGTCGCGACTGCCTGACTGCGACTTGAGCAACATCATGTTATCGATAACAATTTCGGTCACTCGCCGGTCCTGGCCGTCGTCGGTCCGCCAGTCGCGTGTCTGGATCCGGCCGTCGACGTACACCTTGTCACCAATGTGGAGCAGCTGACCGCAGATATCGGCCAGTTTACCCCAGGCCACGATGTTGTGGTACTCGGCGCGCTCTTGTTTTTCGCCGCCATCTGGTGGGGTCCAGCTCCTGTTAGTAGCCAAACCAAACGAACACACCGCCGTACCGGTGGGCGTGAAGCGTAAGTTGGGATCCCGGGTCAGGTTACCAATTAACATTACCTTGTTGAGTGAACGGGCGGACATATGTGCTCCTATCTGCTATTACCAAGGGTGGTTGTTAGTACTGCCGTCATTATATGAGCTTAGCTTACATCAACCGTAGCGCCGTCAGCATTACCGGGCCCAGGCCGTGTGGCTGGTTTTCGATGGCGGCGAGCAGAGTTGTCTCGGTTAGTTTTTGGGCTGGTGTTGCTGCTGCCGTCCCGACTGGTGTTCCGACCGGTGTTTTTGCTGCCGTCTCGATTGATGTCTCGGCTGTTACGCCGAATACTGCTTCCACCGCCGTCTAGGCCACTACTGGCTGGGCCACTACTTGGCTCGCTGTCTGGGCCGCCCTCGCCAGGGGCCATACTCGATGGTACGCCATCGCTGGTGACGATCAAGTGGCGAATAACTTGGGGTTGGAGCGTCATGTCCTTGTCGAGGGTCTTGACGCGGTCAGGTGACAGGTCCAGCCCTAGGTGAGTAAAGATGGCTTCCCGGTGGAGCTGACCGCCGGCATTGATGGCATAAGCTAGCCGATGTTTGTCCCAGTCCTCGGTCTGGGTGACGGTGCCGCGGTGTTTGGTAACCAACTGGGCGATTTGGGCGCGGAGCGGCTCCAGTTCGGCGCTGGCTTGTACCGGTACCAAGTAGGTAAGCTCGTATTGGCGGGTGGTGGCTGTTCGGGAGCGACTGGTGGCGGGCTGTTTGGGGTTGGTTTTTTTGGAAGCGGTCCGTTTTGAGGTGGTGGGTTTGAGAGCGATCTGTCTAGGAGTGGTAGGTCCAGAGGCGGTCCGTTTAGGAGTGGTAGGTCGAGAGGCGCCCTGAGAAGTAGCTTGCTGAACAGGAGCTTGCTTGGGAACGGTGGTTTTTTGGGACGAGGCAACTGGGCGGGTTTTAGCCTTGGCCTTGGTTTCCGCGGTACTAGCCCGGGCTGTGCTGGTAGAACCGAGTTTGCTGGTAGAACTAGGTGTGCGGCTTGGCATGTACTCCCGTACAAGATTGTACTAACTTGTACTCACGGTTGTCTTGAGCGTTGGATCACGAGGCGGCGGCTGGCTTGAGCTAACTATTGGTACTGTAGTTATCGATTCTTAGCTAGCCACTTCATCGAGAGACGAACCGTTTCTTGAGGCGTGATTATAGCATACCTTGAGGCCTGGCCGGAGGCTTCCTGAGTTCAAAAAATAACTCCTCGGCTGGCGCCGACAAACTCAGCAGCTACCTCCCTACCCTAAACTCAACCACGTCGTCAGGCCGCATTAGGTAGTCGCGGCCCTCAGTGCGAATCAGACCGCGGTCGCGAGCCGGCTTCCAGCCACCCGCCTTGAGGAAATCCGTGTAGTTGATGACTTGAGCATTGATCATTTTTTGGGCAAAGTCCGAGTGAATGACGGCGGCGGCCTGCCGGGCGGTGGTCCCCCGGCTGATCGTCCAGGCCCTAACCTCTTTCTCACCCGCTGTCAGGAAACTCTGCAAGCTCAGTAAGCGGTAGGCGGCGGTCACCAACCGCTCCAGACCGCTTTGTTCAAGACCGAGCTGGCGCAGGTAGAGCTGCTGGTCCGCAGCAGACAGGCTGGACAGCTCGCTCTCGATCAAGTTAGACATCACCAGTAAGCTGTGGGCCGGCACTGTCAGCTCGGCGGCGTACCGGCGGGTTAGCTCCGCGATACCGGCGGCCAGCTGAGACTCGGACACGTTGAGGACGATCAGCTCCGGTTTGGCGGTCAGCAAGTTGAGTTCCCTGGCGGTGGCGGCTACGGGTTCTGTCGAGATGGCGGTGGCGGACTTGGCGGTGACGGGAGTGGCGGGCGGGCGCTCACTCTGACCCAACTTAGCTAACTGCTGCCAGGGCAGTTGTTCTGCTGATAGCCAATCGCGCAGCTGCTGGATGTGCCGCCAGCGCTGCTGGACGGTTCGGTCGGTAACACCTTTAGGCTCGGCTTGCTTGTCCAGAGTGGCTAGATCGGCCAGCATCAGCTCGGCGCGGACAGTGGCCAGGTCCTGGGCCGGATCGACCGCTCCTTCCCGGGCCACTCGCTGATCGTCAAAAGCCCGGAGCACTTGACAGATCAGGTTGGTCTCGCGGATGTGATGGAGAAACTTATTGCCCAGCCCTTCTCCCCGGTGGGCGCCGCGAACCAGCCCGGCAATATCGACAAACTCGACGGTAGCCGGCTTGATGACCTCGGTGCCGACCACTTTGGCCAGCTCCGCCAATCGACTGTCGGGCACCGGCACCACTCCCACGTTGGGCTCGATGGTGGCGAACGGGTAGTTGGCTGCCAGGGCGGCTTGGCGCTTGAGCAAGGCGTTGAACAGGGTGGACTTGCCCACATTGGGCAACCCTACTATCCCGACAGCCAAACTCATGGTTGTATTTTACCCTAGCTGTGACTTCATTTTCTTGGCATATCTAAAAAATTCACTTTAAGCGAGTGGGCCAAAACGGCCCACTTTCGGCACACTAATGGCACACTGAAAATGCGCGTCAAAAAAACACCCCCAAAAGAAATTATTCCCTAGGGGCTAGTCAACGCTGTTTATAAATTGATCTAACTAACTTTTTTCATCACCATCACCAATCGATGACGCGAAAGCTGAATACCTTTGTCACTTGAAAACTTGTCAACGTACTTTTGCAATGATGCTCGATCTTTTTGTGAATCAAAATCTTCAAAAATAGGGACACCTTGTAAAAACAAATCTAACTCTGCATAGGACGGGTAATACTCAAAGTAATGAAAATCTTCCGCAAAAAGAACTTTAAACCCAAGTGATTGAAGTGTTTTTAGATTTTCATCCAATCTTGATCTGTTCCATTTTCCAAAATCTTGTCCTCTACCAAATATCTTTTTTAGCTCTACTGTGTCCTTCTCGCCTATCCCAATTTGAAGATAGTGTCCTTTTGACTTAAGAACACGGTGCTGCTCTTTATAATAAGATGGCCCTCTTCTGCAATAAGCTAAGTCAAAAAAAGAATCTTCAAATGAAGTATGGCTTGCATCCTGTAAAAAATACTCGACATTTCTACTCCTTTCATCCTCACTGTGACTTTTAGCTACATCTAGATTTACACTTGAAGTGTCAACTCCATATATTTTTTGGAAAGAAGGCGCTATCGAAAGGGTAAACTTACCATCAGCACAGCCAATATCTAGGGCTACTTTATTTTTTGAGCTCAATCCTAAAAGTTTTTCCTTAAATACCTTTTCAGGATTTCCTGCTGGATATTCGCTTGTATATAGAGGGCTAGTCCCGTACCCATAGCCTCCGAATTTACTAGCAACCTTGTCGTAAAAATCTTCTGCCATACTGGAGGAGTATATCAAAATTAAAGCTGGGTGTTCCCTCCCTGAGTCCGCCATCCTGATCCCAACTTGGAATGTAGGTGGCGACACTTGCGGTAGAATGAAAGTATGGTTGAGATCTTCTACCTGACCCTCCTAACTTTTACCGCCGCCGCCGTGGGCACCATGACCGGTTTTGGGACCTCGACGATCATGGTGCCGGTGCTGTCCTTGTTCCTGCCGCTACCAACGGTTTTGCTGTTTGTAGGGGTGGTTCACTGGTTTGGAGACATCTGGAAAATGCTCTTTTTCAAGAAAGGATTTAACTGGCGGCTGATTTTACTGTTCGTCGTGCCGGGAGTTGTGCTGAGCTTCCTGGCTGCTCGGCTGCCGCTTACCTTGCCGGAGGAGCTGCTACAGCGCTGGCTGGGACTGTTTCTAGTGGCTTATGTCTCGTTCCTGTTCTTTAGACCCAGTTGGAAGGTTAAGCCTTCGACCGCCGGTGCCGTATGGGGAGGGTCTTTGTCCGGGTTCTTTGCTGGTGTCTTTGGGGTGGGAGGAGCGATCAGGAGTACTTTCCTGTCGGCTTTTGATATTAAAAAGTCGGTTTTTCTGTTCACCTCTGGGATGATCAGCTGGCTGATCGATAGCTCTAGGATCAGTCAGTACTGGCTATCGGTACTCGATTGTAGATGCATGGTATACTCGCGCTGATATGCAAACTCAGATGCGTACTCCGCCAGACATAATCATCGTCTTGATCAATTTTGTGACCGGCTTGGTGGAGAGCTTACTGGTACTGCGGGTGGCGCTGCGGCTGTTCGGCGCTTCCCAAACGGCGCCGTTTGTCCAGTGGGTCACGACCACCACCGATCCCCTGCTGGCGCCTTTTGAGGGCATGTTCCCAACTTCACAGCTCGAGGGCGGATTGGTGATCGATTTCTCGACGCTGTTCGCGCTGATCGCCTACGCCATCCTGGGTTATTTGGCCGGCGAGCTTTTTTTGATGCTGAGACAGTTTTTCAGCCGCTACGACGGCTGGGAAGAACTCGATAGTGGCCTTGACAACCCTCCCCAGCCCAAACGTTCTCGGGAACGGCGATCCAGACGAACAAAGTGAGGCTATCGTCCCAGCTTGCTGAGCGTACAGTGCCAGTTATTGAAAGTATCGACGTGGCCGGCGGCGGGCTTTTAGTTAGCGGCCGTGTTGGAGTCCGTCAAGACAGTCTGGCCGTTGGGCCGCAGCTCGAGCTGGTGCTCTCTGAGCGTGAACTGTGTGGTGACGGGATCGACCTCGACTGTCAGCGCCAGTCCACGGCGGACATTTTCATCAAAGTACTGGTCAAACACGAAGTTGCCCAGCGAGTAGTAGATCGGCACTCCCTGGTACTGGTCAGACTGCTGGACAACGTGGGGATGACTGCCGACTACCAGGTCGGCGCCGGCATCGACGTAAGCGCGGGCCAGGTCTTGGACCGTCGGTCCGGCTTTGGTGACGTACTCACTGCCCCAGTGGGCGTAGACGATGGTCAGGTCAGGCGGTCGGTCGGGCTGGGCAGTTGGAGCGGTTTCGGTTTGGCTGGCTAGTTGGCCGGCAACCCGACGGCGCAACTCCTCAAGAACGCGCTGCCGATCGTACTCGGCAAACTGGTTGTGGTTAACAAACAGCAGGCGCAGTCCCCCCACCTCAACTTGACGCAGGCAGCGCTGGGCGTCAAACCGAGGCTGGCCAATACAACCAAAGTACTCTACTTGGGCCAGATCGAGCAGTCGGCCGGTCTGGGCAATACCCTCCGGGCCGAAGTTGCCAATATGATTGTTGCCCAGGTTGACCAGTCTCATCTGGTGGCGAGCCAACAAGGCGGGAACTTTAGTGCTGAAAGTAAACAGGAAGTTGTCGGTCGAGCCGACGGCGGAGCCGGCACTGCGCGACTTAAAGGTAGTCACCGGCCCTTCCAGGTTGCCGATCACTAAGTCGTGGTCTGTTAACAGTTGCCGGACCGGCGCCAGGATGAAGTCGTACCCGTCGGGGTGACGCTCGGCCGCCAGCCTGATGTCGCGATCGAACATCATGTCCCCTACCAGCAGCAGCTTGACTGTGCTGTTGGGAGCCGGGGGCTGAGCGGCAGCCGCGGCTGGTTCGCTGGCCTCCGGCGCTGGGGTGGCAGGCCCAGCCCGGGCACTCTGAGCAGTTTGGTCGGCCGGGGAAACCTGCTCCCCTACTCCCCCACCGGTATTAACCGAGCGCTGGCGCGGCAGCCACTGCCAGGCCAGACTTAACACCAACAGCACCGCCACCCCCGACATCACCCAGATGATGGCCCGGCGCAGCAGTGCTCTGGTGGGCTCGGCGAGCATCTGCGGCTATCATACCGCACTTCACCGGCAGGACCTGAACGTGAGTCAGGCAGCCGTAGCTGCGGTACGGCCGCCACTTGGTTGAGATCTGGTCGCCAGACTTTTGCGAATTAGCAACCACTTAGTTTGCTGACTGTCCCCTCCCCTAGGGAATAATTTCTTTGGGGTGTTTTTTTGGCGCACATTTTCCGTGGGCCATTAGTGGGCCGTTAGTGTGTCAAAAGTGGGCCGTTTTGGCCCACGCGCTTTAAGTTTTTTTTAGATATGCCAAGAAAAAATGCCAACTGGAAAGAAACGAAAAAAATCAAAAAGCGCGAAAGTCAGACTTTAAATCGGCGCGTTGTCCAGGGTGTGCCACAGCGCCAGGCAGCCGTAGCTGCGGTACGGCCGCCACTTGGTTGAGATCTGGTCGGCTTGGGCAGGCGACGGCAGCTGCCCCAACCCGTACAAGCCCTCCATAGCCCGCCGCAGTCCCAGATCGCCGTGAGAAAAAATGTCTTCCCTCCCCAGCGCGAATATCAGGAACATCTCGGCTGTCCACTGGCCGATACCTTTGACTTTGGTCAGCTCGGCGATGACTTGAGCATCGCTCATGGTGGTCAGCCGGTTAAGCTTGAGCTGGTGGTTGGCCACCTTGGCCGCCAAGTCCTTGACGGAGCGAACCTTGGCCCACGACAGACCGCAGTCGCGCATGGCTTGGTCGTCGGCAGCTAGCAGCCGGGCGGCAGTCACATCGCCTGCCAGTAACTTAACCAGCCGGGTGTAAATTGTATGGGCAGCGGTAGTCGACAGCTGCTGGCCAACAATCGAGCTACTCAATTCACTAAAGTACTCCTCTGGGGGGTGTGTTGGCGCGAGCGGGTTGAAGTCATCCATCGCGGTCAGGACCTGGTAAATTAGCCGATCGCGGCGGCGAAAGTGCGAAAAAATGGGAGAGCTCATGTGCGGAGTTTTTATCATAGCACAAGCCGTATTTCGACCTAAGTAAAATTACTCTAGGATAGAAAAATAGTTGCCTAGGCATTGCTTAAGCATTACCTAGGTTTACTCAAGTACTCCTTGCCTAGGTAGCCTGGTTTGATGTTGTTTGAAGTTGTTCACAAATTGTGAACTATGAGATTTTGTGTAAATCGATGTGAGACGGGGAAAAACGCCCTCGGCTGGCGATCGGCTGGCGAATTGATCATATTTTGTATCCAGTTTTTGCCGATCCGCTACCAGCAATCTTTTGAGGTATTTGAGTAGAGATTACTAGAGACGGGGCCGGCGCTTAGCACCCGATGATTTGGGGCGGTGACTGCCGTTCGGCTGGTGCCGGCTGGTGCCGTCTGACGGAGTAGCCAACGGGTAGGCTGACGACTGGCGGGTGACGTCGCGAGCAACCATCACCACCAAGCCCAGTCCCACCATGAACACCAAAAACCTGACTACCCAACCCAGCAGTGGTACCAGTCCCAGCAGTTTGACAGCCAACACCCCCAACACCAGTTGGAGGTACCGGTGGTGACGGAGAGTTCCACCTAGCTGTTGGCACAGCCGGTGACCGACCACATAGGCCCCTACCCAGCCGGCGATGATCACCGAGATCAGGTACGACAGCAGGATCAAGCCGGCCAACGGGGCGGCAAAGATCGTGATCAGCAGCAGCAAGGCCAGGATCGGGGTGACGATCAACTGAACCGCGCCCCAGCCCAAAGCCGCTACCGGCGCGGCGGCGGCCAGTTGGGTAACGCGTTCGGCTTGGCGATCAAACAGGTAGAGTAAAAAGCTGCCGCCCAGCAGTGACATGACCAGCGTCACCAGGAACCAAGCCGCTTGGCCAGTCTGGAACAGTCGCTGGGCTTGGCGGCGGGTCTGGTCGGCTCTTTGCTGGAGCTGGTGGACGCGGACCTGGCGCTGGCCGGCCACGGTGGCTTGGGGGGCGATCTCAAGTTGAGTACCCACCTCTCCGCCGATCGAGCCGCCGATCAGCGCGCCGGGCAAAATCTCGACAGTGTCTGAGCCCAAGCGGACATTCTGAGCAAAGGTGCCGGCCAACCGAGTGGTACCGCCGCCAATCAGGGTGTTGCCCAAAACTTCGCCGCTCATCGAGACGCTGCTGCCACCGGCCACCACGCTACCGCCAACCGCGCTCTCGGGGCCAAAAGTAACAGTACCGCCCAGCACGGTGACGTTGTCGCCCACGGCGCCGTTGAAGCTGACTTGGCCGCCGGCCGCCCGGACGTCGTCGGTAACCTCGCCGTTGATGGTGACCTGACCGCCAGCCGTTAGCAAACTGCCGATGATGGTGCCCTCCAGCTGAACGGTACCGCCAACCGCGTAGACATCGCCTTCCAGGGTGTCGGTGATGATGACATTCTGGCCATTGAAAAAGTGCGGTCCCTCGATGACTTGCGGTACTGCCAGCTCGTCAGTGGGAGTAGGAGCAGCTGCCTGGGCTGACGCCAGAGGCGGGGCGAAGACAGTTTGTACGGTCATGGCCAGGGCCGAGGTAACGGTGGCGATAGTGGCAAGTTGGAGTAGGGCGATGACCGAGACACGCATACCAACCTCAAGCCGACAGACCGACCCCGTCAGGCCGCTGTTAAGTATCGAGTAAAAAGCAACTAAGCTTAAGGTAGCAGCAGTATAGCAGATGGCCGAGCGGCGGCGGGCTGGTGGTGGGCAGGTGGCAAGCCGGTGGTGGGCTGGTGGTGGGCAGACGGCGAGCCCTTAGGCAAAGCGCGCGCAAGCTAGATTCAAGGTTGCCCGAGTAGAGTTGGGGATGGATGTTGAGCGTCTCACACCAACGGCCCCGGGAAAAAATGCGGCGGCTGGGGCCGGGAAACCTGAGCGATGCCGAGCTGCTGCAGGCGCTGCTGGTCTCAGGTACTCAAGGTCGGCCGGTCAAGCAGATCGTCCGTCAGCTGCTCAGCCA
The DNA here is from genome assembly GCA_002772645.1 of Candidatus Pacebacteria bacterium CG10_big_fil_rev_8_21_14_0_10_56_10. Lineage (GTDB taxonomy): Bacteria > Patescibacteriota > Microgenomatia > UBA1400 > PJMF01 > 1-14-0-10-56-10. The sequence goes on along the minus strand of PFDK01000009.1, from coordinate 41,913 downwards.
GGGAAAGTTAAACGAACTGCCTGGCTGGTCTTGGCAGCGGCTGGAGAGCGTGGCCGGCCTGGGGCCGGCCAAGACAACTTTACTGCTGGCGGCGATGGAAGTGGGGCGGCGGTGCTTCGCGCCGCCGCCCACCCTGGTCCTCCACCAACCAGCCGACGTCTTTGCCGCCTGCCAATCGATCAGGACCAAACACCGCGAGTACGTGCTGGGCTTTTACTTAAACGCCCGTCACCAAGTCCTCAAGCAAGAGACGATCAGCATCGGCGGTGTCCACAGCTCCAGCTTTCAGCCCCGCGACGTCTTCGCCCCTGCCCTTCAGCTTCCCTGCGCGGCGGTGATCGTTGCCCACAACCACCCTTCAGGCGATCCCCAGCCCAGCCCAGCCGACCTGCAGGTCACCAAGACGCTCCAAGCCGCCGGCGAACTGCTCGGGGTCTGCCTGCTCGATCACCTGATCGTCACCGAACAAGAGTACTGCTCGGCGGGTCAGCGTTGGGAAGGTTGAGACTGAGCACCTTCAGCCGACTGGACCAGCCGTTGGCTGCCGTCAGGCTCGTCGATAATCCGGTAACCCTGGTCTGCCAGCTGGTCGCGGAGCTGGTCGCCGGTGGCCCAGTCTTGCTCGGCCCGAGCTGTCGCCCGCTTTTCCAGTAGCGCGATCACCTCATCGGGCAGGTCGGCCGTGCTTAGCCGGCCGCCTAAACCTTGGTCCGGCCGCTTCTCACCTTGACGAAGCGCTTCGGCCCGTGCCTGGCGCAGCCGCAGGCCCAAAGCCTGGTCGAAATCAAACAGCAATCCCAGTTTCTGCCGGTCCGTCAGTTGGTCATCCTTGAGCACTTCCCACATCACCGCCATCGCTTCCGGCGTTTTCAGGTCGTCCTCCAGAAACTGCCAAAATTGTTGCCGTTTCGCTTGGGCGTGAGCCTGACTCTGTTGGCCGGCACCTTCGACATCACCTTCGCCATCACTATCACTATCGCCATTAAACTCCTGCCCGTTCTCGAGCTCAGCCAGCACAGCCACCAGCCGTCGCCAAGCAGTGCTACTGGCCTCAAGTGCTTGCCAAGTAAAGTTGAGCTCCGAGCGGTAATGGCCCGACAAAAATAACAGCCGCAGGGCCTGGGGCGCGAAGCCGCGCTCCAGAATACTGTCGATCGTTAAGAAGTTGCCCAGCGACTTGCTCATTTTCTCGGACTCAACCAGCAAAAAATTGTGATGGACCCAGATCCGGACAAACGGCTGGGCGCCGGTAGCCGCCTCAGACTGAGCGATCTCGTTGACGTGGTGGACCGGGATATGGTCGATGCCGCCGGTGTGAATCTCGAACTGGTCGCCGAGGTAGCACATGCTCATGGCACTGCACTCGATGTGCCAGCCCGGAAAACCGCGCTCCGCCCAGGGACTGGGCCACACCATGGCCCGGTTCTCCCCCGGCCGTTCAAACTTCCACAGCGCGAAATCACTGGGCTGGCGTTTGCCCTTGACCTGCTCAACGCGGGCGCCTGCCTGAAGCTGGTCGAGCCGCAGCCGGGCCAGCCGGCCGTAGTCGTCGAGCCGGCTGGTGTCGAAGTAGACACCGTCGCCTTCAATAATGTAGGTGAAGCCTTTTTTCTCGAGAGTCTTGACCAGCTCCAGCTGGGCGGCGATGTGCTCTGTAGCTCGGCAGCTGATATCTGGCCGCAGGTTGCCCATCAAGTCCATCGAGTAAAAAAAGAAATCCTCGAACTGGCGGGCGATCTCTTCTGGCGTCCGGCCGTACTTCTTAGCGCCGGTCTCGAGCTTGTCCTCGCCGCTGTCGGCGTCCGAGGTCAGGTGGCCAACGTCGGTGACGTTCTGGACAAACTTGACGTCGAAGCCAGCGTGGCGCAGAGTGCGGACCAGCACGTCGTCCAGGGTGTACTTGCGCAAGTGGCCAAGGTGAGTGTAGTCGTAGACGGTTGGGCCGCAGGCGTAGAGACCGATTGTCCCGCGCCGGCCGGGGGGGCGGTCATTTGCCGGCGGCGGGGGCGGCGGACTGTCCGTCTGGTGATGGAGTGACTGATCGGGCTGGTCAGCTGGCTGAGGCTGTCGATGGCGCGGCAGCGGTTCAACTTCCTCGAGTTGGCGGGTGAGAGTACTGTAGAGCCGCATGCCGGCCATTGTAACATCGCGCTGAGGAGATTCGCGCTGAGGAGATCGGCTTTACCCTAAGTTCTAAAAACTAGCGCTAACTGCTCCCCCGCAGCCCGCCCAAAGTTTGGCGCTGCTGCGCAATTCTGGTGGTCGCCTGTTCGCGGCGCGACAAGCCGATCAGTCCTACCGGGCCCTTAGGCTGGGAGCTAGGCGCCACCACCGGTTGTTGGGCATCAGCCTGTTCGGCCTGTTCTTTTTCCTCTTGCCGCTGTTCGTCCTGGCGCTGGCGTTCTACCTTCTGCTGGTAGAGACGCCGAGAGTAGTCTTGCTCGTCCTGGGTAAGTTGCTGCCAACGCTGGTGGAGCTGGTGCTGTTTGGCCTGTAATCGCGGGTCTTGGTAGCTGATGCCCAGCAAGGTGTTGATGTCGATCAGTGACTTAAGATCGCGGCCGATGTCTGCCAGTGGCCGCCCCACTAACTCTTGGCGGAGAGTGCCCACCGACCGGGGCTGGTGAGGCCTAGAACTTGACTGCTGATGGCTGTCCTGCTGGGACTTGGCGGTCTGGCCAGGCGTGGAAGCGCTAGATTGCTGTTGGTGCTGTTTGTGGTTGACTGCCTCCCGCAGGGCCGCTTCATCGAGGTGTTCATGGGGGGCGGCACCGGCGTGGGAGTTGAGGCCACCGCCGGGACGGGCGCGAGGGGCAGCTGGTTTGGGACTGGGCATCGGCTGAGGCGGTTACGAGTTTTTGGGCGGGTTTTGGTTGGGGTGGGAGTCAGGGCCGAAGTTGGCGGTGGCGGGGTTGTCAGTTTGTTCGGGAAGTTTAGTCCAGATCAGCTGGGGCACCGGTGGCGCGGCTTCCTTCACTTGTTGAGACGATTCGCCTGAGGGAGTTTGAGAAGCCTTGACGCTATGATTGCCAGTAGCATTGACGGCCTGGCGGATTTCATCAATTTGCCGGTCCTTCTCTGGATCGGCACTAGAACTGTCCTCGACAAACTGTGCCGAGTCCTGCCCATCTTCACGCCTGTCCCCCAGCAGATGCCCTTGATCGCTTAAATCTGGAGGCGGTTGCTCTCCGGAGCCATCGCCATTAGGATTTTCTTTCATTAGCTTGCCCAGCACTTCAAGCGGATCGCTGGCTGATCGCTGAATTGCCATATTAACCTTTCGGCCTTTCCTTCAAGACCTGCAACTATCGCCGGTTATCGGTGCGGCGGCCGGTAGTGATCCGCTTCTCCTTGGCTTTGCGGACCTGGCGCAGGGCGCGCCTGGTAGCCGAGGCAATCGCCTGGTAAAGATCGGCGGCCTGCCGCTTAACCACGATGTCTTTGCCCGGCACCTCCACCTGATACTTAACGGTTGTGCCTTGCGGATCGTTGGACCGCTTGGCTACCGTCTCTAGGTACACTCGCACACCGATGACGCGCTGGTGCTTGAGCATTTTAAGGGCCTGCTTGCGGACAAACGCCCGCAGGGCCTGGGTGACACGAACTGTTTTTGACTGGACGATGATCCGCATCAATCTGTCCGTATACTACTGGAAAACCTTGGCTGGGACAATACTGGCTGCGTTCGTGTTCGTATGGGTTTTTGGCGCGACAAGTCTACTAGCTTCTTGCCGACTTCTGGTTCTGCTCCAGATCTCAGGGTCGTAACGTACAATACATCTGGAGCTCTTGGCGAGGAGTGGCCAAGAGTCGTGATTACTGGCTCACAACACAATTATGTGTTTGGCGTGTTTGGTTCGTACGCCGGAAATACATACGGCGGAACAGTTGACGAGAAAATGCAAGCGCTACTAGACACTGTCAAGTCGGGTGCGGTTATTTTAAGCGGTACCCGCACTTTCTACTGTATGCGGCCCTATACACTTGACTAACTACAAGCTCGTCCGTCCCTCCAGCGCCCGGGCTAGCGTCACCCCGTCAGCGTACTCGATGTCGGCGCCGATCGGCAGTCCGTGACCAATCCGAGTCATTTTTAAGTCATCGGCGATGCCGGCTTGACCATTTTGGCGTTTGGTATCTATCAGTTCTTTGATGAACAGTGCCGTCGCCTCCCCTTCCATAGTGGGGTTAGTAGCCAGGATCAGCTCCTCCACTCCCTCCAGCCGGTCGAGCAAGTCATACAAGTACAGCTGGTCGGGCCCAATGTTGTTCAGCGGCGAGATGGCGCCGTGAAGGACGTGGTACAGACCGGGGTACTTGCCCGAACCCTCGATCGCCACCAGATCGAGCGGCGTCTCGACTACGCACAGCAGCCGGCGGTCACGGTTAGGATCAGCGTACAGCGGGTCGGGGTCCTGCTCGCTGATGTTGTGAGTGACGCTGCACAACACCGTTTCCCTCTTGAGGGCCCGGAGCTTGCGGGCGAAGTCGTCCAGCTCGGCCTCGGGATTGTGCAGCAAGTAGAACACCAGCCGCTGGGCTGACTTGGGCCCGATGCCGGGCAAGCGCTCAAATTTTTCGGTCAATTGCCGAACTGCTCTGGGTAGTTTTGCCATACGCTGGAGAGAGTTGTCAGACTGGTAAGAGTTGATAGTATCAAAACAAACCTACGGTGGCTAGCCGACGGTAGCAGCGTCGCCAGAATGTTATAGTGTAGTCTGGTGATTACTTACTCCCACGCCTTGATCCAAACCAAGCTGGCCCGGGACTGGGGCCTGGCCGGGTTGGCCGGCCGCGGCTTCCTGATCGGGGCGGTACTGCCTGACATTCCCCTGGTGGTCTTGAGCGGCGCCACCTTTGGCTGGTTTTGGCTAACCGGTCAGGGCAGTCTAGCGGACACGTTCCAGTATTTGTTTTTCGATGCCTTTTTTACCAACCCGCTGTTCATTACCGGTCACAACCTGTTCCACTCGCCGCTCAGTTTGGCTCTGCAGCTGACGGCCGTTTACCTGCTGCCTCTGCCCGCTAAAGCGCGCCGGCTTCTCAAGTGGGTAGTGATCGGCTCGCTGGTCCACACTGGCGTTGACATCGTTACCCACCACAACGACGGGCCGTTGCTGCTGTGGCCGCTCAACTGGAGCTGGAGGTTCGCCAGTCCGGTCAGCTACTGGGACCCGAACCACTTTGGCCGCCAGTTCACCGTGTTCGAGCACGGCCTGGACGCGCTGCTGATAACTTCGCTGTTTAAAGTCCAGCTCCAAACCAGGCTGACGACCCGACTGGTCAAGTGGGCGGCTAAGCTGAGGGCCAAGCCGGGCTGGCTGCCGGGCACCTGACTTTCGCGCTTTTTGATTTTTGTGTTTCTTTCCAGGCTAAGGGCAAACCAAGTATGGTCACTAAAGATGTTTTTTTAGTTGGCATTGGGGCATTGGCGATATTTTCTTAGCATATCTAAAAAACTCACTTTAGCGAGTGGGCCAAAACGGCCCACTTTTGGCCCACTAATGGCCCACTAATGACACACTGAAAATGCGCGCCAAAAAAACACCCCCAAAAGAAATTACTCCCTAGGGGCTAGTCAGCAAATTAAGTGGTTACTAATTCGCGAAAGTCGGGTTCAAAGTCCAGCCCCAAGCCAGGCTGGCTGCCGGTCAGGCTGCCGGCGAGGTCCGACGCTTAAACAGCCTCAACTTGGGAGCGTAGCGGGAGATTATCAAGCTCAACATCGCCAAACCGAGTGATGCGGCCACTCCAACCGGACTAAGACTGCTCTCCCCCCGAACCAAACTGCTCAAGCCCCCCTCCACCGAGGTGCCAAAGCTGACCAGTGTCAGGGTGCCGATCGAACTGCCCAGAGCGGTTGCTCCGAAGAAAGCCCAAAAATTAACCCGAACATTGCCGGCCAGAACACTGACCAAGTCGTAGGGCATGAACAGCAGCCGCAGCAGCAAAACGCCGGTAAAGGGCTCTCTTTTTAATCGATCAGTGTAGGCTTTGAGCCGGGACCGGGCCCGCTCGTCCTGGTCGGTGGCCTGAGCAAACCAACGGCCCAAAGCATAGGGAAAAATAGTCGATAAGGTACTGCCGATCAACGCCAGTACGAAGCCCCAGCCTAAACCGTACGTCAAGCCAGCCAAGACGGTCAGCAAGGTAGCCGGCAGCAGGAACACCGGCCGCAGGAAGTAGGCGCCCAGATAGACCAGCGGTCCCAAGCTGGTAGCGGTCATCAGCTCGGCCGCCTCGGCCAGCAGCTGCTGGAAGGTGTAGCCTTGAGCGTACGCCCAGCGGCGGACCGCCCAGACCGTTACCAGCCACAGCGCCACCCCCAGCAACCTGAAACCGAAGCGGCGCCACAGCCGGCCGGCCGTGTGACCGAAAAACGCCGCCACCTCGGCTCGGAGATTAGTTAGCGTCTCGACAACAAACTGGTCGGCGATCTTGGCAAAAGCCTGGGCCAGCGTGGGGTACGGAAAGATCAGCGGGTAGAGCTTCCACAGCGACAACCGGCGGTTAACAGCCACGATAAAGTAGGGCAGCATCTCGCCGGCGTGGTCGGCGTAAACACTGGCCCGTAGGATCCGGCCCGTCAGGCGCTGGGCGTAGACAGTGACGCGCTGATCGGCCGGCGTCTGGTCGGTCTTGCCGCGGTCCAGTCCGGCAAACGGCACCGTCAGCTTTATAACCACATTGGGACCAAGCTTGTCCAGCTCGTCCATGGTCAGGCCAATGCCGGCTACCTCAGGAGAGGTGTAAGTTACCCGCGGCACCTGCGGCAGGCGTCCGGCCGGCAGCCAGGGAAAAGCGATCGACTTGACCACCACTCGGCCCTGGGCATTGGCCAGGTGGGTAAACTTATCATCGTCGAGGATGTCGCCAATGGCGAAGATGTGGCCAACGTTAGTCCGAAAAGCGCTGTTGACCACCAAGCCGCGCCCAGAGTACTCCACGCACGCCTCATCGAGGCCCAAGCCGGTTACGTTAGGTTGGCGGCCGATGGCTTGCAGCACTCCCGTTAGCCCAGTCAGCTGCCGCTGTTGGCCGTCGGCGGTAAACTGGAGCTGGCCGCGACTGTAGCGCAGGTCAGCAGTGTGCCAGTGAAAAACAACGCCCAGCTGTTCCAGCCGCCGCTGCAGTGCTTGCGATATTTCGGGGTCCTCTTTGCTTAGAATACCCTCGCCGCGATACAGCACTTCCACCCGGGTGCCCATGGCCGCGAACGCCATGGCTAACTCGATGGAGATCGGTCCTACCCCTAGTATGGCCAAACGCCGGGGATGTTTGCGCAGCGAGAAAATGTTCTGGTTGGTGAAGTCCTTGGCCGGCGGCAAGCCGGGGATGCCGATGGTTCGCGGCGACGATCCGGCGGCGATGACGATCCGGCCAGCAGTGATGTTGTCAGCGGTGATCTTGTCAGCAGTCCGGCCGTCCCGACCGGTGCGGCTGGTTCGACCGGTGCCTCGCTCAAGTTTCAGGGTGTACTCGTCGACGAAGCTGGCCCGGGCCTTGATGACATCAACTGTCTCCAGCCCAGCGATCATTTCCTGTTCTTCGTGCCAGATTTCGGCGACTACTCGGCGAACGTGAGGCCAAACATGCTTGTCGGGCAGTGTCCTGACCGCGTGGAGCAGCGCCTTGCTAGGCACACAACCGGAGTGAGTGCACTCCCCGCCTAGCTTGTCTTGCTCGATCAGCGCCACCTTTTTGCCCAGCCGGGCCAGCCCGACCGCCACCGTCAGGCCGGCCGCGCCGCCGCCAATGATCGCGGTGTGGTACTGTGGTTTTTTCATTAAAGTGTCCTGGTGGGGCCAGTCTTTCCAGTAGCGGTGCTGGCAGAACCACTGACATCGGTGCCTGTTCGATCAGTGCCGCCCGCCAACGTCCGCCAGGCCCAGCTAAACCGCTGGCCGATGGTGATAGCCATCGCCAGTATCATCAAGCCCAGCACCACCGGCAGTTGTCCCACAAACACAAACAGCAAGCTGTACAGCACCACTGTCTCTGCTCCTTCAACTAGGGTGGTGGGCAGTTCCAGAGTGGTCAAACGGCCGTTGGTACCGACTTGGCGGCGGCGCGCTGCGGCGCCTGGCTGGTGCTTTATTTTTTCCAAGATGGCACTGCTCAAAAACAGCTGGCCAATGTTGACGTAGAACAAGGCTAGCACTATCGCGCCCAAACCCAACACCAGCTTTGACCCTCCCCACAAGAAGCTGACCAACACTACCGCGTAAACGGACAGGTCCAGCACCATGTCCAGGTAGCCACCCCAGTCCGACTGGCGGCCATGGACCCGGGCCAGTGTGCCGTCCAGGCCGTCCAGTACGCGATTAAGCCACCAAGCCAACAAGCCCCACCAATACAGCTGCGCCACTACCAAACCGGCCGTCGCCAGCCCGGCCGTCAACCCGGCCCAGCTGACCGCGCCAGGCGACACGCTCTCCATTCGGGCCGCCACCGACTGTAAAGCGGAGTCTTTGGCGGAGCGCAGTGAGGTGTCCAACATGGGAAGTTTCTCGGCGACTTAGTTAGGGTTAGTTAGGGAAAGCGCCAGAGCTCCATTGTAACAAGTTTGGCGTCCAGAGGTGTCAGCCAGCTAGCGGCAGCGGGCCGACCATCTCAGCTCGCCTCCCGACTTTCGCCAATTAGTAAACACTTAATTTGCCGACTGTCCCCTAGGGAATAATTTCTTTGGGGGTGTTTTTTTGGCGCGCATTTTCAGTGTGTCATTAGTGGGCCATTAGTGTGCCTTTAGTGGGCCATTAGTGGGCCGTTTTGGCCCACTCGCTTAAAGTGAGTTTTTTAGATATGCCAAGAAAATATTGCCAACTGGAAAGAAACGTAAAAAATCAAAAAGCGCGAAAGTCGGGATCGACAGCTAATTAACGTCGTCTGTCGGTTCGGGATCGTGCTACTATAACCGTTGTGACTGTAACTGCCCCCACCGCTTTCACCACCCCAACTTCAACATTTACCTCTGCCGCCACCATCCACCCTCGGCTGATCAGCTTCGAGGGGATGGAAGGGGTGGGCAAAACTACCCAGTGCCAGCTCTTGACCGATAAACTTCGCGACCAGGGCCACCAAGTCACTTACGTTCGCGAGCCGGGCGGCGTGCCCATCTCCGAGCAGGTTCGCCAAGTAGTGCTGACACCTGACAACGCGCGCATGGACATTCGGACCGAAGTGCTGTTATTCCAGGCGGCCCGGGCTCAGCTGTACGCCGAACTGGTACTACCCAGCCTGGAAGGTGGCCACTGGGTGATCATGGACCGAACCCGCGACAGCAGCACCGTTTATCAAGGCGTGATGCGGCAAGTAGGGGTGGATCGGATTGAACAGCTCAACGATTTTTCTACTCGGCAGACTTTGCCCAGCTTGACGCTCCTGCTTGATGTTCCGGCCGAGGTGGGCGCGGAGCGACTACAACGGCAGGGTGATCTGGACCGTATTGAGCAGGAAGGTATCGGGGTTCAGCGCCAGGTGCGCCAGGGTTACTTGGAGATGGCCGACCGAGACAGCACTGGTCGCTGGCACCTCATTGACGGCACCCAACCGATCGAGGTGGTAGAAAAACAGGTGTGGCAGATTTTTGTGGACCGGTTTCCAGACGCCAAGCTCGGCGACTAACTGATAGCGCTCCTGACCACCACGGTGTCCGCCATGATGGTCGCAACCTGACTACAGCCCCACTACAGCTGGTCTTTGAGATCGAGCCGTTTGGCGGCCGCGTTGGTGGCAGTAGTCAAGACAACGTTCAGGACGATTGCCATCGCCATCAAGGTGACTGGCAGTCGCCAGGCCAGTCCCGACAATAGTAAAGCCCCCAAGGTGTAGTCAAAGTAATCAAACGGCCACCATAGCTGACCAGCCGGAATGCCCAGTAATCGCTTGATGCCGCTCTCGGCCGCGTCGCCTAGTATTGCTCCCAATCCCATCAGCACGCCCGTCGGCCAAAAAAAGACGTCGTAGCGGACCAACGGCAGCCACTGGGGAATGCTGGAGGACAGCACGACTTGGGCGCAAGCCACAATACTGGCCGCCGCGATGGCCAGCACCAGCCCGCGGACAGTTTTGTGTTTCCCCAGCACTTCTCGGCCATGCCAAGTTTTACCCTGATCGAGCGGCGCGTTCAAGCCGGTCAGCCACCCTAAGCACTTGCCGATCACCGGCGCGCTGTTGGCGGCGTAAGCGGGCAGAAAAAGATAGAAAAGCTGTGCTATTAGTGGCATCGGTCACAAGAATTAGAAACTTTCTTTCAGGGTAAACAAAAGTTTATATTGATTATGCCAACGTCAACCGCCAAGGGTTCTAGGTGATCGCCTGTAACTCAAAGTGCTTTGGATAGACCTTGTCAAAGCTGAAGATTTGAGGGATAGCAAAGCGGCGCATCATCGCCACATTGGCGCAGTCGGTGACACTGGTGCCTCGGGCGGCTTGCTCGCGGAATATCTGAAGCGCTTGCTGCTGGAAAGCCACATCGATGTGAATAATGGACAGTTCAGCTTCGTCGATTCTGTCAAGAAAGGCTCGCACTATATCTTGGCCACTGCGGTGGCTCAACACAGTGGCGACCTCAACCACCACTAGGCTGGTGGTGACTAGGGTTTGCTCCTCTTCTTCCAGTTGAGAGAATAACTCCAGCACCCGCTGGTGGTGCGGGTCTTTGGGGTAGAAGCGAGCCACCAGGGCGTCACTATCGATTAGCACCTGTATCGTCTGCATTGCTCACTTTCCACTCTCCTTCTTCGCCGTAGAGTACCTCGTCAATGGTGGTGGAAGCGTCAGTCACATCCTCACCGCCGATACCATCAAGCTCTTTGAGAACCTGATAAGTGTGTTTGATTTTGGCCCTTTCCCGCTTGGCTAAAGCCCGATCTAGAAGATCGCGGGCAAGCTCAGAGACGTTCATACCTTCTCGCCTTGCTAGTAAAATAAGCCGCTGGTGTAGAGTCTCTGGTAGAAACAGAGACGTTCTAATCATATGCTTTAATATTAATACACAACATACTACAAGTCAAAATATAAATAACTTAGTGTGGTCACTAAAGATGTTTTTTTCAGTTGGCATTGGGGCATTGGCAATATTTTCTTGGCATATTAAAAAAACTCACTTAAAGAAATTATTCGCTGGGGCTAGTCAGCAAACTAAGTGGTTACTAAAACAACGGCTGGTGGGTAGAGCAGTCACTTCTCCACCGAGTACTCCAGCACTACCGTCTGGGCTGACAAGCGGCGCAGTTCGTCGAGGCGCAAGCTGTACTGACGGCCCAACTGGCCAAACAAACGCAAGCCATCGCCAAACACTACCGGCTCGATGGTCAGGTACAGTTTGTCAACCACCCCCGCCTCTAGAAACTGAGTGTAGATACTGGTGCCGCCGCAGATCGCCAGGCTGTCTAGGCCCTTGGCCGCCAGCGCCGTGATCAGTCGCCGCGGCCCCAGCTTGGTGGTCAGCAGTCCGCCCGGCACCAAGTTTGGCTGGGCCGGTCCAAATGCTTGGGCTTGGCTGAACCGGTGGCTGAACTGCGCAGGCCGCGAAGTGTAAACAATAGTTGTCCGGCCAGGCAAGGTCCGGCCGATAGTGGTAAAAGTGGTCCGGCCCATCACCATCACCCCGCTCTGTTTTGTCTGGCGGGCGAAGAACTGACCATCCTCGGCGCTGGTCCAGCGGGTGGACGGCTGGTGACTGTCTTTAGCAATGGAGCCGTCGGCAGTCAGGGCGGCGATGATAAAAGTGGTCATGGTGTCGGTTTTTTTGGGGGTACTAGGCCCGTCGGCCAGTACTGCCTAGCCCGCCGCGGTCGGTCAAGCCTAACTGCTCAACGCGCTCCAGTTTAGCACGCTGGCGCGGCAGGATAATTCCCTGGACGATCCGCTCGCCTCGCCCAACAGTGGCCGGCCGGTCGAACAGATTGGTCAGCACTGCCAAGTACTCGTCGTTGTCGCCGCGAAAGTCCTCGTCACCCACGCCTACCCCGTTGGCCAACATCAGGCCCTTAGTATGGAGCGAGCTGCGGGCCGCCAGCAGCAGCCAGTACCCAGGTGGCAGTTCTAGCGCTACGTTGAGCGGCACTTTGGCGGTCCGGCCCGGTCCGATCGTTACCCGCCGGCGAGCGTACAGATCAAAGCCGGCGGCGCCGGCAGTCTGATAGGCGGGCAGGGGCAGATCAACATCGAATAGTTTAATTCGAATTGACAGTGCCATGGCTACATTGTACAAGAAGCTGTATGGCTGTGAGGCGCGCTTCATCTCAGAGTGAGACCAACTCTGGTCGCGTCTCCTCTCAAAGTGGTACCTCTCAGGGTGACCCCTCTCAAAGTGGTGCTGTTCAGAGTGGTTCTGCTCGCAGCCAGTACCAGCAACTTCTCCAGCACATCCTCGACAACGGGGTGCGCGCCAAGAGCCAGTCGGGCACCGACGCCCTGACCGTGATCGGCACCTGCCCGATGCGCTTCGATCTCACCAAAGAGTTTCCAGTCATCACCGAGCGCAATATGGCGCCCAAAGTGTCTCAGCGCTTGCCGGTAACTATCTGGCAGCAGGCCATTGCCGAGATGACCGCCTTCGTTAACGGCGCCCGCACTCAGCGGGAGCTCGAGGAGTTTGGCTGCAGCTGGTGGGCGCCGTGGGTAATCGAGCGCAAGTGCAGCAAGCGCGGCCTGGAGACCGGTGACCTCGGCCCCGGCTCGTACGGCGCAGCTTTTCACGACTTCCCCACCAGCGAGGGACCTACCTACAACCAGTTCCAGCAAATCATAGAACAAATCCGCGAACTGCCTCACTTAAGAACTCACTTCATCACGCCTTGGATCCCTCAGTACATCGTCCGCGGCCGGGGCAAAACCCAAAAAGTAGTGGTCTGTCCCTGTCATGGCTGGGTCCACTTGCGAGTGATCGATGGTAAGTTGACGCTGCACATGTTCCAGCGCTCCGGTGACGCCCCGATCGGCGTGCCGGCCAACATGGTCCAGTACGCGGCTTTGGCCCTGATGATCGCCGCGGCAACCGGTACCAAGGCTGTTGAGTACGTCCACACTATCTCCGACGCCCATATCTACGTTGACCAGCTGCCGGCTGTCGAGACCATGCTGGAGCGTCAACTGCGGCCGCTGCCCCAAATCAAGATGAAACGGCGCGATGACTTTTTTGCCTACCGCTACAGTGACTTTGAGCTGGTTGGTTACGATCCACATCCCGGCATCAAAGGCGTGCCGGTGGCGATTTAGGGCCCGGCTATGTCAAAAAAAAATGCCGGCCACTCGACCGACCACCAGACAACCGATAATCAGACCAAAGTCCAAGTCAGCGACCCAGTCCGCCGCTTCGTGGACATCAGCAATGCCCGCCATGACGACCAGCGTGACGTCATGCGCCGGATCATCGCGGCCGGTCACTGCCCGTTCTGCCGACAGAACTTGGAGCGCTACCACACCCCGCCCATCATCAAGGAGGGCAAGTACTGGCTGATCACTACCAATAAGTGGCCGTACCGGCACACTCGTCACCACTGGCTGTTGATTGGCCTGGAACACTGGGAGAGCTTTGCTGAGGCGCCGGCCGCGGCCGGCGCCGAGCTGTTCGAACTGGTGGCTTGGCTGGAACGCCAGCACAACCTGCCCGGCGGCGGGGTGGCCATCCGGTTCGGCGACACCGACTACTCAGCAGGCACCGTCAAACACCTCCACGCCCAAGTCATCATCCCTGACATCGAGGCCGACGACTTCCAGCCCACCCGCTTCAAGATCGGCAAGGGTTAAGCCCTTTCTTACTTGGCAACACATCTACTAAAAGCAGTCCAAAAGAAGTCCAGTTGAGCGGATTGATCGGTATGTCATTTTATGGTATATTTGACATACTATGAAACAAGTTACTATTGGTTCAAAAAACCAAGTTGTCATTCCCTTGGAAGTACGGAAAAAAATCCCCGAACTTAAACCTGGCAGACAAGTCTGCGTGTACGCGCTGGATGATAAAACCATAGCCTTAACAGTTCCCCCAAAAAGTTGGCTCGATTCCAGCTATGGCCTGATGAAAAACAGCTGGCCAGCGGACGCCGCCCATCAGTTTGACAAACTCAGGAGCGAATGGCGTGAAATCTAAGCCTTTGCTTTTCCTGGACACCAACATCTTTATTTATTTTTTTCAAGACCACCCTGACTTTGGCCAAACTGCTCAGGACATCTTTGCTCGGCTGACGACAACCCAAGTTACCGCAGTCACCAGCACCCTGACCGTTACCGAGTTGCTGTCGATCAAGATGACAGAGGAGGAAGTGGACACTCTGTACCGGCGCTTGCTTGAAACCCCTAACCTGAAAATTATTGGGATGGACATGGCCATTGCCGTCACTGCCGCCCGGCTGCGGAGACGGTACGGCTTTCGGGTGCCGGATAGCCTGCAACTTGCTTCTGCTCTCGAAGTAAAAGCCGACCAGTTCGTTACCGGTGACCGTCGGCTACGACAGTGTCGGGAGCTAGAGGTAAGATCAGTCGAGTGAGCACATCCATACTTTCGCGTTTTTTTGATTTTTTACGTTTCTTTCCAGTTGGCATTTTTTCTTGGCATATCTAAAAAAAACTCACTTAAAGCGCGTGGGCCAAAACGGCCCACTTTCGGCCCACTTTCGGCCCACTAATGGCCCACTAATGGCCCACTAATGGCCCACGGAAAATGCGCGCCAAAAAAACACCCCAAAGAAATTATTCCCTAGGGGCTTGCTTAAAAAACACTCCTAACTTTCCTCGCCCCTCAATCTCAATCCGGCGCTCAACTCCGGGCCAGCAGGTAATCTGATTGATCGTTGAGACGCAACCTCTGCCATCTTTAACTCGCAGCCGGTGGCCCTACCTAGGATCCCAAAACTTCCACCCGAACCAACTCCACCCCCTGGCTTTCCAGCACCCGGCGGCCGTCCAACAGGGTGTAGCCTTCCGCGAAAAACAATCGCTTGATGCCACTCTCGGCCACCAGTTTAGCGCAGACCGGACACGGAAAAGTGGTGACGTACAGATCGGTGCCGGCGGTACTCTCACCGGCGCGGGCCGCCTGGGAGATCACTCCTGCCTCGGCGTGTTGGGCTGTTGTTTTGTCGATCTCTTGGCCGCGGCTGAAGTCCGCCCGAGGGTCGCCCTCGATGTACGGCTGGTGCTCGCTGGGGAGGTGGTGATTGTGGTCCTGGGCAATAATTTGGCCGTCTTTGACCAGCACCGCCCCAACTTGACGCCACCAGTCACTGCTGAGCTCGGCTTGACGACGAGCTGAACGCATAAACTTGCGATCAATGGGAGCAGTGCTGACAGCCAGATCGTCCTCCAACTGCTGCTCGGCCGATGAGCGGGCCCGGTCCCAGCGCAAAAATATTGACTTGAGTTCAATTTTGGGCAAGTCAAGGTGGGCGGTACTAAGCCGCTCCTTTAACTGCATCTTCAGCTGTGCCGCCAGCTCAGTCATGATCTCTTCGTTGGGCATGATCAGCCGCTCCCAGCCCGCGGCCGCCGCCTCAGCCATCAGCTCGCCCAAAGCTGTTTCGTCCTCGACCAGCCGGACCGGCCGCCGCGGCCAGATCCCCTCGAGGGCAGCCTGAACCTTTTCGGGTGCCACCGCCCGGATGTCTTTTTGCAGCGGCCGCCACCGTTGTGTAAATCCCCGCCCCAACAGCCAAATCTCGGCCCGCGGGTACTGCTCAAACAACTGGACGTAACCCTGATGAAGAACCGGCACGTACGCCAAAATGGCTTGACTACCGGTAGTGACGGATCCGTCGACCGGTTCGGTTTCGCTGGTCGGATCAGTCCCGACCGTCACTCCGGTTTCGGCACCAACCTCACCTTGCTTTGCCGGCTTTGCCATGGTGCTCTCCCCTTTCGCCGCGCAGTTCCGCTAACGCCTCTTCAATACTGCGCGTCAATCTATTGCTGAGCGTGTCGCTGATCTTTTGGGCCATGCCGATCTGCATCATCCGCAGCTTGGCGCTGGTGCTGGTGGTAGCCATCGGATCCAGGACTACTACTTTGATGCAAAATTGTTCTAAATACTTAATTTTATCTGATGTATAGGTCTCTTTAGTTGCAACTAAAACGTCGGGTCTGATCAGCTTGATCAGCGAATGCTTGGGCGCGCCCTGCTCTTTTAACACCACGTAGTCTACGGGTTTTAGGTAGGCTAACATTTCCAGCCGTTCCGCCTGCGGCACCACCGGCCGATCGGGCCCTTTTCGGCGGCGAACCTTGTCATCACTGTCCACGCCAACGATCAAGACATCGCCGTGACGCTTAGCCTCCTGGCAGTAGCGGGCGTGGCCAATGTGAACCATATCAAAGGTGCCCTGGGTGAGCACGATCTGTCGGCCCTGCCGGCGCAGCTGCTTGATGAGCCGGTTAACTTGGTCCGGCTTGGTCAAGGTCCGGTCTTGAAAATGCACTCTAGCAGTATACACGCCGAGCAGCCAAAGGGACTGGAGTAGTTCGATATTACTACTATGCAAGTTAAACTACGGCCCCTTCATTCTTGAGAAGCTGATTGCGGTGGCTGATTAGTTGTTGCCGAACAGCAGCTTGGTCAGAAATACTGGCCGCTATTCTCCCTAACTTAACTTTTTTGAGAGTCGCCCACCAAGCCTCCGGCAAAGGTCGGCGTATTCGCGACCCGTCAATCATCCTCTCGAGCTGGCGATGTTTTTCGTCGAGCTGGACACCCGAATCTTCGACCAGCTTAATGCACCACTCAACCAGGTCAACCAGAAAACCAAGGTAAGTTTCTTTAAGATGGCTGCTATCTTCTGCTAGGTCAGGCAGCCTGTCAAACAACCGCAGGTACTCGACCATAGAAGGCAGGGCCACCTCGGTAAAAACTCTCAACACCGACGGTGAGAGCAACGGCTCGGGGAGCCTTTCGGCAAGTAAAGACGAGTTTTTGTCGATTTTCCGGTTCATCAGTGCCGAGCGCTGTTTTTCGCCCCTGTCCGCGCTCGCGTCTCTGCTCAGCGCGTCTCTGAGAACCCGGTACTCAAGGTCTAACCGTTCCAAGTCTGAGTTGAAGCTGTAGTCGATGGCTTTTCTCCAGCTGTTGAGGTACTCAATCCACCAGGTGGCGTACCATGGTCCTTCTGCTCCGAACCTCTGGCGCAAAAGTGTCGCGTCCTGACTATCTTCGGTCGGGTTGGAGCCGAGGTAGCGCGTCTGCCAACCTGCCAAGTAGCGGCAGTAAACCATGTACAGCTGCCAAACCGGCCTCAAGTTTCTGGCTTCCGGCCAGTAGACCAGCCCCTCATAGACGCGGCTGGCGTCGTCAAAACGTTCTTGGTTAAGCAGTTCCACCAACCCTTGCAGCTTAGTTTGAAGTGAGCTAGAAATCCGGTAGTCTTGCGACTGGCGCTTAATCTCCCCCTCTGTCGCCAAGTAGTCAATATGGGGACAGCGAGGGGTCCGCCGCAGTTCGTCAGCCAAGTAATCCTGAACAGCTTGGCGGAGAGCGGTTTTGCTGGCTGGGCTTAATTGGTGATCGCCGAGTTCAAGAATATTCAGCAGCTCCTCGTACTCTGAGCTGACTGCCGACAAGAAGTTGTTCTCGGCTGCCTTGATCAGTCTGCTCACATTTTGGCGCAGTTCTGCCGGCAGTCCTCTAGTCTGGGAGGCTAGCGCTAACCTGGTCTGGAACGGCAGGTGAAGACCTTGGCGAACATCTTGATCGCGCCTCAGCAACTTCTGCCATTCTTGGCCCCCAAGATATCGATGGTTTTCTGGCCGGCTGACCGACATGCCTCGAGTATACCAAGCCTGGTCAAGACGCTGGACTTAGCGGCGGTTAATCGTCGTCAGCCGCCGTCAGCCGGTACGGGACCCGGTGCTTGAAGTCCTGAGCAGCTATTCGGGCAACAACACTGCTGACCAGGGCGGTAGACGGCCGGTCTGGGCCTGGCTGCTTTCTTTCGGGCTGCCCTTGTTGTCTTGACTTACCCTGCCAATGGTCAATAAAAGCTTGGCGGACTGCCGGACCTTCTGCCAGTTGTCGCGTGTCCAGCTGGTTGTCGTTCAGGTAGCGCTCCAGCGCCGCCAAGATCGGATCGGCCTGCCGGTAACTAAAGCCGAGCTCCTGCTGGTCGGTCTGATTGGTCCACAGATCGGCCGACGGCGGCTTAGCACGGATGCGCTCGGGCAGACCTAAGTGCTCGGCCAGCAAGCTGACCTGCGTTTTCCAAAGATGGACAATCGGCTCCAGGTCTGAGGCCTCGTCGCCGTAGCGAGTGAAGTACCCCAGGTAGTACTCGGACTTGTTCTCGGTGCCGCAGACCAGGGCGCGGCGGGCCAGCGCCGTGTCGTACAGCACCATCATCCGACAGCGAGCGGCAATGTTGCCGCGACGGTACCGGTCGGGAGGGTCGGGCAGCTGCCGGACAGTACTGTCGACCATCGGCTTGATGTTGATTGTCAACCGGTGAGCGGCCGAGACGGCATTGAACTCGAGGACTGATTGGGCGTCGGCGGTGGGCTGATCGCCGTCAGGCATCGTTACCGCCACCACCTGTGCCGGGCCGAGGGCGCGGCAAGCTAGCGTCAACGAGGTCGCCGAGTCGATCCCGCCGGACACACCGATCACGGCGGTGTGTTTGTCCTGCTCGGTGAAGGTGCGCTTGATGAAAGCGACGATCTGGTCGGCGGCCCGAGTGGGGTCAGGCAAGCTAAGATCGTCACTAGGGCCAACTGTTGTCATTACTATTAGTATAAGCTGGTTGCCTAGCTCTGGCCGTAAATCTCTTTTTTAAGCTCCGCTATTTTCTGGAAATACTCATCTTCTGTAATTCGGCCTGTGCTGAGATCCTGGTTAAGTCCTCTCACTCCATGCTCGAACCTACTGGACTTATTAGTGAATCTGCGCAGCTCCTCCGGATCAGTGGGTGGTTGATAGTTCCAGCTTTTCCAGGCAGATCCTGCTTCTTCCAAAGTCAGCCCGGTTTTACGTGCTAGCTCGGCGGCACTTTTGTAAGAATACTCAGTCATAACTAGAGCTTTATACTAACATTTTTCCTGTTGACAGCTTCGCACTCACCGCTGGTGAGCGGTAGCCAAATCCCGACGCCCTAACTCGGGCGAATGGTGACGATACAACCCGTGATGGTCAATGTACTCGGCCACCAGCGGCGGCACCCAGTCGGTAATGTCGCGGCCGGCGGCGGCCATCTGTCTCAAGTGTTGAGAAGAGGCCCGGACGGTCGGCGCCTCGTCCAGCGCCTCCATGCCGAGCAAGAGGTGGTGGAGCGGATACCCCTGGCGGGGATAGACGTAGACGGGGTGCTCGGTCAGCAGTTGACGATAGTTGTCCCAGCGCTCAAACCCGGCTAAGTTGTCCGAACCGATCACCCAGGACAGCTGGTGCTCTGGGTACTGTCGCGCCAGGGCCTTGATAGTCTGGTACGTTCGGGCTACTTGGCCGCTGTCCAGTTCGTAGTGCTCGACGCGGAACTGATCTGCCCGCTCAGGGTACTGTTGTTCAAGCCTCGACATGGCCAGCTCAACCATCGCCAACCGGTGCTCGGCCGGCGACAACTGCTTGTCAAAACTGTGCCGGCCTACCGGCACCAGCCACACTTGGTCGGCTATCAGCTGCTCGAGCAGGTACGCCACGATCTGCTGGTGGCCGAGGTGCGGCGGGTCAAAGGCCCCGCCAAAAAGAGCAATATGCGCCATGGAAGTACTGAAGAGACTTGGTGTTTAACGTTACTTTGGCGATTTTCCGCCGGATTTTCTGCCGGTTCCCCTAGCCGTTTTCTTTCCGGTTTTTTTGCGGCGCTGCTGGCGCTGTTTCTGGCGCTCGGCCCGCTCGGCCTGTTGCTTTTTCCAGGCGGCCTGGGTAATTATCTCACCAGGCCGGGGCTGTTTCCAGCTGGCCCAGTCACAGTCGGGGTAGCGGCTACAACCGTAAAACGACTTTCCCCACCGCGACGGCTTGATGATGACGTCCCCCTGCCGGCAAAGCGGACAGTTCACTCCCTCAAGTTTGTCGACAATCGTCTCGGTGTAGTCACAGTCGGGAAATCGGCTACAACTGCGAAACTTGCCGTACTTGCCGCTCCTGATAACCACTTCGCCGTGCTCGCTGGGGCCGCACACCGGACACTGCTCCCCCGTCTTCTCGACCGGGATCTTGGCCCGCTCGGCAGTTTCCTCAACGTGCTCGATCTGCCGGTGGAGCGGCCGGTAGAAAGCTTTGATGATGCTTTGCCACTCCTTCTCGCCGCGGGCAATCCGATCCAGGTCCTCTTCCATCTCGGCAGTGAAGTCGTAGTCCATGATGTCCGAAAAGTGTTTGAGTAAAAAGTCGCTGACAGTCATACCCACCGGAGTAGCGGTGAAACGGCGCTGTTCACGGCTAACGTAGCCGCGGTCCTCGATCACCGAGATGATCGAAGCGTAGGTACTGGGCCGGCCGATACCGCGTTTCTCAAGCTCTTTGACGAGCGAGGCGTCGTTGTAGCGAGGCGGCGGCTGGGTAAATTTCTGGGCGGCCAGCAGTTGCCGATAGAACAGCGGCTGGTCGGCAACCACCTCGGGCAGGACACGATCACCGCTGCCGGTAAACAGCTTCATCCAGCCGGCAAACTTAAGGACCGAGCCAGTGGCCTTGAGGGTAGCGGAGCGCGGCGGTGCCGGAGCGTTTTTGTCGGCTTGGGTTTTGGCCCCGGCGGCTTGGGTTCCGGTCCCACCGCTGATCTCAGCCTTGATCGTCACCGCCGTCTGGTCATACACAGCAGTCGCCATCTGACTGGCCACGAAGCGGCGCCAGATCAGGTCGTAGAGCTGGACGTGGCGGCCGGTCAGTTTGGGACCGTGCTGTTTGATGGCGTCGCCGCGCAGTTTAACGTTGGTGACGCGAATAGCCTCGTGCGCCTCCTGAGCATTTTTGCTGCTGCTCTTGAAGCGGCGCGGCTGATTGGGCAAGAACTGCCGGCCGTACTCCTGGCCAATGAAGTCACGGGCCATGGCGATGGCTTGCTTGGCCAAGCTGACCGAGTCGGTCCGGTGATAGGTGATTAAACCTTCTTCGTAAAGCTGTTGGGCCAGGCGCATGGTTTGTCGGCTAGTCATGTGCAAGCGGCTGGCGGCACTTTGCTGAAGAGTGGAAGTTATGAACGGCGGTAAGCTGGAACGACGTCGCTCCTTGCGCTCCACCTGCTCGACGCGGTACTCGGCATCAGCCAAACACTCGATCACCGGCTTGACACTGCGTTCATCTTTAGGCTCGTAAAGCCGATCGTTGAGATGGGTGACTCGCCCTATCAGGGCCGCGGCCGGCGGCTGGTCCAGCCAACTAGGCTTGTCGGCAGCGGTGTCGTCCTTGAGCAGTTTGGGCGGGTGGGAATCGGCGTCATTGTTAACCCCCAGCAGTACGTCCAGCTCCCAATACTCCTGGGGCTGGAAAGCCTCGATCTGGCGTTCCCGTTCAACGATCAGTCGCAGAGCTACCGACTGGACACGGCCGGCCGACAGTCCCCGCCTGACTTTCTTCCACAACACCGGCGAGACTTGGTACCCGACCAACCGGTCGAGCACTCGCCGTGCTTGCTGAGCATCGACCAGGTCCATGTTGAGCCGCTGAGGATGGTTGATCGCCTTGAGCACCGCCGGCTTAGTGATCTCGTGAAACACTGACCGCTTAAACTTGCGCCGGTCCAGTGAGTCGTGTTCATGGAGGACTTCAAGGACGTGCCAGGCGATCGCTTCGCCCTCGCGGTCGGGGTCGGTAGCCAGGTAAATGGCGCTGGCTTTTTTGGCCAGTTTGCTCAACTGGGCCATCACCTCCTTTTTGTCGGGACTGAGAACATAGGTCGGCTGGAAGCCGTTGTCAACATCTACACCCAGCTTGCTTTTGGGCAGGTCGCGAACGTGGCCCACCGAAGCTTTGACGGTGTAGTCGCCGCCCAAGTACTGACCAAGTTTGCGGGCTTTGGTAGGTGACTCGACGATAACGAGGCGCATAGCGTCTTATCTTACACTATAGTTGATAGAACCGTTTTCTTAAGCTCTAGGAGCGAGTCGACAACGACCAGCAACTTCCCTGTCTGGTGACGACGCCTAGCAGTTCCAGTCTGGTGAGCTCGACGTTGACTTGGGTGATCGAAAGGTTGGTGATAGCCGAGAGATACTCACTGGTCAGCGGGCCGTCCTGAAACAGGCGGATTAGGTCCAGCGAGACTTCTTCAGGACCAGCCGACTGCTCGTCAGCTTCCGCCCTCTCGCCAAACACCAAACTACCGGTCAACCGCCGTCCGCTACCCACCCCCAGCTCCGTCAAGAGACGGCCGGCGTCCTCAGTCAGCAGCGCCCCCTGATTGATCAGGTTGGCAGTGCCGGCGCAGTACGGACTGGTAATCGGGCTGGGAACGGCGGCCACTTCCCGACCGTATTGACCGGCTAAACGGGCAGTGATCTGGGTGCCGCTCCTCACCCCGGCCTCGACAACCAAAGTAGCCAGGCTGAGACCGGCGATAATCCGGTTGCGCTGCCGAAAAGTGTAGCGGCGGGCCGGCACAAACGGCGCGTACTCGCTGATAAAAGTCATGTTCGGACGCTGATCAGCGTACTCGGCCAACACCCGGCTAAACGAGGGTGGGTAGACGCGATCAAACCCGTAGCCCAGCACGCCCACCGTCCTCCCCCGCTGGCGGAGCGCTGTCTGGTGGGCCAGCACATCTATCCCGAACATAAACCCGGAAACGATGCCGGCCCCGGCGGCGACCAGCTCGGTGACCAGTCGGACGGCCGCCTGACGGCCGTACAGAGTGGGCCGCCTGGTTCCGACTACCGCGATTGGCAGTGACAGCTTGATCGGCCACTCACCTTTGATGAACAGCACCCACGGCGGGTCGTCGATCTCAGCCAGCAGCGGCGGGTAGTCCGAACTGCCCAAACAAGTTACGGTGATGTCGGCCGCCTCCAGTTGCTGCCAATAGTCGTCTATGCTCTGGCTGGACTGCCAAGTCTTGACCGCGGCTTGTTGACTGGCAGTCAGGCCGGCTGCTTCCCAGCGGCCGGGCCGTGACCACAACCGCCGCAGTGAGGTGCGGTGACGGCGGGCGTACGCCAGCAGACCGGCAAAGCTTCGCCAACCAATCCCCGGCACCGACCACCAGGCCACCCAAGCTCGACAGTCAGGCGGTGGCAGTGAAGGCGGCGGCGGTAATGAAAGCGGTGAAGGCAACACCGACGAAGATGGCGGGCGGGCGACGGGCGACGGCAAAACGGACACGCTGTGCTGACTTTAGCCCACCAAGCTTACGTTCAGCTTGCGCGAGATTTAAGGAGAGGTCTTACCGAAGTGATCGGGCCAACGATATAGGTAGTTTTCATTATCTAGACTAACCTAATTTCAAACCAGCCATCATCTCGAATTCTGGCTCCGGCGTTGAACTTAGCCGATTGGCTTCTTGTGTAAACCACCCATAGATCGAGATCGTTTCCCCCGTCCCCTCTATCGCCCCCAGTTCTAAACAACTGAATCGTATTTACGTTGCTGGGTTTCACTGGTGCGGTTACCCTGGCGTTTAGTTGGGCCGATATTTTTTCAGCAATCCCCCCATCTCCACCTGTCGAACAAGATACCAGCACAATCTGAGGGTTATCTGCGAACCAGCGTCTAAACAACCTGGTTTCCGGTCTTAGAACATCTTGAGTTGTAACTACTCTCCTCCTCCCATCGGTTTCCCCAAAGTGGGGATCTCCACCCAAACGAATATCGTCTAGAGAACCGTGCCCGCCTAAAACCAAGTACATTATCTTGCCTCCGGATTTCCTGACCATTTTCCCGGTTCGAGCCAGTAGCTCATTCACCCTGCCGGCCTCAACTATCCTCAGGTTAATCCCGAGTTGCGTCGATTTTGTTGCGAGTTGCGAGATGACTCCCGAGTTTTGATCAAAGGCTTCGTTCCAGTCAGTTTTTGGAAAAACTAGCAAACCAAAATCGCCCGGAGCATTTTTATGCTCGAACTGATTTATCAAGACTTGAGGATCGTATCGGCAAAAATTGTGGATACCAAACTCTTCAACTAAAGTTGGTACGGTAGTTTTATATTGGGCTATGGAGTAAAGCTTAAGTAATGCTGCCGTGTTTTTTGACACGGAAGTGAAAGGGTTTGAGTCCCGACTACAATGTTTCCAGGTAGTAAATAGTTGCTCAATTATCTGGTTCGAAAGTCCAACCGCAGATAATGATTCACTTACCAAGCGTACCCATTTTTGCCGTTCACTTTCTCCTTGTTGAGCGTCAGTTCGGCTGAGGGCGTCATACCACTCAGTAAAGTAGCGACTATCAGTCACTGTGCGACCAAAACATACTAGGCCAAAATTGTCCGCGAAGTACTTGACTAAGCCTGGTCTTTGAGATTCTAACTTAATCACTACCGGCATAAACTCAAGAATAGCTTTGGCCATTTTTAAGCTTGGGTCATCAACTGATCCAGCCTTAATCGACAGGTCTGCCCACTTTTGGTACGCCGAAGGGTCAAGTCCCAGAGCTTGAAGTATTTTATCTATCACACCTCGAGCTTGCTCTATTTTGGCGGGATGGCGAGATGCCAAAAGTGGAGTACATTCGTCGAATAGTTGAGAAGGCGTGCGTTCTGTTTCTTCTCCCAGTTCCTCAACCGAACCAGTTCCCTGGCTAGAATCCCCCTTACGTTTAACTTCTCTATTTTTCATAACGTGTATCATAATGCATAGTTCAACCCTGGTGAGCGAACTGCTGTTCACTCCATTCCACGTCATTTCTTTTGACAAAGCGGCAGCGTTGCTGCATTCGCTGACCCTCAATCATCCGTTCACCAACGGAAACAAGCGAACCGCCTGGGCGGCAGCGCATAAATTGTTGTGGGACAACGGGTACCACCTCACGTCCACTAAGTTAAAAGCAGCGGATTTTGTGATCGCTGTGGACAATGAGAAACTGGAACCGTCCGCGATCTCCGCCTGGCTCGAAAAGAGTTCAGGAAAGATTTAGTCTGCCCGCTTAAGTTAAAACTTTCTCATCTTTTCGTCGAAGCTAAGTAACTGACGTTTACTTGAGTGGGCAATTATAACGCAGTCTGCTATGTAAAAATTTGTTTGGTGATAAATCTGAATGGCGTCCCGCAGCTCTTTTGAAATTTTGAGTGAGTTGACATGACCAAGTAGTTGGTCTATCATTTAGCCATGTTAACGGTAAACATTCATCAGGCCAAGGCAAATTTGTCGCGTTATATTGATCTGGTCCAGAAAGGCCAACGGGTAATTGTGGCCAAAAGGAACGTTCCTGTCGCGGAGCTCAAGCTACTTGCCAAACCCAAGCCCAAAAGGGCTGTTGGTCAAAGTAAGGTAAAGTTTGAAGTTCCTGAAAGCTTCTTCGAACCCCTGCCAGGGCCCACCACCAACTCTTTTGCCAACCCCAAATGATCCTGCTGGATACTGTTACCTTTCTCTGGGTCGTAACCGGGTCTAGTAAACTGTCAAAAAAGGCAGAGGAGTTGTATCTTAATGAAAATAACAAGGTTTACCTGAGCAGTATCTCGGTTTGGGAAATAGTCATCAAGTACAAACTCGGAAAACTTCCTCTGCCGGAGAAGCCCGACAAGTACATACCGGCCCAAAGGAAACTGCACGGAGTTGAGCCACTGCCTCTGGAGGAAGACGACGTGGTAAAGCTCGAAAAATTAAAGAATCTTCACAGTGATCCTTTTGACAGGATGCTTGTCTGTCAGGCCATTGCCAGAGATTTTGTGATTGTCACACCGGACCGGTTGATACGCCAATATTCTGTCAAGACCGTTTGGTAAAAATGTTAACGTAAGTTCGTGAGCTCAAAATGATGGCGGGAGCGCCCAAGTCTGAAAGGTTCCAGCAAAAAATACTCAAGTGGCGAGCTAATCACTCGTCCTTCAAAATATAATAAGTAGCTTTACCTTTGCCTTTTCTTTCAATTAACCCCAGGTCAACTAGCTTCTGCAAGTCCAACGCTCTAGTTGACCTAGCTCTGTTAACTAACTTTGCGTAGTCACTATCTTTAATGAATCCTTTTTGTCTTATAAAATCTAATATTTTTTGATGGTACTCCAACAATTCTGTTTCAGGACTATTAGCTACTTGAGGCAGAATCCCTTGCACTCTTAGAAATTCGTCGATTATTCCATCGGTGAAGTATTCGAGCCATGGAGTGAAATCAATTTGATTTTCTAACTCATAATAATCCCCTCGTTCCCCAACATACTGGAAATAGCGAGCTACGTTGTTATTGTAGTAATTTTCAAAACTAAAGAGGTTAAAAGTATTTAATCCCATTTCGGCAAGTAACACTTTAGTTCCTAGGCGAGTAGTTCTGCCATTGCCATCCATAAATGGATGAATCAAAACCATTTGCTTGTGAAAGATTCCAGACAAAATTAGAGCGTCAGTCTCTTTACGTTTTTGTTTAACAAAATTGATCAATTCATCCATCAATGGTTTCACTCCCTCAACGTCTGCAGGGAGATATACAACCTGTCTTGTTAGTGGATCGTTAACAACTACTGGCCTTTTTCGCAGAGCGCCGATATCTTCGTGTCGTGTCATCAAGTTTCTCATCACTATGCTGTGGATTTCGAGAATAAGTTCCACGGACGGAATAATACTGCCCTCTCGTAGCTTTCTATCCAGGTATTCCAAAGCTTCATTGTAGTTAAGTACCTCTGTTTCGCTTTCTCTTGCATTGACTGGTTTAGCTTTGAGTATTTTCTTGACCTCTGTTAAGGGGAGCGGGTTGCCTTCAATACTGGTAGAAGCATGTGCTGAAATTTCCCGTGCTGTTCTCTCTAATTCAATTAAGACAACTTTGGGGAGGCGTTTGTTGTTAAGCTCAGAAATAAGAGTGTTAATGCGCTTGATATTGGCGAGAAGTTTATTAGTAATAGTATATTTTGGAGTAAACATAGCTTCTATCTTAGCAGATTGTAGACAAATAATAGACGATTGATAGACGAAGCGAGCTCCAAGCTACTCCGGTCCCTGCTCCATCCAGTCGATGATTTGCTTGGCGACGGGGGCGGCGTCGGCTGAGCCTTCTTTGAACGGCTCGTCGTCGTCGCTCTCGACTAAAACGGTGATGGCCAGCCGCCGGGGAAAGTCGTGCTGGGCGATGGCCTGGCGCCAGCTTTGGTAGCGGCCGGCAGGGCTGTCAACGACTGCTGCCAGTCGGGGCTCGACGATGGCGGTAAACCAGCCGTGCGTCCTTCTGAAGCCTCGCTCGTCAGCGCCGCCGAACTCGGAGGTGCCGGTCTTGCAGGCCAGCTGGCCCTGACGGAGGCGCTCGGCAACCGACTCGGTCTCTGTCGTGGCGGTCGTGGTGGTCGTGGCGGAGGCGGCGGCCAAGTGTTGGTTGCGTTCAAAAAACGGGAAAGCCGTCCCGCCCAGAGAGCAGGCATCGATCATGCCGGCCAGCACTACGTTGAGGTGATCGAGCAGTAGGCCCACCTCTTGACAGCGCGGCGGCGCTCCCGCCACCAGCGTGGGCCGGCACTGGGTGCCGCCGTTAGCCAGCGTCTGGGTGAGCTGATTAACCTGGAGTGGCGTGACCAACACGTCGCCCTGGCCGATCCCGAAGTGGTAAGTGTTGCCCAGGAACCAGCGCTCCCCGACAGTGGTCTCTTTCCAGGCTGGGCTAGGGACCAGTCCGGCCGCCTCGCCGCTCAGCTCGATGCCGGTGGGCCGGCCAAAGCCCAGCAGTCGAGCGTTCTCGGCCAGCCGATCAGGCCCGATCCACTCGGCGGCCTTGTAGAAAAAAATGTCGTTACTGCGCGAGATAGCCCGCTGCAGCCCGATCTCGCCTTCGGTCCGGCCAAACTGGCTAAAGTACCAATTGCTGTACTCGAACTCGCCGACCCGGATCACGCCTTCGTCAAGTACGGTAGTGGTACTGTCCAGCCGGCCGGTCTCGAGCCCGGCCAGCGCCGTGACCAGCTTAAAAACAGAACCGGGCGGATAAAGACCGGCTAGCGCCCGGTTAAACATCGGCTCGGTCTCGTCTTGGAACACTTGGCTGAGCTGGTGGCGGGTGGCGGCGTCGGGCAAGTGCTGGTCAGGGTGGGTGAACAGCTCGGCGTTGAAACTGGGCTTGTTGACCAGCACCAGCACTTGACCGGTCCTGGCGTCGCTGATCACCACCGAGCCGCGCTGTTCGCCTAGCGCCTGGTAGGCCACTTCAGCCAAAAACCTGTCCAAGCTGGTAGCCAGGCCTTGACCGCTTTGGGCGGGCTGGACCTGGAAGAGCCGCAGCCGCTGGAGCAGGGCATCAATCTCCTGGGTCTGCCGGCCCTCTTGTCCCCTGAGTCGGGCGTCGTAGAGCTTCTCCAGGCCAAGTTTGCCGGTGGTGGAGCGAATGGTCAAGTTAGGATCTGTGTCGAGCTCCTCGGACGTGACCTGGCCGGTGTAGCCAATGACGTGGGCCAGCTCAGTAGCCAGCGCGTAGCGGCGAGCGTTAGTCTTGCGGACGGCGCCACTCTGGGTAGCCAGCCGCTCCAACGCCTGTTGGCGGTCCAGCGGCGTTAAGTCTGAATAGAGCGAGTCGGGCTGGTCCGCTAACCAGTACTGGCGCTGGTTCCAGGCCAGTGGCAGGCCGTAGCGATCGGTGATCACTCCCCGATTAGCGGTCAGCGGCAGTTGGTAGAGCCGGTTTGCCAAGGCTTGCTGCGCAAACTCACTGCCACGGAACACCTGAACGTCCCAGGCCCTCAGCCACAGCAAGCCAAACAAGCTGGTGAACAATGCCAGGACGGCCAGTAATCTCCAGGGCAGTTGCATTTTAGCGATGGTGGTACTTGGTAGCGACGAGGGCAAAGTTCATGGTCAAGAAGTTCAGGGTCAATATGGTTTTCGATTTCGATGTTGATGTGGATGTTGATTTCGGGCGCGGCGGCAGTGGGCCCACTCGGCTCACACCCATTTCAAGTAACGGCGCTGCCACCAAGCGGCGGTGCTTAGCCGGCTCCACAGCGCCAACCATATCAAGCCAACAGCCGCCACTACTATCTCTAGTGTGGACAGCCGCAGGCCGACCCAACTTCCCAGCCAAGCCGCGGCCAGCGCCGCGGCCAGCTGCAGCCTGATGGCCCGGCTTGGCCAACCACGGCTGCGCCGCCAGACCTCCAGACCAATCAGCAATCCCACCAGCCCCACGCTTAACGGCAGGTCATACGCCACCGCCAATACTACCCCCCAGCCCACCACTCCCGCTAACTGCTCCCAACCGCGACGCCGGTCCAGCCACCAGACCGCCAGGCCGGTACTAATCAGCGGCCAGCCCACCGCTTGCTCGACCGCGATCACCGCCGCCAAACCGAGCAGCTGGGCCAAGCCGCTCACCAAGGCCAGCTGAGAGCTGACGCCAAACATCGAGAGACTGAGTGCCGGAAGTTTTAGTGGTGAAGTTGTCATGGTTTTAGCGCCCCTGCAGTTCTCATTGCCTGGCACTCCCGCTCTCCGGACCGGTAACAACCACTTCTACCAACCGGGCAGTGGCAAATCCGACTGACTGGTCCACCACCAGGGTGGCTACCGGGTCTTCCGGCCGACTGATGTCGGCAGTGATTGTACCAATCAGCACGTCGCGGGGAATTCCGGGCTGACCGAGGGTTGTCACCCGCTGACCTATCTCTACCGACGCGTTTGGCAGTACTTCGGTCAGCAGTACTCGCCGGCCGTCGCCAACCACGATCCCTTCGGCGCCACCCTCTGTCACCGCTACCACTGGCTGGGCGGAGCCGTGGCTCAAGACGTTAAGTTGCGCCGACTCCGGTTCAACCGTAGTCACTACTCCCACTAACACTCCGGAAACCAGTACCATATTGCCCGGCTGAACCCCTTGGTTACTGCCGATGCCGATGCCGGGCTGGGACAGTGACACGATCGGACTGGTGACTCGTTGGGTGGGGCGGCCACCATCTCTGCCGCTGGTCCTGCCCTCAACCAGCGCTCGCAGTTGGTGGTTTTCGGCTCGCAAACCGGTCAGCTCGGCCTCCTGGGACTCCAGTTCGGCCAACTTAGACTCGAGCTGTTGGACCCGGTGGGCGGCTGAGTTAAGTTGACTGATGACCCGCCACGGCCAGCCGGCAGCTTGGACGGTGCTGACGGCGGCTTGGCCCAGTGGCAGCAGCCGACCACGACCCCAGTAATAGTAAGGCCGGGCCAGGTCCAAAAAGTCGATCGCCCCCATGATAGCCACCACCGCGCCGGCTACCAACCAATACTTTTGGGGCTGGTCGAGCTGCCACCAGTCAATGGGCAGAAGTTGCCGAAAATGGTTGGCATCGCGGCTGGTCGATTTTTTCATTTTTCTGTCGACTTTTCTGTCGACTTTTCTCTACCGTTATTTTTCGATATCTTTACGTCGTTCACTCGGTGTTGTTCACCCAGCCTCGGCCAGGAAACAGAGGCCGCTCACCAGGTCATGGCGGTGGCCAGGCGAGAGTGTCACCCGACAGTCCAGCTGCTGCTGGATAAACCCACCCCAGGCGCGAAACTGACCGCCACCGGTCACCACCAGGCCGCGTTCCAACCCGTCGGTCAGGTCTTTGGTCGATAACCGAGCGAACAACAGCTGGACGTCGTCGAACAGCTCGCGCATTAACACTTTCAGCGGTCCGACCAAGTCGGCGCCTTTGACGGTTACTGTCCGAGGCAGTGAAGTGGCCACATCCTTGCCGCGGACGGCTTGCTTGAACGTTACTTGGTCAGGCTCGAGAGCGTCCTGGTGCATCAGCCGCAAGGTCAGGTCGTGGGCCGTCTCCCAACTGACCTGGCAGTGGTACTGGTCGCGCAGTTGGGAGCGCACTTGGTCAATAAAGGTGGCAAAGCCCACCGGCACCGTTTGGCTGGTGAGCTCAGGCCCGGTCAGGAACACCACCTCGCTCTTCTCAGCACCGATATCGGTAATCCAACCTGCTTGCTTCGTCTCTGGGTGGGCTGTGATGGCCGCGGCCAGCACCCGGTCAGCGCTGATCAGCCGCCACTGGCCAATCCCCAGCCGATGCAGTACGTCGATCATCACCACTTGCTCGAGTTGGGTAGCGGCCGCCGGCACCGCGCAGTAGCCGTTCACTCCCCGCCAAGACCTGACGCGCTGGCTAGTCAGCACTTCGTCGAACACCGACTCCAGCAACTGCCCGGCGCCCTCAGGATCGGCTACTACTCCCCGGCGGATCGGTCGCAGTCGTTCCAGCTGCCGGCCCGGTTGGGTCAGTTCCTCGGCGTGGTCCCCCACTCTCAGCACGGCCCGACTTTGGCGGTGCCTGACCAAGCAGGCAGCCTGGTCGTACACCAGTCGACTTTGTACTCCCACTCGCACTCGAGTCGAGCCGGCATCGAGGCAAACTGTTGGCCGGCGCCACCAAGGCACCAGCCGAGTGAGCGGGTTATTCATAGTGACGCCAGCATACCAGATCTAGCGCAGGTAGCGGCGATTACGTCAGGATGTTGTTGAACTTGAGGGAAGTAACTAGGTCGGGATGCCGTTGAGCTTGGCGGCGGCGCTTTGCCAGCGCTGTTGACTGCTCAATTCTTTGGCTTCGTTAACAGCCGCCAGTGCTTCTGCCTGGCCAGCGTGGAACTCTTCCATACCCTTGATCCTCTCGCGGAACATCGCTTCCTTGAGCTCGAGTGCTTTCTCGAGCATGATCTGCTCTAAGTTGGGAATCAGCCCATCAAGGAACTCGATAATCTCTTCCTGGCGCTGATCGTCGCGCGGCCCAGGCTTGTCCATAATCTGTCGAAACTGCTCGTGTTCCTGGTCAGTCAGCAACAACGCCACGTCCTTCTCCAAAAAATCCTCCCAAATGACCTGCTGGAGCTCGTCAAGGAATGTCTCCTTCTCCTGGTCAGTACCGTCGCTGACGCCCAGTAGATCAAAAATGTTTTGCTGTTCGAGCGACTCCGTAGACTGTGGATCGGTTGGCGGAGGTGGTGGAGGTGGCTCGGCCGGTTGGGTTGGTGGCGGTGGTGGAGACTCTGCTGGCTGAACATCAGCGGGCTCGGCCGGTGGTTCAGTGGCTGTTTGAAGTTCGGCAGGCTGAGGTCCTAAAGGTTGCTCTTGGGGTTGCTCTTGGGGCGACCGGTCATCAAATGATCCAACTGCCAGTGGTCGTTCTGTCGCGGACCGTTCTTCTGCAGGCTGCTCTTCCGCGGACGGTCCTTCCCTAGGTTGCTCTGCCACGGGTTGTC
This sequence comes from Candidatus Pacebacteria bacterium CG10_big_fil_rev_8_21_14_0_10_56_10, assembly GCA_002772645.1. Taxonomy (GTDB): domain Bacteria; phylum Patescibacteriota; class Microgenomatia; order UBA1400; family PJMF01; genus 1-14-0-10-56-10. The sequence goes on along the minus strand of PFDK01000009.1, from coordinate 9,708 downwards.
CTTCAAATGGCTGAACTGAAAATGGTTGGTCAGTGGCAGGCAAACCGGTTGGCTGGTCAGTCTCTTGGCCATGCTGTGTCGGGCTGGGCGGTGACGGGCTGGCGGGCGGGCTGTCCGACGGCTGGCTGGGTTGTGACGGGCTGGGCGGCGGCTGATAAGTGTCGACGTAAGAACTTCCACCACTTTGAGGTTGGGTATCGCCAGATTGGGCGGCGCGCGCACCAACATCGTCAGGCTGTCCAAAATCGTCAGGCGGCAAAGTATTCGACATCTGCTTTTCTCCGCTTAGCTATTCTTTCTTCTACCGATTTATCAATGATAGCATTGTACTGGCCGTTTCCCATCTCAGGAACACGAAAATGAGGCGAAGGTCACTATGTTCAGTTTAGTATCAGGAGTATCAGGCGCTCGCCACCAACTCGCTACCAACTCGCCCCAAAAAGGTGGTCAGTCTGGCCGTCATCCTTGGTATGTCATCCTTGGTATACTGTGGCGTTCCCTGATGGCAAAAAAAGCTCGAAAAGTCACCGCGTCCGCCGCCAATTTCACCCCCACTCCCTGGGGAGAACGACTCCAGCGGGCAGTCGTCGTCAGCTTTCACCTGATGGTGTTCACGGTGCCGTTCGCCTTCACCTGGTTTAACGACGAACTCTTCGAGTTCAACAAAATGGTGCTGGTGTACGGCTTCACCGTCCTGATTGGCGGGCTGTGGGCGTTGCGGAGCATCGCTGAGCGGCGCTTCATCTGGCGAGGCCACTGGTTGTTCCTGCCGCTCCTGCTGTTCCTGCTCACCCAGGCCGTCTCGACAGTGCTGTCGATCCATCCCCATACCTCGCTGTTCGGCTACTACTCGAGGTTTCACGGCGGCTTGATGTCGAGCCTCAGCTACAGCCTGCTGATGGCGGCGCTGGTCAGCAACTTCAATCGTCGCCACCTCAAGCCCCTGCTGGTCACCGGCTTGATTGCCGCCAGCGGGGCGGCCCTGTTCGCCATCCCCGAGAAGTTCGGCCACGCTGTCAGCTGTCTCTTTATTTCCGGCAGTTTTACCACCGATTGCTGGAGCGAGATGACCAATCCCCGCTTCCGGATCTTCGGCACTTTCGGTCAACCCAACTGGCTAGCCGCCTACCTAGTCACTCTCCTGCCGGTAGCGGCGGCGCTAGCCGGTTCGCTGGGAGTTTCGCTGGGCAGCCGGCGTTTGCCTCTTGACAAGCCCACCGCTACCCAAGCCATCGCAGTCACCGCCCTGGGGCTGATGACCATCGCCCTGCTGTTGACCGAGTCGCGTTCCGGACTGCTGGGCCTGGCGGCAGGCATGGCGGTCTGGGCGGGGCTGGTGGCCGTCATCACCAAAAAGCGATGGCAGCAAACCTGGCGGCTGGTGGCGCCGGCCGGACTGATGATGGCGGTGCTGATAGCCTTGCTGGGATCGCCGTTTAATCGCAGCCTGCCGGCGCTGGTCGGCCTAACCTCAAGCGGCTCCTCCCCTACTGCTGAGGCCGAGACTGCCCCTCAGCCCCTTAACCGGCTGGAACTGGGCGGTACCGACTCGGGCGAGATCCGCAGGATCGTCTGGAGCGGCGCCCTTGATGTCTGGAAACGCTACCCGCTGTTTGGCTCCGGAGTCGAGACGTTCGCCTACAGCTACTACCGCGACCGGCCGGTGGAACACAACTTGGTGTCGGAGTGGAACTTTCTGTACAACAAAGCGCACAACGAGCTCCTCAACTTGATGGCCACTACCGGCACGGTCGGTACGGCCGCCTACTTGGGGCTACTGACCGGCTTCGGCTGGCTGGGCTGGCGGCTGGTGACCGGTCGCGGCAAGCGGGCTGGCGGGCAGCTGGCCGAGGCCGACCGCTGGCTGGTGGCGGCTCTGCTGGGCGGAGTAGCGGCCTTGAGCGTGAGTAACTTTTTCGGGTTCTCGACGGTGACGGTCAGCCTGCTGATGTTCCTCTACTTCGGGATGCTGGCAGTCTGGGCGCTGGGCGACCACCCGCTCAACGCCGGCCTGGCAGAGGAGCGCTCCGTCGTCGTCGCTTCTCGGGGCGGCTCCTGGCGGCAAGTTATGTTCAGCTTGATAACAGTGTTGATCATGGCGGCGCTTTGGCAGCGGCTGGTGACGTTCTGGACGGCCGACCGAGTGTACGCTCAAGCCAAGGCCCAACTACGACTGGGGGCAGTGGAGGCATCCCTGACCTCGTTCGCGATTGCCATCGACAGCTCTCCCCAAGAAGCGCTGTACTACGACCGGCTGGCCAGCGCTCTGGCCGGCTTCGCTAAGGCATTAGCTGAGCAGAACCAGGCCAGCTCGGCCGCCGAGGTTGCCCGCTTCGCTGTTGAGAACAGCAACACCGCCCTGGAACTCAACCCGGCCCACCTCAACTTCTATAAATCACGGGCCGACGTCTTTCTTAACCTGGCGGCGGTCGATCCCCAGTTTGCTCAGCAGGCGGTGACCACCCTCCAGACTGCCCGTCAACTCTCGCCCACCGATCCCACTCTGCCCTTCAACCTGGGCTTGGCGTACCTCCGGCAGGACCAACTTGATCAAGGCATCGCTCAACTGGAGCTGGCAGTCGAGCTGAAGAGCGACTACGAAGCCGCTCGGGTTCAACTGGGCCAGGCTTACGAGGCCCGGGCCGCGGCCGGCCGGCCTGACGACGGAGGGTCAGACGACGATCGCCGCCGCGCCCTCGAGCAGTATCGCTACATCTTAGAAAACCTCAAGAGCGACCATCAGCTGGCCCAACAGCGGGCGGCGTCGCTGAGCGGTACAATAGGCCCCTAGATCACCATGGCCAGTTCTCTGCGGATCGTCACCGCCCCTCACCCCAGCCTGCGCCGACCCGCCAAACCGGTCGAGCGGGCCGACGCCAAACTGCGCCGGCTGGTGGACGGGCTGGCCGACACCCTGGCGCGCCAGCGCCAGCCCCGGGGGGTTGGCCTGGCCGGGCCGCAGGTCAATCAAGGTTGGCGGCTGTTTGCTACTCAACTGCCGGCCGGCACCGACCGCGAGCTCGAGGAGTTGGAGGCCGCCGCCCACCGAACCGTCACCACCGTTTACCTCAACCCGCGAATCAAGGCTCACTCCAGCCACCTCACTTTCGGCCCCCGCCCGGACGAGCCGCGTTACGAAGGCTGTCTGTCTGTTCCTAAGCTGTACGGGCCGGTGCCGCGCTGGAGCTGGATCGAGCTAGAGTACCAGCAGCTGGAGACAGACCGGCTGGTCAACCGGAGCCAGCGCGCCGAGGACTTCCGGGCCCGCGTTCTCCAACACGAGCTTGACCACCTGGACGGGGTGCTGTTTACCGACTACAGCCTCGAGCACGACCTACCGGTGTTCCAGCTCAACCCCGAGACCGACCAGCTCGAGGAGTTAGTCGATCGGAGCATCCTCGAGGTACTGTAGTGATGACTATCGTTTTCGCCGGTTCATTTCAGCACTACTCTCGGTTGATACTCCAGGCGCTGCTGGAACAGCCTCGCCTGGAAGTGGTGGGAGTGATCACCACTCCTCCTCGGCCGGCCGGCCGCCGTCAACAGCTGACGGCCACTCCGGTCCACCGGCTGGCCGAACAGAACGAGGTAGCCGTCTACACCCCAGAGGCGGTGGACGCGGCGGCGCTGGCGTCCAGCCCATTACCTGTCAGCGATATTCTGCTGGCGGCCGGATACGGCCGCCTTTTTTCACCAGGTTGGTTAGAGTGGCCGCGGCGCGGCGCCCTCAATCTTCACTTCAGCCTGCTACCGGCCTACCGGGGCGCCAACCCGGCCGAGTGGGCCTTGCTGGCCGGCCAGTCCCAAACCGGCGTCACTCTGATCGAGATGGCGCCGCGCTTCGACACCGGCCGCGTCCTGTCACAGTCCCGGCTGAGTGTAGCCGCCACCGACACCCGGCAATCGCTCTACGAGCGGCTCTACCAGCTGGCCGCTCGGCAAGTGATCGCCGACCTGCCGCGCTACTTGGCCGGCCAGCTGTCCCCCCGACCTCAGCCGGCCGGCTCCCCCACTCCGTACGCCCGCCGCTTCCAGCGCTCGGACGGCCGGGTAACTTGGACCGGCCTGCAGATGGCCATGGCCGGCCGGCCGCTGCCGGCCGGCGCCGTCAGCCCCTCACTGGCTGAAGCGCTCGCCGAGGATTTGTCGGCGGTGGGACTGGAGCGCGCTATCCGGGCGCTGGCCGGTTTTCCCGGTGTGTGGACAATGGCGCCGTTGGCCGCTGGCGGCGCGAGCGGTGGCGGCCAGTCCCAAACCAGCCATAAGCGCGGGCGGCTAAAACTGCTGACGGCCCATCTCAGCGGCCCCCGACTGGTCCTCGACGAAGTTCAACTGGAGGGCCGGCGGCCCGTTCGCTGGGCTGAGTTCAGCAAGGCAATTTTGACAGAACTTTAGAACAACCCCCGCTAAAAAAATGTCCTCAAAAAATTCGATATCTTAAAAATCAGGTTTTCAAATCGTGGGCCAAAAAGGCACACTAAAGGCACACTTTCGGCACACTAAAGACTGGCCCCAAAAAAAGCATAACTAGACTTTTTCGTAACTAAACTTTTGGTCTTAATTGTCCTAAAAAAACAGGGTATACTACATCAATAGTGGTACTATGCGATCAAAGCTGACTCGCCAGCACGTCATCCTGCCAGAAAGTCTGGTCGAGGAGGTTCGGCAACTGGTGGCCGCCGGCCACTTCTCGTCGATAAGTGATGTTGTCCGGCACGCCCTGCGCAACCTCGAGCGACCTTCAACTGAGGTCGCCACCACCACACAGGAGCCGGCGACGGAGTCAGAACCGCCGGCCAAAACCCCGCAACAAATCGCTGTAGAGCAGCAAGCAGAACTGGAAAGGCAATACCTGGAGGCGCGGCTGGCGGAAAAATATCCGATCCTGGCCCAGTTCGCCGAGGCTGATCCTACGCTCTGGGACCGGCTGCTGGAGTATGATCGCGCGGTTGAAGACGCCAGTGAGTGGTAATACCCTCTTTTTTGAGCTGGCGCAGGACTTTGGTCGGCACGCGTAGCCGCTGCTTGGTGCCATCGACCATGATGGTGACGGTGTGGAGGTTGTACTTGAAGCGTCGCTTGGTCCGGTTCTTGGCGTGAGAGACGTTGTGGCCTACGTGGGAGCTGCGCGGGTACTTGACGGCGAATTTCGGCATGGGGCTGTATTTTACCACGCTGTGGGCCGGTGCCACCGATGAAAGAGAGATTAGCTAATCTGATTAAGCATTTCTAAGTATTCGTTGTGACTTATTCCAAGTGTTCTTAAATTATTTCTAATAACAAAAACAGGTAGTTCCTTGTACTTTGGTAAAACAATTGGACGATTTAAATCTGCTCTCCAGTAAACGCGATGACTGCCCCTTTGCTTTTTTAAAACGCATCCAACATGTAATAAAAATTTTTCAAATGTCTGCCATTTTACCCGAGAAATCTTAGGCATATGCTCGGTTGGCAACTAAAATAGACATTAAGTCATGACTTACTACTGTTGGTGGGAAAAAACTTTCTTCATTCTTTTGCCAACCAAGTTCCAGTAAAGCCTCTTCAGTTGTTCCCTTCTCCATTATTTCTTCGAAAAACAATTGGGATGCTTCTCCAAACATCTTTTGAGCCTCTTCGAAAGTATCTCCAACCGTAGAAATATCAATGGCAGGAGAATAGGCGACAAAGCTATCTCCTTCTTTAATAATAGATACTGGAATCATGTATTCGACCTGAGGCATGTAAGTAATTGTACCCTTTTTGTCAATATGCTCAGTCGAGAGAAACTCAATAAAAACAGCACCCGAACAGCACGCTTTTTCGCCAACCCTCAACTTTACAACTTAGAGCTGACGCAGAAATTGGTGCCGCCGCCGCTGGCAAAGTTGCAAGCGCCGGTAGAAGTATTGACACCGGTAGCATTGCCGTCAGTGCTCGTTCCCTGAGGTTCAAGCACCGCGCAGACGCAGAAGTTGGTAGTAAAACATGCCATCGGGTACACCCCGTTTGTGGTCGGGTCCTGGGCTATCTCGCTTTCCCGTTCGTGGCCAATCTGATCGTGGATCATGCCCATACAACCTTGGTATCCTTCGCCGGACACTCGTGAGTAGCCGCCGTTGGCTAGGTTGTACTGCTCAAATGCCTTGGCCAGGCCCTGGACATCGGCACGCCGCTTGACGTTGCGGGCGGCCTGCTGGGCTGAGCTGAAAGCGGTGATGCCGATCGCCACTAGGATAGCGATAATGGCAATGACTACCAACAGCTCAATCAAAGTAAAACCTGTTGATTTTGGTAAACGCGGCAGCGGCCGCGGCAGCGGGTATGGCCGTTGTTTTTTCTTCACCAACCAGAGCGTACCACGTTTACAAAACCGCACGCAAGGCGACTGCGGTCGGCCGGTGCCGCCGAGCCGACACCTGCCGAGACGCCATCACGGTATAATGACGTCCATGCTGGCTTTGTTGAGCGCCAATCCAATCGCTTTTGCTATTATTTTCCCGGGACTGCTGTTGTCGATCGCCTTTCACGAGTTCGCTCATGCCTGGGCGGCCGACAAGCTGGGCGATCCCACCCCCCGCTACCAGGGACGCGTCACCCTCAATCCGCTGTCGCACCTGGACCCGCTGGGAACGCTGGCCATCTTCCTGACTAACTTTGGCTGGGGGCGGCCTGTCCAGTTTGACCCGTACAACCTCAAGGAGCCGGTCCGCGACACGGCGCTGATTGCTCTGGCCGGGCCGATGACCAACGTGGCGCTGGCTATCGGCTTGAGCCTGATGATCAACTTCAACGTCATTCCCTGGCTAAGCGGCGGGCTGTTCCAGCTGCTGCTGATCAACATCGTGCTGGCGGTGTTTAACCTGGTGCCCGTCTACCCGCTCGATGGCAGTAAGATCCTGCTGGCGCTGCTGCCGGCTGGGACCGCCCTCGAGTACGAGCGCTTCATGTCGCGTTACGGGATTTTAGTGCTGATCCTGCTCATCCTGCCGTTGGGCGGGCGCTCGCCCGTGGCCAGTTTGATCCTGCCAGTGGTCAACTTGATCGTCGGTTTACTGGTGGTGTAGCCGAGCGATCAGCTCCGGCAGTTCGGCCAGAGTGGTGATAACCGGTACGGCCGGTTGCTCGGCGGTCGGCGCTCCTCCCCCGCGCGAGCGGTCGATCAGCACTGGCTGGACGCGGCCTGACCTGGCCAGGGTGGTGACTACTGAGCGCTTATCGTCGACTATCAGCACTCCCGGAGGCAGCTGGGCCACCACTTCCGGTCTCAACTTGCGCATTTCAATAAAGATCAGATCAGGCTGCAGCCAGTCCATCACCCCTAAGCTCTCCAGCTTGAACTGCTGCCAGTCTTGGCGGACACCCTCGGAGTAAATGCCGAGCCGGGTCGAACCGGCCAGCTGGTCCATAGCCGGCAGGACGTCTTCAAAGCGGCAACGCTCGACATTGTCGGGCACAAAGACCACTTCCCGGAGGCGGTCCAGCTCGATCTGGTAGATGGTGGCCAGGTGGGCGAGCAGTTCCAGGGGATGAAAGTCTGAGGGACTGCTTAGTCGGTCAAAGTAGAGCCGGGCGGAGTCATCGAGCTCGCCGAGGGAGATATCGAGCAAGCCGGACAGTAGCGGCCAGAGGACTTGCCGGAAAAACCGGCCGGTGTCGAGCAAGGTGTCGTCGATGTCGAACAGGACGGGCGGGGCTGGGTCGGCGGCCATGGTTGATTAGAGTTGTTCTTGAGTGGGACCAGGCGTCACTTCAGACCCCGACGAGTTGAGAAGTTCAGTCAAGTGCCGTGATTATAGCACCGCTTCCCGGCGACTGTTGGCACTAGCGGTCGTCGCCATACTGTTCCTGGAAAACCCGCTCCTTTGTCTTCTCCAGTTCAGCCATCATGTCTTCTTCGCTGATGCAGAGGCGCTTAGCTTCGTCGCTGAAAGCTTTGTTGATCTGAGCAAAGCGCTTTAGGCGCCGCTCACGATCTTGTCGCTCTCGCATCAGTTCCTCGTAGTCAGTAATCGAGATGAGAGCGGCCAGCGCTAGGCCATCTTTCTCGACAATGAAGTGTTCTTTACCCGTATGGGTTCGCCGAATGATGTCGCCAAAGTGCCGCCGGACAACAATATGGTATCTTCAATTAGTAGAAAAGTTACTCTCAGATCTCCTTCAATCCAAATTGCATATTCTTTAGACCCGTTTCCTTTGAGTTTATGAGTCTTGGGTGAAGGATGCTGGATATTTGAAACAAGTAATTTAAGCTGTTTCCCAACTTTTTGCTTTAGAGACGAGTTCTTACTCAGTCTTTTTTTTAACCTCTTTTTGAAATGATCAGAATAAACCAACTTCATAGATCAGCCAGAAATTCATCAATATCTTTAATCTCTGTAGTTTTGCCCTTTCGGTGTTCCTCCAGAGCCTGGAGAGCAGTTTCCTCTGTTTGAACACTCATCCTAAAGACAGGCATATCCATGTCTCGCATCACGACGAGATCAGTTTGACCTTCCCCTAGGGAGTAATTTCTTTGGGGGTGTTTTTTTTGGCGACGCTTTCCGTGGGCCATTAGTGGGCCGAAAGTGGGCCGTTTTGGCCCACTCGCTTAAAGTGAGTTTTTTAGATGTGCCAAGAAAGTAAAATAATGCCAACTGGAAAGAAAAGTCAGGTACTAATCACTACTACTCTATCGACTGTATTCGCGGTCGCTCGCCGGCAACGCGCGTCGCACCAGCCGGCTACACCTGGAAGTTTCGGAGGGTAATCACCAAAAAGAACACAAAAAAGCCAAAGGCGGTGGCCATGGCCAGCTTGCGGAAAGTGCCGGGCTGGTACTCTGGTTTGAGGCGGCGGGTGTTGAGCCAGTACAGCAGAGGGAAGGCCGTCATCATGGCGGCGGCGTTGAGGACGGCGGTCAGCGTCAGCAGGAAGCGCGGTTCCTGGAAGCCCAGCAGTAAAATGACGATCCCCAGGCTGATCTGGCCCCACAGAGCGGCGTAAAACCACAGCGAGGCGTTGACCTGCCGGCGCTGGCCGGGCCGGTAGAACATCAGCAGAACGTTTTCGGAAATGATCCGCGAGGCCGACTCGAGGACGCCCACTTGCGTCGAGAACAGCATCAAGGCGGCTACCAGCAGAAAGAGGGTGCCTAAGAAAGGAGTGGTGCGCTGACCGATGACCGTCCCTTCGACGAACAGGAAGGACAGGCCCTGCTCCAGGCCCTGGCCGAAGACGGTGACCTTGGCCAGGATAGCCAGCACCACGATGGTAATGAAGCCCAACAACCAGAACACCAAAAAGTGTTCAAGATTGACCAGCCGCCACCACTGCCGCCAACGCCGCCGGTTGTGGGCGGTCTGGGCGAAGGTCTTCCCCTCGAGATGAGCGGCCTGGCCGCCGCCGCGGAAAATCGAGGTGATTTTGTCCATGTAGCGGCCCATGCCTAAACCTTTCTCGCGGATGTAGTACGACTGGGCCAGGTTGAGATTGCCGCCGGCGCCGGCGAAAGCAAAAGCGCCCAGAAAAGCCGCCAGCGCCAGGCCCTCGGGAAAAAACCAGTAGCCGTCGCCGCGGCCGATCAGTCCCCACCCCAACTCGATCCAGTCCGCTTTGGTGGTCAGCCAAGCAGTCAGTACCAGTATTAGCGGCAGGCCGGTGAAAATGATAGTCCGCTGGAACAGCTCCATGGTCCGGTACAGAGAGCGGCCGGCGCTGATCAACAAGCCGGTGAGCAACAGCAGGCCG
>PFDK01000005.1 GCA_002772645.1 Candidatus Pacebacteria bacterium CG10_big_fil_rev_8_21_14_0_10_56_10 | reverse complement strand
CAGCCGCCCGACAGCCGCAAGGAGTGCCAGCGGTGGGACTCGAACCCACACGCCCGTAATGGACACTAGTTCCTGAAACTAGCCTGTCTACCTATTCCAGCACGCTGGCTGCTAACCCGCTATGTTGACCGAGAGCGGTGCCTCGGACAGTTATTCTAGCACTCGACAGCTAATTACTCGAGGACTAACACCGCAACTTTTCAGGACAGCAGGTTGATGGATGGTGTACAATTGCGGCATTCGCTGCCGCAAGCAGCAGCGCGAGAGTAGCTCAGTGGCTAGAGTGTCTCCTTGCCAAGGAGAAGGTCGCGGGTTCGAATCCCGTCTCTCGCTCACATATCAAAGATTTTGAGAGCTTCTTAAGGAATGAGCTTTTTTTTCCGAAGGTAGCCACGAATCTTTTCATGGAGCAGCTGATGAACTTCATCCTGCGACAATTTTGCATCGATTAATTCGATAGAAAAATCAGTGATATCTCCCATATAGTCAAGTTGTTCCAGAAATAATTTCTCATCAAACATCCCTTTATACTTTCTTTGGGCATCTGTAGTAACTTTCTCCAAACTTGCCTGACCGGCAAGTAAAAAGTACAGATCTACGTAATCACGGAATGCTCCTCGCCTACCAATAGTAAAGGCTTTATCTGCGGCGATATCTTGGATGTTTTCTAGCTGTAGAGTGTGTGTTTCAACCAGAGGATAGAGTGGCTTATATGGAGTTGTTGCAAAAGTTAATTTCACCTGTCCTGAAGTAAAAAAGGTTATTTGTTCATCAGTATCCATTGAAAAATGAAGCTCTTCTCCAAATAGGTTGAGCAGTTCTCGCCGGAATGAAGTATGAATATTTTGCTGAGAAAAAAAATCGAAATCAAAAGAAATTCTATGGCCAAGTTGAATTGCAAGCGCTGTCCCACCCCCTAGGTACCAATGTTTTGGAAGACGAGGGAACAGATCAAAAATTGCCCTTTGTTTCTCATCTAGAGTTTCAAGATAAAGACTGGAGGTACTGTTGTTCATTGGGCAAGTCCCTGGCGATATTGAGTATCATATTTTTTGCAAAGTTAAGCGCAGATTTCGAGTAGATTTTCACAGGTTTTGACAAAAAAACATCTTTAATTGTAGTGCTGGGATAAGCTTTCATAAGCCAGGCGATATCGGCTAATTGGCCGTAACGTAGTACATGATGAATGATCATAGTACTATCTTTTTCGACGTCCAAGTTATTGTCGGACTTTGACCAAATTAACCCAGCAACTTGAGAAGGAACCGCAGCTCGCATAACATGTATTATACGTATTCTGTCAGGCATTTCTACTAGGGTGACAACCTAGTACTGCACTTGTCTGGGTAAAGTAAAGTTTTGCGTTGGTTTTTAGTTAGCAATGGCTAACCATCAGCGCTACTTCCGGTCCCGGCAAAAACACAACGGTGTATTCAGCTTCTCCCCAGGAAAAACCTGACCATGTACTTAACGAAATCTACCAGGGTCTTGAGCGAGTCGTAACCGGCTAGGGCCAGCCAGCGGCGTCCCTGCTGAGTGCTGCGGGCGGCCTCGGTGTTGAGGTCGGCGGTAAACTGCTGTCGTTGGTCGAGCGGAGGGGTCTGCATTGTCAGTGATTTGAGGCTCTACCCAAGAGTATACGACAGTCCGGCCTGCCCATGGTTACCAAATTGAATCAATGCGGGGTGGTTGATACAATTACTCGTCTGGTTACTCATAGTTGCCCGGTCGTCTAATGGCAGGACAGCGGCCTTTGGAGCCGTTAATCTAGGTTCGAATCCTAGCCGGGCATCAAAAATCAGTTTCCGCCGGGAATTGGGAAAAAGCAAGTTTTTTCCTGATTTCGAACCATAAGTTTCTAGTCTAACTCGTCCACACCGCAACTTACTTCCCCATCAGCTCGTCCACACTGCGGCCCTCGCCTTGGACGTGACCTTCTTTGAGTAATTGCTGGGCCAGCCACAGCCACCGCCGGGCGTTGGCCACCGTCTGATAACGCTGATAGTTGCCGCGCTGAGCATGGCGGTGAACTGCCTGACATTTGTCAGGATTGGCGATCAATTGGTGGAGAACCTCGGCCACCGCTTCAACATCGCCGATCTGGTCAATCACGAAGCCGTTCCGGCCGTGGGCAACTTGCAGCGGGATGCCGCCGGCTCGGTACACCACTACCGGCACGCCTTTCATCAGCGCCTCGGTTACCTTGACCTCAAAGCCCTCGCGGTGAGATAACTGCAGGCAGATCTTGGCCCGTCGCAACAGGGCATTGAGCGGCTGGTCCACGTGGGGCAGACGGGCTATCTTGATGTCCTCAGCAAGACCGGCAAACTTTTTGTCGATCAGCAGCTCATTGATGTAGTTGAGGATGGGGATGCCGTCGGGATCGTCAACCGAGCCGTGGCCGGCAATTACCAGTTGCGGACGTTTGCCGGCCGGCAACTTAGCGCACAGCAGCCGGTACGCCTCGAGCAGATCAGGAATGCCTTTGGACGGGTCAAATCGGGCAATCTGGATCAGGTGCTCGCGATCCAGGTCGAGCGGAGATTGTTGGCTCTCGATCAGGTACTTGTTGAATAGCTTTAGGTAAAACTCCTCTTGGCCTTTGCTCAGCGGTTTGTTCAGGCCATCGAGCGGGTCGGTCACCGCCGGCATAGTCACCGCCGACTTCATGTCAACGCTGTCAGGCACGAACTCGCGAACAGGGTGAGAAATAAAGACATCGGCTTGCTTCGCGAAAAAGTTGATGTACTCCCAAGTAGTTCGCTGGGGAGTTTTCTGTTGGTTAACCAAGTCAGAGCGAACCTGGATGTGCGAGCGGTAGATCAGTTTAGCCTTGGGATTTATTTTTTTAATATGAGGGATTAACCCCAGTGGCTGAGGATCATCGATCACCACCAGGTCACAGTCTTTGAGCTTGGGCTCAAAGTACTCGGCGTTGAACTTGCTCCAGCCTTCAAACACTTTTTTATCCGCGGCGGTCAACTTAACGTTTTCGGGAGCTACGTGCTGGAGGACGTTGTGAAACTTTGATTTAGTGATTTTGAAAACCTCCGGATTGTCGCACATTACGTGCCAGGTAACGTTGACGCCGATCAGCCGGAACAGCCTGATCATGGCGTGACGCATCAACGCTACTCCCCCACCCTGCGGAGTGGCCGAAAAAAAACGGATTTTTTTGCCGTTGACGGCTCGCTTGAGCTTGAGCAGCTGCTGCCAGCTGGCCTCGTCGACCGTCTGCTGGTAGTCCTCTTTCTTGACAAGGTAGCTGGGAATCACTCGGTTGTAGTCGTAGATTTGTGGATGGGAAGAGAGATCGGGGGCAAAGCCGGCCGCCGTCAGTTGAGCAGTCTCGATCAGCTCCTCTACCGTGTGATAAATCCGGTTGTGGCTAATGTAAGGCACGATATCGTGCTTGAGCCACAAACTGGAAGCCAGTTCACTGTGCTTATGGCGATGGGTTAGTCCCAAGGCAATAATTTTTTTGTTGTTATCCGCGGCGTACTTAAGCAGCCATTTAGTAAGGTCTTGTTCGATGTGTTGGAAAGTGTAGATACGACGGAACTGGTCCATCTCCACCGCGTCAAAGTGAGCGTTGCTTTCCCGAGCTGAAAAGTGGGTAGTAACCGGCAACTGCAGCTCTTCGATCAGCTGTTGAGTGGGCTTAATATGCTTGACAAGCTTACGGCTGGACGGTTGCGACGGCATGCTGACCACGTTAATGTATCACAGCTTGAGAAAATGGCACAAGCGGCTAAGTGGCACTGATCAAACAGCAACGCTCCCCGCCGTTTAGGGCTAGGGAGCGCGCAGCCTGTCCAGCGTTGTGCTGGTAATCTAATGATAACCTTAGTTTTTGGCTTTGACTGCCAGCTTTTTGGGCTTGGCGGTCTCGGCTTTCCGGAAGCGAACCTTGATTACCCCGTGGTCTACTTCGGCGTTGGGCTCGGCATTAGGGTCAATGTCGCCCGGCACCGCGATCTTGTACGAGTAGTTGCGCGACGACTTACTGTAGTACTTTTTGTCGTCGGCTGACTGTTCTTGCTGGGCTTGGGCCTTGATCCACAGCACGTTCTTTTCGAAGGTGACGTCCACCTGGTCGGCCGGTACGCCGGCTACGCTGGCTTCCACCACCACCTCGTCCTCTGTCTCGTAGAGATCGATAGCACTGTTTGTCCCGGTGAGCCCGGCAAAATCTTCGTCGTCCCAGATGCTGGGCCAGCGAGTCAAGAACGGGTTCCAACGAACAAGTGACATAAACGCTCCTTTCGTATTAGCAGACTTGTACTTTCACTGCTAAAAATATCAAAATTAGCAGTCTTTGTCAATGGGTGCCAGCATGGTGCCAGCACGGTGTCCACGCGGTGTCAGCACTGCCCGGCTCGTCCCGGTTGCCCCTGGCAGACAGCCTCGGCCAGCAACAAACAAACCAAAAGCGGACATTTTAATTTCCCGTTGACAGCAAATTTACAACTGGTGCAGTTCGTACTGTTGTGCTATGGTACATCTCGGAAATAGTCACTCTTAGGGAGACGCTCATGCAAGCAGTCACGTCACTAACTTCTTATCGCCAAGTAGTAATGGTGGCGGTGGTAGCTTTCAGCGCGGTGGGGCTGGCGGCTTGCCAACAGTTTTTACCGGGCCAGTCAGGCCAGTCTGATCAAACTGGCGAGTCACAGCAAGAAGCCGATAGCCAGACTGCCGAGCAAGCTGAGGGCGAAGGCGATGCCGCTTTCCTCAACAGTGTTGTCACGGTGGCGGTCAATACCGACAACCTCCAGACTTTTGCTTCAGCTCTAGAAGCGGCCGGCTTGCTGGAGATGTTAGCCGGCGAGGGGCCCTTTACCGTGTTTGCTCCTGCTGACGAAGCGTTCGAAGCACTGCCCGCCGGCACCATGGCTGACCTGTTGGCCAACCCCGGTGACTTGGCCGAGCTGATTCGCTATCACGTGATCTCCGGTACCCTCTCTGCCAGCCAAGCGGCTGAGCTGGACTCGGCAGTGACACTGCAAGGCCAAGAGGTTACGTTGAGTGCCGATGGAGAGGTGCTGACGGTCAACCAAGCTACTATCACTACAGCGGACATCGAAGCCGACAACGGCGTCATTCACGTGATCGACGCGGTGCTGTCGCTACCGGCAGAGACCACCGGCTCAGCGGACACAGATTCTTAAAAAAACCTTGGCGGCTCGGCCGTGGTATCTGTGGCCAGTAGATTTGGTCGGGGCTACTCTAAGCTACCGAACTCTTCTTCCAGGATAACCGTTTCTTCCAGCTCTTGCTCAATGGTGTCAAGGCTGTCATCAGTCGAAACCTGCGAAGCTTGTTCAACGACCAACCGAGTTTGGGCATCAAGCACGGTACCGGGACCGGCGTACTCAGTGGAGCCGGGCGGCAGGTTGTTGGTGGCCGATTGGTTGAAAACATTACAGCCGGCCAACACCACCCCGGAGACGATTACCGCCGCCACGGTCAGGCGTTGGTGGGTGAGGAGCTTGGTCATAGCGCTGGTCATACTTGGTTACTGGCTTGATTTTTACCTTTATGGATTAAGCGTTGCGCCGGTGCTATTACCTCGGGTTCGCTGAGCATTGCCAATAGCTATCCCGATCAGTTCGACGGTCTCTCTCATTGACTGCAGGGCGGCCCGGAACGCCTCCCGCGCTTCTAGCGCAGTTGTTCGAGCAGACTCAAAGTGATCCTTCTGGGTGTCAAAGTCATCGACCGGCAGTGAACTGAACGAGTTGGTCGCTTCTTCACCCAGCGAGCGGGCCGCTTCCAGCCGGGCCAGCGCGTCGTCAAACTTAGCTTGAATGCGAGTGACGTCAACTCCTTGTCCTTCCAGTTTATCAATCCGGCTCTGGATCTTGGTCATGATGTTGTTCAGCCGGCTGAAGTAGGCGTTAAATCGAGTGCTGACGCGCTGGGCGTGGGCGGCGGCTACTTCGGCCCGTTTTTTAGCTTGCTGTTGGCGAACCTCTTCTTTTTTGGCTTCCGCTTCCGTCTTCAGCTCTTGGCGACGGTCTTCCAGCTCAGCCCGACGGGACTCGAGATCAGCTTGCCTGGCCTGTGACTCTGCTTGGCGGTCGGTTTGTCGGGTGTCAAACTGTGTTTGCCGGTTTTCTAGATTAGATTGTTGTTCGGTTCGACGGGCATCGACTTCTTGTTGGAAATCTGTTTGGCGCTGTTGACGGATAGCTGGAGCATCTTGGCGACTGGCATCAATTTCTGTCCGGCTTCGGTCTAAGGTGTTTTCCCTACTGGT
Source organism: Candidatus Pacebacteria bacterium CG10_big_fil_rev_8_21_14_0_10_56_10 (assembly GCA_002772645.1). GTDB lineage: Bacteria > Patescibacteriota > Microgenomatia > UBA1400 > PJMF01 > 1-14-0-10-56-10. The sequence goes on along the minus strand of PFDK01000005.1, from coordinate 9,407 downwards.
GTCTAGCCTGGTGGTACCGAACTGGGCTTGGGCCGGCGCTGCCACCACCACCATAATTAAGGCGACGGTGACGATCCCAGGGAAAAAGAGTTCTCTCTTGAGCAGCATAGATTAAGCGTGACAAAAATCAGGGGCTAGGTCAAGTGGTATTTCTGGTTGTCATTTCTGGCGGAACTGCTGGGCAGTGGCCAGCCAGGCGCCAGTCACTGGCCAGCCAGGCGCTAGTCACCTTGGCAGGAGTCACTTGGGCGCTAGCCGGTAAATCTGGTCGTCGCCGGGCCTGACTTGTCCGCGTCCGTCTTGATTTGAAGTTGAAAAGTACACTGCGCCGTCCGGGCCGACAGCCACGTCCCTGACGCGGCCCACCTCTATTCCGGGCAGTCGCTGAAAACCGGTTACCACGGCTTGCTCATCGACTTGTTCAAAAATGATGCGCATCACGCCCTCGCCTTTGAGCATGCCCACTAAGAAGTCGTGGCGGTACTGCGGCAGTGCCGAGTGATCGTAGAACACGCCGGAGGCGGGCGCGATGGCCGGCGTAAAAACTAGCAGCGGGTCAACCATGCCGGCCTGACTGCGCTGGTGAGACACCACCGGCCAGCCGTAGTTTTGACCGGCCTTGATCTCGTTGATTTCGTCGCCGCCGGCTGGCCCATCGAACAGTGAAGGACCATGCTCGCTGGAAAGTAACTGACCGGTGACGGGGTGCCAGTCCAGTCCCTGCGGGTTGCGGTGGCCCAGGCTGTAGACCGGCGAGTCGGGAAAAGGGTTGTCCGCCGGGATAGAGCCGTCCGAGTTGAGGCGGAGGATTTTGCCGGCCAGTGAGCCGGACTGCTGGGCCAGCTGACGATCGGTGGCGTCACCGGTGCTAATGTAAAGCTTGTCGTCGGGACCAAACCTGATCCTGCTGCCGGCGTGAAAACGAGCGGCAGGAATGTCGTCAATAATAATGACCGGATCGGTGGCTGTCTTGCCCTGATCAACCAACCGGACCACTTTTACCACCAGACCGTCGTTCTTGGGGTACGCCAGCGAAGCGTAGATGTAGCGATTGTCAGGGTAGTCGGGATGAAGCGCCAGCCCCATCAAGCCCTCTTCACCACCGGTAGAAACTTCGCTAAACTCGAACAGCGGCTGATCGATAAGTTGGTTGTTTTCGATGGCCCGAATCCGGCCGTCGCGCTCGGTGACCAACATTCTGTTTGGGCTGGTAAAGACCATGCTCCACGGCACCGACAAGTCTTGGGCTACCACTTCCAGCTTGGTCTCGACTGTCTGGCGCCGCGCCGCGGAATCAGCAGTTGGGGCTGGTGGCGGTGACTGGGCCGGTGGCGGTGACTGGACAGCTTGGTCTCCCAGCGGTCCTTGATCCGGTGCCACCATCACCACTTCTTCTGTCCGGGTTTGGTCGGGCTTGATGAAGGCGAAGTAGTCGATCGCTCGCCACACTCCCCACCCCAAGATGATGAACACGGCAGTTGCCACGGCGGCGATTAGGTGGCGTTTGCTCAGTGATAGTGAACTCATTTCCGAAACTCCAGTTAGGTGACCTTAGGCCGCCGCTGGCAGCGACATTATACCGTCTGCCATTGACCGCTCTTGTCCTCTCTTCACCACTCTCCAAGCGAGACGCTCTCCACTTAGGCCGTCCGCCGATCAGGCCGCTCTCCGCTCGGACCATCCGCCGATCGCAATGCTAAGATGGACCAATGGCCGCAGTCAGACTTACAACTCTTGACCCGCGCTTGGTCAAAGCCGCCGTCTACGGCGCCAACGACGGTATCATTACCACTTTCGCGGTGGTAGCCGGCGTAGCTGGGGCCGGCCTGTCCGCCCGAGTGGTGATCATTCTGGGCTTGGCCAACATGGTCGCCGACGCCATCAGCATGGGACTGGGCGATTTCCTGGGCGAGCGCTCTGAGCGGCGAATGCGCTCCAACCAAGGCCAGCACCAACTCCAAAGCCGAGCATGGGCCACTGGGCTGGTCACCTTTTTAGGGTTCGTGGCCGCCGGCTCGATGCCTCTCTTGCCGTACGCGGCTTCCTTACTAAACGTGACCATCGAGACGCCTTTCATACAAAACGCGGCTGTCGAGACGCCTTCCCAGTTTGTGACCTCGATACTTATTACCGCCATCGCCTTGTTCGTGGTGGGCTCACTGCGCAGCTTAGCTACTAAAGGTGACTGGTGGCGGGAAGGGTTGGAAATGCTGGCGGTGGGGTCGATCGCCGCCGCCGCCGCCTACGCGCTTGGTTTCAGCGTTGACCGGTTGGTGTAACCGAACTCACCGACGGTGATTGGTGATTGAGGGCCACCCTTTTTAACAAAGAGCACCTCGGTAGCACTGTCTAACCGGCAGCAGTTTAGCCGATGGTAGATTCTTAGTCGGCAGCTATGTCCGGTTAGCCGTGATCGAGACGGTAAACTCAACTTCGTCTTCAATAGCGCGATCGCCCAAGTTCTGGAAGATGCTTCCTGACTCAAAGGTAATCCCCCACCTGGTCCGGTCGATCTCAAACGTGGCCTGGCCGGTGATAGCGTCTTCACTGAGTTCGATCTGAGCAGGGAAAGAAATTTGATGAGTTTGGTCTTTGATCGTTAAGTCACCGGTAACGATAAAACTGCCGTCAGTCTGCGGCTCGACGCTGGTGACCACAAATTGCGAGTTGGGAAACGACGCAACGTCGAAAAAGTTGTTCAACTTGACATCGCGCTCAAAAATACTGTCGCTGTCGGGATCGGAGCCTGCTTCGTTTAGCGAAGTAACGTCGATCACGAACTCGGCGCCAGCCAACCGCGGCTGGCCCGAAGGCGTGCTTTCGTCTGTTTCCTCCAAAACGATCAAGCCGGCGGCCATGTCAACCGTGCCGGTATGCTCGGCCCCAACAATTCGCCTTGCTTCCCAAGTTACTGTCGACTGGCTGAGGTCCAGTTGGTAGCTGATGCCGGCTGTCCCCTCCAATGAGGTAGTAGCAGGGGCAGGTGCGCTGTCTGGCTGGGAGGTCTGGGCTGTTTCCTGGGGAGTGGGCTCGGGACTGGCCTGGTCGGTGTTCAGGCCCAGCAGGCTATTGCACGCTGCCAGCACCATTCCGGCCCCGATAACACCGAGTAGTTTAAGCGACAGATTGCCCATAAGTCTCCTTATGTAAGGTTAATTTGAATTGAGGCACTATAGTATCAAAAGCGGACGGGATTGCAACTACAGTCAGGTATGACGCCACCACCGGACAGGTAAGTACCGCCAGGCAAGAGTGAGCGCGCTAGTTAACATAGCGAACATATTCTCAGGTAAAGTAGAAATGTCCCCTATCAGCTTTGACTTTTCCGGAACTACCGCGCCTTGCTCCGATGTACTTGATTCCGATGTACCTGGCCCCGCTTCGCCCAGTTCCGAAGCGCCCAACCGGTCCCGATGCCCGGTACTTTCAGCCACTCGTCACGGCTGGTGGGACGCAGTATCGCCGCCGCCGCCAGCACTCGGTCGGTAGCCAAGCTGTCCGGGGCAACACTAAGCCTGGCGGCATTGACGGTTCGCCAGTTCAACAGCCGATCAAGACGATACCGCCACTGACGGTGCGGCAGATTCAAGGGGCGGCAGCAACCGCACTGCGAACAGTGATCGCGGCCAGTATACTGAGTGTGCTGGTGGCCTGGTTTAGCCTCGTCAGATTGGTGGCCGAAGTATTTCCCCAAAAAGCGATGCCGGCAGTTCTTGGTGGTGGTGTAGCGCACCATGGCTTGGAGTTGGGCTTCTTTAACGGCCAGTCTCATCCGCAGGGACCGCTCGGACTGCCGTCTGTCCACCAACTGCCCCCGATCAGCTAACTGTCCCTGACTCGCCAACTGCCGTCGACCGGACAGTTGCCGTTGATGGACCAACTGTTGGCTGTTGCTACCACCTAAAGCCAAGTATCGGCAGACCTGGATATCGGCCGGATTAAACAACAAGTAGCACCAGCTCTGCCGGCCGTCGCGCCCGGCTCGGCCTGCCTCCTGGTAATACCCCTCCAGATTGAGCGGCAGCTGGTAGTGGATGATCCAGCGAATATCAGGCTTATCGACGCCCATTCCAAAGGCGTTGGTAGCCACCATCAGCTTCAGCTCACCCTCAAGAAAGGCCCGTTGGACGCGGCGGCGCTCAACCGGACCAAGGCCGCCGTGATACACATCCCAAGTAATGCCGGCCGGCAGCGCAAAGTGCCACTGTTCCAGTAAAGCGTGCAGCCACTCGGCGGCGGCCCGAGTAGTGGTGTAGACAATGCCAGGCTGATGGCCGTGGCGCTGGAGAAGGCGGACCAGTGACAGTACCTGCCAGTGGTCATCGGGACAGTCCCAGACATTAAGGTGAAGATTGGTCCGGCCGCCGGGCACCGTTGCCATTCGATGGTTCTTGAGCCGCAAACTATCGACAATATCCAGCCGCGTCCTGAGGGTAGCGGTAGCGGTAAAGGCAGCCACCACTGGCCGCCGCCCTAGCCACTCCACAAAGTTATCGATCAACCGGTAGCTGGGCCGGAAGTCGTGGCCCCACTCTGAGATGCAGTGGGCTTCATCGACGGCCACCAACGGAATTGCCAGCAGTTTAAGCGCCGCTTTGAACCTGAGGTTTGCCAGCGCTTCCGGTGCCGCGTACACTAGCCGGTACTTTCCCTGGGCCAACAGTTTTAGCCGGTGGCTGCAGGCCGCAGGCCGCAGGCTACTATTTATAAAGGTGGCCGAAATACCCCGCTCCCTGAGCTGGTCAACTTGGTCCTGCATGAGCGCGATCAGCGGCGAGATCACCACCGTTGTGCCGCCCATCATCAGCGCCGGTACTTGGAAACAGACCGACTTGCCACTGCCGGTAGGCAGGACGGCCAGCACGTCACGGCCGGCCAAGATGGCGTTGATGATTTGCGATTGGGGCGAACGGAACTGACCATACCCCCAATAGCGCTGTAAAGTGTCCAGCGGTGTTGACATGTCGGCCAATGAGACCGGTTCTTAAGTTTAGTACGGTTGTCCTTAGCCCGGACTCTACCCGACCAACCTTACATCAACCTTGCTTTTTTCGGTTTGCCCTTTTCCTCCCCCTTCGCCCCGTCCTTCGCCTTGCCCCTCGTTTTACCTTTCTCCTTTCACCTTGCCTTTCGACTCACTCTTCGTTTTGACTTTCATCTCACCCCTCGTTTTACCCTTCTTCTCCCCCTTCGCCTTGCCCGCAACCTTGCTTTGCTCTTGGTCGACGTCAAAGTAAGTCTTGCCCCTGAGCTGGTCGGGCAGCAGACTGATAGTGGTGTACGGTTGATAGTCTTGGCCGTAACCCAAATCCCTCATCAGTTTGGTGGGAGCGTTGCGCAGTCTCAGCGGGATAGGCAGATTGCCGTGCCGTTGAACGTCATCGACTGCCCGGAAATAAGCTTGGTAGGCAGACCGGTCTTTGCGGCAGCGGCACAGGTAAGCAGTGCCGTGGGCCAGATTGATCTGCGCCTCCGGGTAGCCGATACTCCGAACAGCCTCAAACACGGCATTGGCTACCACCAGCGCCGTTGGCTGGCCCAAGCCGATGTCCTCACTGGCAAAAATGACCATCCGTCGAGCAATAAACTTGGGGTCCTCGCCACTTTCGACCATCCGGGCCAGATAGTACAGGGCGGCATCGGTCTGGCTGGCGCGCATCGACTTAATAAAAGCGCTGATGGTGTCGTAGTGCTCTTCGCCGCGCTGGTCGTAGCGCAGCTGTCCCGATTGGAGAGCCGCTTGGAGCGACTCTAAGTCAAGTCGGGCGTACAACTGCCAGGTGTTGTCGAGCAGGGTGAGCAGTTTGCGGGCGTCGCCGTTAGCATAGCTCAGCAGCCACTCTTTGGTGTCGGCGGTGAGCCGCGGTCGGCGCTTAGCTGGGCCTTTCAGGGCCTTAATCAGCTCTCTAACTGCGTGATTTAGAATCTTGGTAAGATCGTTTTTACTTAATGGTTCGAGCACAAAAACTCTACACCGCGACAGCAAGGCCGAAATTACCTCGAAGCTGGGGTTCTCGGTACTGGCACCGATCAGCACCAGCGTGCCGTCTTCAACGAACGGCAGTAAGTAGTCTTGCTGGGCTTTGTTAAACCGATGGATCTCATCGAGGAACAGGATGGGCGGTTGGTAGTTTTCCAGCAATGTTTTCTGCTGCTGATTAGCTTGGGCTACCACCTGCCTGACATCTTTTTTGCCGGCCGAGACTGCCGACAGTGGGATGAAGCGGCGGTCCTGGCGCTCGGCGATCAGCCGGGCCAGGGTGGTCTTACCTACTCCCGGTGGCCCCCAGAAAATCATCGAGAAGATGTGACCCTGCTCCACAACTTTGCGCAGTGGCTGGCCGGGGCCAACCAAGTGAGCTTGGCCGATGAAGTCGTCCAGCAGGCGGGGACGCAACTGGTGGGCAAGCGGAACTGCGGACACTACCATCGACTGTAGCAGAAAGCCGCGATTTGGGAAAGATTCGGTTACTTAATATTCAGTCACTTAACGTTCGGTTACTTAAATTCGGACTGTTGTTCACTTGGGACCAGGATAGACAAAACGTACTCTTTCAGTTCTTCGGTGACCTGTACTTCCACCAAACCTTGTTGGGGTTGACCGTAATAAATATGCGTCTGGAGCGGGCTGGACAGCACCGCCACCGCCGTGGCTAAATCTTCTTCGCCGTTAATCAGCAGGTGGTAAGGACGCTCGGCAGATGAAGTTTCAGCCGGTTCCAGCTGGTCCAGCCACTGCCATAGCTGAGCAGAAACGTGGCCGGCCGGATTGAGCAGTTGATGGTCGGGCCGCACACCATCGAGGTTATGCTGACCGTCCCGCCGTGCGTCCCGCCGCGTATCTTGCCGGACCTCTCGCCCGTCGTACACTCCCAGCTGGTACGTCCAGCCGCGCTGGCGGAACTTGGCCAAGCTGGTGTCACCGATCACCACTGTCATCACTATTGAAGTATTAGGCTGATCGACAATCTTGCCCAGCGGCTGGCGCAGCTGTCGGCGCTGCTGCTCGTTCAACTTCAAGCCGCTACCTACTGCCTGACCGTACACCACTCCGCGCCGGTTAACTTTCCCCGCCCGGACCCGATCCGAGTGAAGCACTTTTCCCGTCTGGTCGAGCCACATACCACAGATGAAGACCGGCAGTTCGGCCAGACCGGCGGCCAGCCTGGCTTGGTTGATCTGCTCGGCGCCCGGCACCGTTTCCTCGGTGACTGCCAACGCCTCGATCCTCGAGTTGCTCAAGGTAGGGCCGTAAAGATCACTGATCTGGATTATCTCGGCGCTGATCCCGTGCTGACCACAAAACATGGTAACGCCGCGCCGCCGTTGGTCAAAAGTCTCGATCAGTTGGGGCCAGAGCTTGTGATGACTGAGCTTAGGATGGGTAATGCCGATCATCACTTGATCAGCCAGCTCCCCGGCAAAGCGCAGAAAATGCTGATGGCCGGCGTGAAAGTGGTCAAAGGTGCCGCCCAAGCCCAGCACTGAGAATCGGTTTTTCGACATGATCTTGCTTCGACCGGTTGGCGATCGGTAGAGTTGATCATACCGCAGCTTGTCTTGAAAGGTCAGCAGTGCCGCTGACTTGTCTTGGTGAAGAAGACGACGGGGAGAGACGCCGATTCACCGCCTGTTTAACTGGCAGACCAAGTTTTTGAGAATAGTTGTTGGCGATCTCCAACAAGCATCAAACCATACTTAGACCCCCCCGCCGTTGGTCAGGCCCGTTTCAAACTTGGGACTTAAACCGAGATTGTTGTAGACTACAGCCATGAACTTTATAGAAAAAGATACCCCGATAAAAAAACGATTTTTACGTATTTTCGATAACTTAAAAAGTCATCTCGTCGGTGGCGACAAGCAGCCAAGCAAGACCACCCCAGAACCACGGCGGCTTGATTTTAAGGCACACTATAGAGACCAAAGTGAGAAAAATCTGCGAATGATAGACAACTTTGTTCTCGAGCATAACTTGGAAAGAAAAGAAACTTTAGTTGATGGCTATAAAGTACTTGTTCTGGATATAAAAGACGCTTCCCAAATACCACTACAAAAGTTAGCGACATACATAAAACAGTACGTATTTACAGAGGAAAGGGGTGTTGTTAACAACTGTTTCGTTATTGCTGCCGATGCTGTAAAATCTGGCGCCGCAATCAATCGAATCGCTTCCCAAGAAGGCACAACTAAGCTCTTTGCCTTTGGAAATCACTGTATTAATGTTGATAAATTAGACGATGGCTCAATCGTGGCATACGACTTGACCGCCGCAACTAATATCGATTGTAGGCAGGGAAATTTCCATGTACTGTTGATTAGACAAAGTGACATGGGCTCTTTACTACGAAAAGTTGGTGAGTTGTACGGTGGCGAGTGGGACTTAAAGCAGGTGGAAGGATAAGAGACACTGACACGCTTTCCCTAACCATTTCAATGAAATACTAGCTTGACTGGCCAAGCTTCGCGAACACTTTCGGTAACCCCACTTCCCGCTTACTACCCGACCGGGTTTTCTGAATCATTGTTGACGATCTCCAGTACCTGGTCGTGGATCCGGCCATTAGTGGCTAGCACCGTCTTGCTCGATGTGTTCCAGGGATTGCCGTCAAGATCTGTTACTTTGCCGCCGGCTTCGGTAACGAGCAGCGCGCCAGCCGCCACGTCCCATGGCACGCTGTTTAAGAGATAGATGCCGTTAACTCCGTCAGCGATTTGGCCAAGCTGGTAACTACTCGACTCAAACATCCTAGTGAGCAGCACCTGACGCCACAGTGCCGGACTAGCGTACGCCTGTCCGTTGCCGCTCCCGATAAAGTACACAGCTTGGCCTACTTCGGCATTGTCTGATACCTGCAAGGGTTTCAACTTTCTGCCAAACGCCCCTTTACCCCTGATGGCATACAGGTCCGTTTCAAATAACTGCGGGTCCAGTAGTGGAAAATGGATGGCACTGACCACCGGCTGGTGATTGTGACAAAGAGCGATCGCGATGCTGACTTGGGGAAAGCCATGGACAAAGTTAGCTGTTCCGTCAAGTGGGTCGATGTACCAAGTAAACTCAGCTAGAGAATCTTCGGTAGTGTTTTCTTCAGCGACTACCCCAAACTTAGGAAATGTCTGGCGCAGCTTATTAACGATGACAGTTTGCAGATGATGATCGAGCTTGGTCACGTAGCTGGCGGCACCGTGGCTACTGCTCTTGGTTTGAGCAACATCCGGCTGTTGGCGATCTAAGTGGTGCTCTCGAAACCATTCTTTTGCTATCTCACCAGCTTTAACGACCACCTGATTTGCTTCATCGGCCGCATCTTGGATGTACTTTTCACCTCTGGGTGCATGCTCATTCATGTTTTGGCAGTAAGGTTATTTAGATCTCCACTATATCGTACTTAACGCTTTGTGCTAGT
>PFDK01000026.1:53781-59440 GCA_002772645.1 Candidatus Pacebacteria bacterium CG10_big_fil_rev_8_21_14_0_10_56_10 | reverse complement strand
GACACGGCGCCACAACTTGTCTAGCCCTGGCTCGGCGAACGGCAGCCGGCCAGCCTTGAGGCGACGCAGCTTGCTCCGGTCCACATCAACCCCTCTCACCCGTACCCCAGCGTCAGCCAGCAGCAGCGCGGTGGGCAGGCCGATGTAGCCTAGCCCCAGCACCGTCACTTCCGGTCCGACTTGAGGCGCGCTCATGTTGGCATTTTTTTTCTTGACGTCGATGTGATGTTTAGCTACTTGGCGCATATCTCGAGGGTTTTCCAAACTTTACAGGTGCCGCTGGAGCTCCTCCACAATTTTTTGGCTGGCGGTACCGTCGCCCAGCGAGTCCGTCCAGACAACTTGGTTCATTCGGTAGGCTTTGAGGGCTTGGGCGGCTTTAGCCATATCAACGTGAACAATAAAGTTAGCCGACATCGTCTCCGGCCGCTCGGTGGAGTCGCGCAGTGTCAACAACGGCTTGCGCAAAATGTAGGCTTCCTCTTGGATGCCGCCCGAGTCGGTCATGATCAGCCGGGCGTGCCCGATTAGCTTGAGCATGTGCAGGTAACCTACCGGCGGACAGTCTATCACGCAGCTGGGCAGCTTGAGCCCAAACTTGGCCAAACAGCCGCTGGTCCGCGGATGGAGCGGCCACACCAACGGCAGTTTAGTGCGGCGATGCACGAAGTCCAGCAGAGCGAGCAGTTTGGTGAACACGGCTTTGTCTTCCACGTTCTCCGGCCGGTGGGCCGTGACTAGCACGTACTGGTCTTTGGTGACCCCCAGTTTGCTTAAGACCCTGGTCCGTTCGGCCAGCCGTTGGTGCTGGCGGAGGGCGTCGACTACCGTGTTGCCGGTGATGACAATGGTGCTGTCCTCGATACCTTCATTGAGCAAGTTGGCTTTGGCCCGGGCGGTGGGCGCGAACAACACATCGCTGATCCGGTCTACCAGAATCCGGTTGACCTCTTCGGGCATCCGGTAGTCAAAACTGCGCAGGCCCGCCTCAACATGACCAATCTTGATGTGCAGCTTCTTGGCGGTCAACGCCCCCGCTAAGGTAGTGTTAGTGTCGCCGTGGACCAGCAAAAAACTGGGGTAGCGCTGAAAGCAGATCTCTTCCAGCATGGCCATAGTCTTGCCGGTCTGGATGGCGTGGGTGCCAGAGCGGACCTGGAGGTGGTAGTCAGGCTGATGGAGTTTGAGGTCGGCAATGACGGCCTGGTCCATCTCCTGAGAGTAGTGCTGGTCAGAGTGAATAAAGAGGTGCTCAATGCCCTTTTTTTTGAGTAGGCGCAGTACCGGCGCCATCTTAATAATTTCGGGGCGCGTTCCAACGAGTACAGCCAACATACCAGATGCGCTCCAGCATATCAGTTGCTCTCAAAATGGCAACTGCCGGCGATACAGCTCCTCTAACGACTCTGCCATGGTGGAGATGGTGTAGTGGCGGTTGAACAGCTGGCGGGCCCGCTTGCCCATCGCTCGTCGGCGGCGGGGATGGCGGGCCAGGTAATCAAGCGCCGCTGCCAGCCGGGGCGCCAGCCGCCGCGTCGAGACGATGATGCCGGCGCCGGCTTTGGCCACCTGAGGAAAGTTACAGCCATTGGTGATCAGCACCGGCCGGCCGGCCTGAAGGGCCTCGAGGATACTGATCGAGAAACCCTCGGCTAACGACGGGTACACGAAGACGTCACAGCCGGTCAGTAATTCCTGCTTTTCGGATTCGTTAACCGTGCCGACCAGCTTGACATTGGTGAGCCGATAGCGGTTGATCAAGTTTTCCAGCCGGGGTTGGGCCCCGTCATCGGGACCGGCCAGTATCAGAGTGACCGGCCTCTCCAACTGGGCTAAGGCGCTGACCAGCTCCGGCAAGCCCTTCTGAGGGTGAAGCTTGCCGATGTAGACCACTTTTAGATCGCGGCCGCGACGGCTGGGCCGAAACAGCCGGCCAAAACGGCGGCTGGGCCGAGCAGTGGGCGGCGCCACTCCATTGGCTACTATGGCCACCCGGTCAAACCCCAGGCGGCGCAGGTCGGCGGCCTCCTGAGCGGAAGTGGCCACCAAGCAGTTGACTTGCCGCAGCAACGGCTGGGCCACCAGTCTGAACAACCCGGCTTTAAGCCAACTGCGGCGGCGAGACCTAACAGGATCAAGCACTCCGTGCGCAGATACCACCACCGGCTTTTCCAGCAGTAAGGCTGCGAGCACCAGCACTAGCTGGGGCAGAATATAGACGTCGTGAACGTGGACCAAGGCAAAGGCCCGGTGCCGATGAATAAACCTGCCTACCATTCCCCACCCCGTAAACAGCCGCCAGCGAAAGGCCGGCCGGTTCCACCAGTTGGCAAAGTACTCAACTTCAAAACCGGTAGCGCTGGCCAGCCGTTCACCGGGCCGAATCCGCCGCCGCTCGTCCCAAACATCGGTGGTGTAGATGGTGAGGTGATGGCGCCGCGCCAGATCCCGACTAAGGTCGTACACCACTTTGGCCGGGCCACCGTAGGCCATGGCCGGGTAAAGGTAAGAACATACTTGGAGCAGTCTCATCGCCGAACCACTTTCACACCAACTTGATCAGTACTTGATAGTAAGCGGCGGCTAGCGGGTTGATCAACCGCTTGACTACCGGATGCTGAAACTCGCTAAAAGTAATCCTGGTTGCCATCTGGCTGACTATCTGCCGGTCGGGCACCACCCGCCAGCCAGCCACTTGTCGGCGTTGCCCGACCAGGTGGCGCCGCAGCGCCCACACCGCCTGGTAAGCCGCCAGCTTGCGGCCCAGCCAGCCCGTGCTCAGCGCGTACCCTAGCAAAGCTGTTTCCCAAACCAACAGCATCGGCAAGACCAACAACAGCGTCCTGGCCCGATAGTTCTTGAGAATAGTCAGCCAGCGGTTGCGCTCGGCCCAGTAGAGCTTGTCGTTGAAGGTCAGAGAGGCGCTGTCGGCAGTGGGCCGGTAGCGGTAGGCGTGGTACAGCCGGCTGGCCGGCACGAACCTTAACCGGTACCCAGCCAGTCGCAGCCGCCAACTCAAGTCGGTGTCCTCGTAGTACATAAAGTAGGCATCGTCAAATCCTCCCACTCGGTCAAACATAGTTTTGCGCAGTAACACCCCAGAGCCGCTGACCGAGACGAGCTTCTTGCCGGCCCGCTTGGCCCGTCCGGCCGGCGCCCGGTAGTCACGGATCCAGTCCAGGCCCAAGTACTGCGTCTCTTTGCCGGTCAAGTTGAGGCGCCGGCGCTCATCGAGCAAGTAGACGCTAGGCTGGCAAGCGGCTAGCTGGTCATCGGCCAGCATGGCTCGGACCAACGGCTGGGCAAAGTCTGGCGCAACCACCGTGTCCGGATTGAGCACCAGCACTTGTTGGGCCCGGGCCCGGGCGATACCGTGGTTGCAGCCGCCGGCAAAGCCGCGGTTGTGCCGCTGAGGCAGCCAGCTCAAGGTGGTGGCAGTTCTGACGCTTACCGCTGACGCCGGCCGGCCGCTATCAGCGCCGCCACTTACCGACCGCTGGAACGCCGCCACCGCTGCGGCCGTCTGGTCCGTTGAGTTGTTATCAACTACCAGCACTTCCAGCCGTGGGTAGCTGGCCCGCCACAGTGATCTCAGACAAGCAGTAATGTGCTCAGCAGAGTTGTAAGTGACGATCACTACCGAAAGCAGAGGAAGTTGGCGCGCCATATCACCCAATCTACAACCACCCTTGGTCAAGGTACCAGCGACCGGTCTGCCGCGCTCCCGCCTGAAACGACGTCCGCGGCCGGTAACCAAGTTCTCGGCGGGCTCGGGAAATGTTGTAAGAGTAACTGGTCACCATCGTCCTCACCCGGGAAGGGAACAGCGGCGGCTGCCACTCGATAACCGGCCGCAGTAGGCCCGAGACTGCCTGTAAGCCCACGGCCATGCCCAGGGCAACCGGGTAAGGCAGGCGCCGAGCCGGCGGCGGACGACCAATGCTGGCGGCTATGTCTGCCGCTACTTTGGCAAAGGGGGTAGGTCTTGCCCCAGCCAGGATGTACTCTCCCGTGTGGCGGCGGCTGGCGGCGGCTTGGAGCGTGCCCTTGACCAAGTCTTTAACAAAGACGTAGTGCATTTGGTTGCGGCCGTCACCCACCATCGCAAAGCGGCCGCGGTGAATGGCCCGGTACAGCCCCAAAGTCGGGCCTACCTCGCGCGGGCCATAGACGCTGGCGGGCCTAATGATGGCGTACTTCAAACCGTTTTCCCGATGTGCTCGGCGGACAACTTCCTCGGCTTCCCACTTGGACCGACCGTACCAGTTAGTAAACGCCGGCGGGTGGGACTCGTTCACCTTGACCAGGTCACCGGTGTCGGCCGGCATACCATAGACGCCGATACTGGAGTAAACCACCACTTTGCGAACACCGTGCTTGATGGCGGCCCGGACCACGTTGGCCGTGCCGGCCACGTTGTGGTGATAGTACTCGGCGTAGCTGCGGCCATTAAAGTCGATCTTGGCTGCCAAGTGGTACACCTCATCCGCCTGACTAAGCGCCCGAGTAACGGAGCGGCGATCTCGGATGTCAACGCGGCGGACCTGTTGGGCAGGATCGATGCTGTCAGGCAGAAAGCGCGGTGGCTGCCACGGGGCTGCCAGTAGCAGCAACCGCCGGGCGTGGCCGGCTGCCACCAGCTCGTCTACCAAATGGCTACCGATAAAACCGGCCGCCCCGGTGATTGCTATCTTCTTTGCCATAGTCGTGCCCGAACCGTTGCCAGACGTCAATTCACGATGTATGCGTAAAACTATCTATAATTAAACGTACGAAAACGGTTCTAAAGAGTGCTAGAATCCTAACATGCGGCGGTGGTTGGTGGTTTTGTTCATGTTTAGCTGGCTGCTTTTCAGCCTGCTGGCCTCTGGTTTTGTCGATTCCCAGGACGGCTTCCAGTACTTGGCCGTAACCCGGCGGATGTACTACGACCAAACTTTAGCACTACCCCAAGAAGAGTTTCCCGACGACAACATTCACCTCAGCTTAGCCCTGGGCCGTGAGGGACGGTCATTCAGTCCCACCGGCCTAGGTTACAGCCTGGCGCTGATACCGGCGGTAGCGTTCGAGGACGTCGTCACCCGGTTAGCCGGGGTGGAGCCGCTCAGCGCCTTTCCGCTCCAGAGCGACTGGCCGGTCCTGCTGGGCGCCAGCTTGACCAATGCCGTGCTGGGCGCCGGCTTAGTGGTCGTACTGTACCTACTGATGCGCGAGACCGGCCTGCCCCACCGCTCAGCCGGCTGGTTGAGCCTGGTGCTGGTGACTGCTTCCAATCTCTTTGCCTACACCAAGCACACCTTTCCCCACATGATGTTCGTGACGTTCATGACCCTGAGTTTCTACCTAGTCAGGCGTTTTGCCCGTCGCCGCCGCCGGCGCTACTTACTGGCTGCCGCCCTGAGCTACGGCCTGGTCGTTATCAGCTACAACCCTACCTTCTTGTTCCCACTGCCCGCCCTGGCCGTCTACTATTTATACCTCACTAAGTTCCGCCTCGGCTGGGACGCGGCTTGGTGGCGACGGGCAGTAGCGGACCTGGGAGTGGCTGCGGTAGGCGTCGCGCCGTGGCTGTTGCTTTATGCGTGGTTTAATCACGCCAGGTTCGGCGGGGTGGCCTCGAGTGGCTACGGCGGTTACAACCTTGACTCACTGGCCAAGA
>PFDK01000026.1:40152-53749 GCA_002772645.1 Candidatus Pacebacteria bacterium CG10_big_fil_rev_8_21_14_0_10_56_10 | reverse complement strand
GTTTACGCTGAAGCAGCGGCCTTGGTAATGTTGGTGGCGGTCTATCTCTACATGATCGGCACTCTGCTGGGAGGGAGCGATTTTCCGGTCTGGCACGGGGACTCCAGCTGGGGGCCGCGCTACATCTTGCCAATCCTGCCGCTGGCCCTGGTAATAATCGCTCACATTTTTCAAGCCATGTCTCGCCGCCAACGACTAGGGCTGTTCTTGCCGCTGGTGGTATTGGGCATCTGGATAGAGCTGGCGGGGATGCTGCTGCCTTACCAGCTCAGGTTTGCCGGCCTCCAGACTGACGTGTTCTTCAACCAGCGCAACTTCAACGTCTTTGAGTATGGCAACGAGATCCCTCGGTACGCGCCGGCTTTCTCGATGACCAAAAAGTTGGTCACCAGGTTGGCCCAGCTCCCTGACCAGTTTCAGCGGGGACACTACGACTTTAGGCTGATGGACGGTTTTGTCAGGCCGTTTAGGATCGTCAACGGCACTTGGCGTGAGCCCTTGCCGCGCTCGCTGATCACTTTTGACAACGCCCAGCAGCCTCCCCGCCAAGTGATGCTCCAGCTGCGCAACCACCAGCTAGTACCCACCAGCAGCCACTCGGCCCTAGTCAGTATTTCGCTGAACAACCAACTGCTCACCCAAGAAAAGTTCGACATTAATGAAGAACGGCAGGTCAGCTTTAACTTACCCACCGAGCTGGTCCAAGACAAAGATAATCGGCTGCTGCTCAGCTACGACTTGGTAGGGACCAGTTCTGCCTACTTGGAGAAACGGCAGATCATGTTTCTCCAAGCCGCCGCTATCAACGGCCAGCGCCAGTCGCTCGACACCATTGACTACCCGTACGTCTCACCGGTGTCACGCGGCTTGCTGGGCAGTGACTACGTTTACTACGGTACCGACCAGACAGATCCGTGGGATATTTGGCACATGCACTCGGGAGTCTATGAAGAAACTTTTGACCTGTGGTGGCTGAGACCGTTTCACTACTGGGACTTTCCCCGATCATTTTTTGTGGGGCTACTGGCGCTAAACGTCACTGGCTTGATGTGGGCCGGGTTTCAGTGGTGGCGACTGGTCCAGGGCCGCTCACCTCGGCTGCCTCGCTAGAGTGAACCGGCAGGGGCGCACGGCGGTCGGCTGGTAGAGTGAGGCTTTCACTGGCCGTGCCGATTGCCTAGAATAGAGTTGTTGCGAAAGAGCGATGATGATTACTTCGCGGCAAGCCCAATAAAACGCGACATGGCTGTTCAACCCCCGCTCCCCGAAAAGTGCTGGTGGCGGGACGGCCTGGCCAGTACCGAACTTGACCAGCTTCGCTCCGAGTGGGGCCCCAACATCCTGCCCCACCAACCACCGCCTTCAGACCTTCACTTCCTGATGGCCCAGTTCAAAAATCCGCTGGTGCTGGTGCTAGTGGTGGCGATGGTGATTACCCTGGCGCTCAAGGAGCTGACCGACACTTTAGTGATCGGTTTGGCGGTCGGCATCAACACCGTGCTGGGCTTTGTCCAGGAGCGCAAAGCTTTCCGCACTCTCGAGTCGCTCAAGAACGTGCTGTCACCACAAGCTTGGGTGGTTCGCGACGCTCAAAAACAGCACCTCGACGCTGTTGAGTTGGTTGTAGGTGATGTCATGTTGGTCCATCCCGGCGACAAAGTCAGCGCCGATGGTGTCATTCTGGAAAGCAACGACTGCTGGATAAATGAAGCGGTGGTGACCGGCGAGAGCTCGCCGGTCGAAAAAAACGTTTATAGCGAGTTTCCCGACCGAGTAGACAGCCTTCACCAAGCCGCGTCGTTCGCTCGCCAGCAGGAAAACATTCCCGAGCGGCAGCACGCCTGGATGGGCAGCGTGGTGTCATCGGGCACTGCCACCGTGCTGGTCACCCATACCGGCGCTGATACCATGCTGGGCGACATCTCGGCCCAGGTTACCGAGCACGGAGAAGAGGCGACGCCGCTGGAGCGGCGGCTGTCGCACTTAGCCAGGTTGCTGACAGTGATCGTGGCTGTGATGTCGGTGGTCATTTTTGTCTTGGGTTGGCTGGACGGTCGGGACCTGCTGGAGATGTTCACCACCGCCGTTGCTTTGGCGGTAGCAGCCATCCCAGAGGGATTGGTTGTCTCTCTGACCGCCGTTTTAGCCCTGGGGATGTACCGCATCCTGAAACGCCAAGTGGTTGTCCGCCGGCTGATGGCCGCCGAAACCTTGGGCAGTGTCACTACTGTCTGTCTGGACAAGACCGGCACCCTGACCGAGGGCCAACTGCGAGTTGTCGAGACGAACTTCAGCGATGACCGTCAAGCCCAGCTGGCGGCTATCCTGGCCAACGATCGGCGGGACCCACTGGACATCGCCCGCTGGGACTAGGCAACCAAACAGTTCGACGACCAGGGCAAGCCTTTTGTCCAGCCCGATGACTTCCTCAAACAGCACCAGCAGAACATCGAGCTAATCCCGTTCTCGCTGGAACGACGGTTCGTGGCCGCCCGCCTGGACAGCGATCTCTACTTAGTGGGAGCGCCAGAGGACGTCATAGCCCGGTGCCGGCTTACTCCAGCTCAACAGGCCAGTACTTCCCAAACCATTCACAGTTGGGCCCAACAGGGGCGGCGGATGATCGCTTTTGCTCACGCTCCGGCCGGCAGCCCGCCCACCGCCGCCTCAACCACCGCCGCCTCAATCAGTGCCAGCTCAACCAGCGGCGAACACCAAAGTGCTTTCCGGGAACCATCCCGGACGGCCCGCCGCCGCCTCTCCCAACTCAAGCACACCCGCCAACCCCAGTCACCTGATAAACCGGAGTTTAGCTGGCTGGGGCTGATGGCATTTGTCGACCCTATCCGGCCAGGCATCATGCCGGCGCTGGAAGCGGCCCAGGCCGCCGGCATCAGGCCGATCGTCATCACCGGCGACTACGCACCGACTGCCAGAGCGGTGATGGGCCAGCTGGGCATCGCCATCGATGACGACCAAGTGGTCACCGGCACCGAGTTGAAGAATCTCAACGACAGCCAGCTCAACGATCGGCTCCAAACCAGCCGGTTGTTCGCCCGGATCAAGCCGTCCCAAAAACTGCGCATTGTCCAAGCCCTTCAGCGCCAGCATCAGGTGGTGGGCATGATGGGCGACGGCGTCAACGACGCCCCGGCGCTGAGCGCGGCTGACATCGGCATCGCCGTAGACTCGGCAACTGAAGTAGCCAAAGAGGCCGCCGACATCGTCCTGCTCAACCAAAACTTCTCGACTATCCTGGCCGCTATCGAGGAAGGCCGGGCTATTTTCCAGAACTTGCGCAAGATCGTGCTCTACTTGCTGAGCGACACTTTTTCGGAAGTAATCCTGATCATGGGCGGTATCTTGCTGGGCATTCCCCTGCCGCTGACCGCCGCCCAAATCCTGTGGGTAAACTTGGTAAACGACGGCCTGCCCAACCTGGCCCTGACGCTGGAGCCCAAAGACGACGACCTACTGGAACAGCCGCCGCGCGACGCCAACAGCCCGATCATCGACTCAGAGATCTTGCTACTGATCGCTTTGATCTCGATCGTCACCGGTGGTTCACTGCTAGCCATTTTTGCGCTGCTGCAACCGCAACTGGGTACCGCCGCCGCTCGGAGCATTGTCTTTGCTACTTTGTCGCTCAACTCGCTGTTGTATGTTTTCTCTTCACGGAGCCTGCGCCGCAGTGTCATCCACGACCCTCCCTGGCGCAACCCGTGGCTGATCGTGGCTTCCTTAGTTGGCCTACTGCTGACGCTGGCTGGGCTGTACGTACCCGTTCTGCAGACGATCTTAGACACTGAGCCGTTGGCGACCACCGGCTGGCTGATCGTTATCTCACTAAGTTTGGGAGCGATATTTTTGATCGAGGCGGTCAAGCTGCTGTATCACTGGTGGCAGCCGGCCGGCCGAGTTGGTGACCGGACTGGTGGCCGGGTTGGCCTCCATCCTGGCGGCCAGCCAGCTTCAACTTGAACACGCCGACGGTAGCGGCAAACGCTGCCAAGTGCATCAAGCTTAAGCTGGTGGTAGTAGCAATGTTAGCGGGGGACAGCCACAACGGGATAAGCGACAAGATCAGCACGATCACCGCGATGCTCTCAAAAACTTTCATGCCGGCGACTACCAGCCGCTGTAAAACGGCCAGCAACACTACCGCCACCGCTACCGGCACCACGCTGGAGACCGCCACCATCGCTAACTGGACCGGCTGGAGATCGGTCGCGCCCGGAAACTGGACCATGAAGTCAACTTGCAAGGCCTGACCAACCAAAAAAATGACGGTGTTGGCGACGGTAGCGATGACGGCAGCTACCACCGCGGCTTGGAGGTACGTCTGAAATGATGGGTTTGACATGGTAACGTCATCTTACACAGTTCAGAGAGTGGATTCAACTTTTTTACTTGACAACTTGACAAGAAAAATTACAATCAACCTATGAAAACTCTAACTGTTGGTGAATTTAAGGCAAAATTTTCTGAGGTGATTGATAATCTTCTAGCTGGGCAAGAAACCACGGTGACATATGGTAAAAAGAAGAAGATAATCGGCATTTTTGTTCCATATAATAAGCAAAAAATAAAGCTGGGGCTGCTGGAAAGAAAAGCGTCGGTCAAGTTCGCCCCAGACTTTAAGATGACAGACGAGGAGCTTTTGGTGTCGTGAACTACCTTTTGGATACCCACGCCCTGGTATGGAGCCATGTGTCGCCCCGAGAACTTTCTGCAAAAGTCAGGAGTCTTTTTGAAGCAGGTGACGGTACCTTTTGGGTGAGCGCCGTCTCGTTTTGGGAAGTATCTATCAAGTATGTCATCGGCAAACTTGATCTTAACCAAACAACTCCCAGCGAGCTTTACGAGTACTCACTTGATGCTGGCTTTAAGATCCTGAACTTAGATGCCAAGTTCGCTGCTAACTTTTACAAATTGACGAGATTAAAGAATAAAGACCCTTTCGATAGGCTACTTGCCTGGCAAGCAATAAATGAGAACATGATACTTCTATCAAAGGACAAGGGCTTTGATGACTATAAAAAGTTTGGGCTAAAGAGGGCTTGGCGATGAAGAAACTGGTTCAAATTACCAGGAAGGTTTTAGTACCTATGTTCGGCGCCTACCCCTTGAGGTGCTGGTCGTAAAACTCGATCGTCCGCCGCATAGCGGTAGCAAAGGCCGGCTCTCCCAAGTCGTGGTCACTGCTGGCGTACTCAAAGTACTGATGCCGGGCCCCAACCGCTTCCAGCTCTTCAACTAAGTCTCGGGAGTACTGGACAGACACTACTGGGTCATCCTGGCCGTGGTGGAGCTGAAGCGGTGCCTCGAGCTCATCCAGGTAACTCGTCAAGGCCGCCTGCTGCCAAAACTGGCTGTCAAGATCGATGTCGCCCGTTACTCTGAGTAGTTCGCTGGCTTGACGACGGTTGGTCTCTGCCTGGTCGCTGTCAGGATCGTAACTGGCATCGTTCAAGCGATAATCCACCAAATCCTGATAAGAGTAGACCGCGCCGGCCCAGATCACCCCGGCCTTGATACTGTCGTCAACCAACATCGACTTTAACGTCACGTTACCGCTCATGCTGTGGCCCCACATGCCGATTCGCTCTGGGTCAACTTCCTCAAACTGCTGGAGACTGCGAACGGCGTTGATGGCATCGATGGCATAGCCGGAAGAAAAGTAAGCGCCGGTAGGCACGCCCTCTGACTGGTCGTGGCCGCGGAAATCAATCTTGAACACCACGTAGCCGCTGCGGGCCAGGGCGTCGACGTAAGCCTGGTAGCGCTGCTGCGTCCGGTACTGCTGAGGCGGAATAAAACCGTGGTTAAAAACGATCGCCGGCCAGCCGCAGGCTGGTCGCTCACCGCTGGGCACGGTCAGTAAGCCGTTGATCCGCAGGCCGTCAGACTGGTAGCTTGCCAGGTAACGACGGTAGTTACTGCCGACAGCCAGCTCTTGGTCAAGCGAGACAGGACTGCCGGTGAACTGGCGGCGGCGCAGGTTTGGTACCAAAAAGTCAGAGCTAAAGACCTCGGGCAGTTGGGACGGCTGGTCACCAGCTTCGATCCGCGCCAGCTGGCGCTGACCGAGCCTGTCTAACTGCAGCCCAATCACTGCCGCGCCGATCAGCACCAACCCGGCCGCCGTCATTAATTTTACTTTAGCCATCGAGCTCATTGCCAAAGTCCGGCTGGTGACCAAAGTAAGGTAAAGTAAAGGCCATCGCTTTACCATTGAACCACACCATTGGCACAGCGTGGTGTTAGCCAGCCGACAGCCTATCTTTAGGCCATCGGATACAAATAATCGTACAATAGGCGGTGTGCCGTCGCTCAAACCCAACGTCCCTCTGGTTTCCGGTTCCGGCCCAGCCGCGATTATCGTCGGGGTTGCGGTCGTCAGCCTAGCAGTGTTTACTGGCCTTATGTGGTGGAACTCGCGCGCCAGCGATCCGTTTGCCAACAGCCGGCCCGAGTTCGCTCGGCTGGAAGAGCGCGCCGACCTGGCGAAAGCCACTTTTGCCGGCGGTTGTTTTTGGTGCATCGAGGCGCCCTTTGAACAAGAGGAGGGTATCGAGGCGGTGATGAGCGGCTACACCGGCGGCCAGGTCGAGCACCCCACCTACCAGCAAGTGCTGACCGGCCGGACAGGTCACCGCGAGTCGGTCCGTGTCTACTACCATCCAGAGCAAATCAGCTACCAGCAGCTGCTCGATATTTACTGGCTGCAGATCGACCCGACTGACGACGGCGGCCAGTTCTCGGACCGCGGCTCGGAGTACACTACCGCCATCTACACCCACGATGACGATCAGCGGCGGCTGGCCGAGCAGTCCCGCCAAGCCGTGGAACAGAGCGGCCGCTACCAGGGCCGGATCGTCACCGAGGTACTGCCGGCCGAGCCGTTCTACCCGGCCGAAGACCACCATCAAGATTATTACTTGCGCAACGCCGAGCGCTACCAGCGCTATCACGCTTTGTCTGGTCGCCGGGCTTTCATCGAGTCGGTCAAGGACCGACTTCAGGGGGAAAAGAGGTAGAAGGCCAAAAAGGATAGCTCAGCGCTAATTTTTAGAGGCGCCAACCTTTAGGGCGACAACTTGCCGACTGCCTACCTGTCTATCTACTGGTCTGCCTTCCGGTCTACTTACTGGTCTGCCTGTCGCTCTTCAGCTTTCTGCTTCTGGTCCTCCTGCTTGACTTTCTGTTCAACTTGGCGCTTCTTGGTCTCGAACCTCATCACGCTAAACAAAATGAAGCTGACTGTCACCATCACCGCGATGTTGAGCCCGTACTGTGCCAGTGCCTCGACCACCAGCACGGCGCTGACTGCGGCCAGCACGCTCACCAGCACCAGGCCAATGGTCGGGGCAAAGGTGCCAACCAGAGCGGTCGGGCTGTACTCGGTCAGCTGCAGAAAGAGCGCGGTGACCCCGGCCGAGGAGTGCTGTCTTCGATCAGCGTCTCGATGGCCTCAGTTTTCTCCCACTCTCGGAGGTTGCGAAACAAAACAATGTTGAAAGACATCGAACTACTCCAGAAATCAGACTACTCCAAAAAATCGTGAAGCCGTTTGCGGCGGCTGGGATGACGGAGCTTGCGCAGGGCTTTAGCCTCGATCTGGCGGATCCGCTCTCGGGTGACACCGAACTTCTTGCCAACTTCTTCCAGCGTCATCGCTTTGCCGCCCTTGAGGCCGAAGCGCATCTTCAGCACCCGGGCTTCCCGATCGGACAGCGCCTCGAGCACCTCGTCAATGTTTTCACGCAGCATCTGCTGAGAAGTAGATTCGTACGGTGAAACCTGCCGGTAGTCGGCAATGAAATCGCCCAGCACACTGTCGTCCTCGCTGTCACCCACCGGCGACTCGAGCGAGGTAGTGTTTTGAGAAATCTTGAAGATCTCGCGGACCTTTTCTGGGTCCATCTCCATCACCTGACCGATCTCTTCAGGGGTGGGCTCGCGGCCCAACTCCTGCATCAGCTTGCGCGAGGTGCGCATCAGCTTGTTGATCGTCTCCACCATGTGAACTGGGATGCGGATAGTTCGGGCCTGGTCGGCGATCGCCCTGGTGATAGCCTGGCGGATCCACCAGGTGGCGTAGGTGGAAAACTTAAAACCTTTGGTCCAGTCGTACTTCTCGACGGCCCGGATCAGGCCCTTGTTGCCCTCCTGGATCAGGTCGAGGAAAGTCATGCCGCGGCCGATGTATTTCTTGGCGATCGACACCACCAGCCGCAGGTTGGAAGAGGTCAGCTTTTCTTTGGCTGCGCTGTCGCCGGCTTCGGACCGCTGGGCCAGCCTGATCTCCTCTTCCCTGGTCAGCAAGGGAATGCGGCCGATCTCTTTGAGGTACATTCGGACCGGGTCGGCCGAGCCTTCCGACTCGAGCGTACTCAAGATCTGCAGCTCCCGCTGGGTGGTGGTCAGCGCCTCGTCATCACTGTCTTGGGAGACCGACTCGAAAATATCGACGCCCGTCTGATAGAGCTGGTCGTACAGGTCGTCAAGCTGAGGCAGGTACAGCTCCGGCTCGACGAAAGTGTCGAGCACATCCTCTTGGGTTAAGAACCCTTGAGACTTGGCCTTCTTGATCAGTGCCTTGATGTCTTTGGTCAGCGCCTTGGAAAGTGTTGCCATAAATTACTCAATTGCTACCCAAGCTGCTCAAGTTGCCCAAGTTGCCCAGTCGTAGCTGCTCGAGCGACAACACACCGCTTTTTGACCAAAAAGAGGTAAAAAAGGTAACTGGAGCTTTGCAATGGGCTCATTATACCTTGCCGCGCAACATCATCGTATCGACCACCCGCTTGACGGCCAAAGCGTAGGCGTCCATCCGGAGTGGCTGGTGGGTAGTCTGGTGCATTTGCCACACCTGGTCAAAAGCCCGGTCCATCACCCGCTTCAAGCGGGATATCACGTCTTCGTGGTGCCAGCGGTAACCCTGCAGGTTCTGGGCCCACTCGAAGTACGATACCGTCACCCCGCCGGCGTTGGCCAGAATGTCCGGCACCACCGTCACGTTGTTGGCGGCCAGGATTTGGTCGGCTTCAGTAGTGACAGGGCCGTTGGCCATCTCGATCACCGCCTGGGCCCGAACCCGGCCGGCGTTGTCAGCGGTAATCACCCCCTCAAGGGCGGAGGGAACAAGCACCGTCACCGGCAGTTCCAGCAAAGTTTGGGGCGTCAGGCCGCGCCCGTTGTTCGGCTGGTTGGCCTGGTTGCCGAGATACTGGTCAAGTGAGCCGGTGTCGCGCTTGATTTGGCGAGCCTGGTCGGGATCGAGACCGTCCTCCAGGTAAGCTACACTCCGCGAGTCCGACACCGCCACCACCTTGTAGCCGCGCTCCGCCGCCCGCTTGGCAAACCAGTAGCCCACGTTACCAAACCCTTGGATAGCCAGCGTTACCTGGCTGGGCTCAAGGTGGTTAACTTTCGCCAAGTTCTCCAGCACGTACACGCCGCCTAAGCCGGTAGCTTCCTCACGGCCGGACGAGCCGCCTAGCTGGAGCGGCTTGCCGGTAAAGCTGGCCAGGGCATTTTCCGGCTGGGTGTGCAGCTTTTCCCACATCACCTGTTCGTACTCATCCACCATCCAAGCCATGATCTGGGCGTTAGTGCTGACATCCGGAGCCGGCACGTCCACCCACGGCCCGACGTAGTCGCACAGTAGCCGAGCGTAGGCGCGGGCCAACCGCTGGAGCTCGGCCGGGCTGAGCCGGTCAACATCAACGGTCACGCCACCTTTAGCGCCGCCGAAGGGAATGTCAACTACCGCCGTTTTCCAGGTCATCCAGGTGGACAACGCCACCACCTCCTGACGGGTGACGTTAGGGTGAAAGCGCACCCCGCCTTTGTACGGTCCCCGAGAGTTGTTGTGCTGAGAACGGTAGGCCGGAACAGTGATTTGGCGACCGTCGTCGGCTTGGATGGTGATGTCCTGTTCGATGACGTTGTCGGGCGTCTTGAGCCGGTCGATGGCCCGGTTAAACCGGACAGGGTCGTCAAACCGGTCGCGCAGCAGCTCAGCAACTTGGTCAAGCTGGGCGTGGGCCTCAAACTGGGGGTTAGAGATGCTCATCGGACTTTCTTATTAAGTAGGTTCTAGCGCCTATGGCCGGATCAGTTGTGCTGATACCTACCACGCCGTAACTTAAGACCTACTGTAACTCCAACCACCGCTCGGCATCGATAGCGGCCATACACCCCTGGCCAGCCGCGGTGACCGCCTGCTTGTAGCGGACGTCAACCACGTCCCCGGCCGCGAACACGCCCGGCACCGACGTCATACTGGGAAACTTGACCAGACCGTGGTCATCGAGGTGCTGACGGGCTAACTCTAGGCCCAGCTGAGAAAAACTGTCGCGGGTGATAACGTAGCCGTGATCGTCCAGCTGGAGCTGATCGCGGAGCAGCTGAGTGACTGGCTTGTGGCCGATGGCGATAAACACGCCGTCAGCCGGCAGTTCCTGGAGCTGACCGTCCTGTTCGACTTTAATTTTTTCGACATGATCAGCGCCGATGACTTCTTTCAAGCTGGAGTTCCACATCACCTTGACTTTGTCGTTGTTCAAGACGCGCTCCTGCATGATCTTGCTGGCGCGAAACTGGTCGCGGCGATGGATAACGGTCACTTTCTTGGCAAACTTGGTCAAAGCCAGCGTGTCTTCCATGGCGCTGTCGCCACCGCCGATCACGTAAGTTACTTTGTCGCGGAAAAAGGCGGCGTCACAGACAGCGCAGGTGCTGACTCCCTTACCAATTAGCTGACGCTCGCCGGGGACGCCCAGCAGGATCGACACCGCGCCAGTGGAGATGATCACCGCCTGGGCTTCAACGTCGGGCGGTTGCTGTTTGGCTTGGTTGACAACTGCCAGGATGTCCTCGTCACTGCCCACCTCAAAAACTTCGGGGTTAGTGCCGGCCGGCAACTGGGTCCACAGCTTAAACGGCCGCTGGGAGAGATCGGCCGCTACTACGTAGCTGTCCTGGACGTTAGTTCCAAACCGCTCCGCCTGTTGGCGAAAGGTCATCATCATTTGCGGGCCGTTGATCCCCTCGGCAAAGCCGGGGTAGTTCTCGACGTCGCTGGTGTACATCAGCTGACCGCCGCTTTTAATGCCGGCGAACAAAGTTGGTTCCAGCCTGGCACGAGCGGCGTAAATACCGGCGGTGTAGCCGGCCGGGCCGGAACCGATGATAACTAGTTGAGTTGCTTCCATACGTTCTTTGCCTTTCACCAAACCAAACAGGGCCGAACTCTGCCTAGCTCGACCCGAGGTTACTTTAGCTTACTCACGCCTGCAGAGCCGAGTCAAGCATCTGCCGATAGCCGTCCTCGCCGGGAAAGCCGGTCTTGCGGTCAACTTCTTGACCATTCTTGAACATAATTACGGTGGGGATGCTCATCACCCCGTGCTTGGCCGCCAGCTCGTTGTTTTCGTCAACGTTTAGCTTGGTGATCATCACCTTGTCGGCGTACTCGCCGGCCAGCTTATCGACAATCGGGGCCGCTACCTGGCACGGTCCGCACCAATCAGCGTAAAAATCGACGAACACCGGCTTGTCTCCGGCCTGGTCCAGCGTCTGCTGGAAAGTGTCCGAGCTTAAATGGGCGGCGCCACTAGACTGGTCTGCCATATGTCTCCTTTGGTTACTTTATTACCTTAGTATACTTGCTACTTACTAAATTTCAGTTTTCATTCAGTTTTCAGTTTCTAAATACTTCTTTGAGCACGGCCTCGAAGTCCTGACCGCGCTGTTCGCGGTGGCACTTGCTGGCTTCGTTAAACAGCATGTCCCTAGCTACTCTGCCCAGTGAGTTGCGGGCAGCGATAATCTGCCGGACCACCTCTATGCAGCCGCGCTCTTGCTGGTACATATTGTTAATGCCTTCTAACTGACCGCGAATTCGTCTCAGCTGAACAGCCACTTGGTCAGACTGTTGGCCGGTAACTTGGTCGGCAACCCTGCTGATGGTTGGCATAATAGGTACATTCTACCGGTAGTGAGTATCACTAGCTGTCGGTCGGGCGACAACTTAAGGCCCAGCAACTAATGAGGCCAGCAACTGGTGGCGAGGGTGGTGGCTAACTTTCAACTGTTTGCAGTATACCCCCTAGGGGTATTGTTGTCAAGCCTCTTACGGGCGGCCCCGTAAACGAGCGGCCGTTGTTAGGCGCGTTACTTCACCCGGTGCATCACTTTGTCGAACACCCAAATCTGGTCTTCTTTGCTCCGGACAAGCTCGCGGAAGTCATCCGCGTCGGCAAACTTGTGGAGATAACTGCGATGCAGCGCTCCGGCCACCATGTCGGCCAACTGCAGAGTGTTGTCGTACTTAGAGTCCTTAAAGATCAGGTTGTCCATGATGGTGCTTTGGGAGGTGTTGAGGTGGTCGCTCAAGTACCGGCTGAGCGTTTGCCGAAATACCTGAGAGCCAAAGGTGTCGACGTAGATTCGGGCGTGCTGGATCTGGGTTTTGTCGATTTCCAGCAGGGTGCGGATGGCGTAGTGATAGAAGTGGCGCTTGAACTTGACGGGGTAATGGGCCTTGACTTTAGCTTTGTCGAACACCGCCGCCCTGATCGTGAAGTCACACTTAATAACCGCCTCGAAAAAGGCTCGCTTTTCCTGAGGTGATGTTTTGTTGAACTTGAATTCATAGCTCTCAGCCAGTCCCAGCCGGCGGCGGGTCTGGTTGATCAGGAAACTGGCCCGAGTGACAGCCGCGTCGTGGCTAAACAGCACCATCGCCACAATAAACCACTTGCTCGAGCCCTGGTCGAGCTTGAAGCCCGGATCGCCTGATTCGTCCATGAATATGTGCATAGACTTACAAAATAGACTTGCTAAATAGGTGCAAGGAGCTCTGTTGACTGATCGCGCCGGTTCCGGTGGGTTGCTATTGGTTGCCAAAAAGAGTTCCGGACTGCTCTTTTTTCCGAGAGCTACAACCGGGCAAACCCAGCACTGCGCTGGTCCATCAGTTTTTTAAGTTCCCTATCCAGTTTAACCGACTCGGTCAGCAGTTGCTGTTCCAGCGCTGTTTGGTCCTGGTCAAGCTGGTCGCCTTGGGCCTGGTCGGCCAGCCCGTCAAGCTGGGCCGAGATGCGCCGCTTTTTCTCCTGGACAGACATGATCTGCAGTTCGATGGCGGCGTGGTGCCACTCCTTTTCCGGGTCGGCTTCGCCCTGGGTCCGGGCCAGTTGGGGATCAAGCCACACTTCCGACGCCAACTCTTGAAGGTCCTCGGCTACCATCGCCAGCCGCTGGCTAAGCGGCAGTGACGGCTCACCCTGGCCCAGCTGGGCCAGCAGCTGCTGGAGTTCCGGCTGGTGCCACTCAAGAATGTCCGCGACTCGAGCGCTGTCAGCCTGAGTGGTTAAACGGTGCTGGCGGCTGAGCAGCTGCATCCACAGATATGCCAAGTATCGCTCCAAGCGGTGGCGGCGTGTCACCGTGTTTTCAGCTGTTGACGACGGGGAGGTGGCAAGAGTACCTGCGCGGGCAGAGGCGGTAGCGTCAGCGGTCCGGGGCGACTGGGTTTGGTGGGCGGTGGGCGGCTGGGCGGCAGGCTGGCGGGTCAACGACTGGC
>PFDK01000026.1:0-40038 GCA_002772645.1 Candidatus Pacebacteria bacterium CG10_big_fil_rev_8_21_14_0_10_56_10 | reverse complement strand
TGATAGCGCTGATGTACGGCGCTACTTCCTGCATGATGTACCGTTTGCCGTCCGGAGTGGTGGCGTCGTGGGCGGCCAGCGCCGCCTCGATAATAAACTCGTACACCGAGACAGCCTGAGAGACGCTCTGTCGCAGTAGCTTGGGGTTGGACCGGCCCAGCTCGTCCGGGTCCTTGCCCGCCGGCAGGCTGGCTACCCGCAGTTCCAAGCCGGCTTGCTCTATTACCGGCACCGCCCGTTTGGTGGCAGTCACTCCGGCGGCATCGGTGTCGAGAGCCAGCACCACCTTGGTCACCAGCCGCTTGAGCAACCGCGCCTGATCGCTGGTCAACGCCGATCCCTTGATCGCCACTACATTGTTCAAGTGTGCCTGACTGCTAGAGATGACGTCCAGTTCGCCCTCCATCACCACTGCCTGACCGGCTTTACGGATCTCTTGGCGCAGTTCGTGATAGCCGTACAGCAGTTTTGATTTATGGTACAGGCTGGTTTCCGGCGAGTTGATGTACTTGGCCTCTTGGGCCTGGTCGTTGAGCAGGCGGCCGGCAAACCCAACCACTTGGCCGCGATGGTCCTTGAGCGGGAACATCAGCCGATCGCGAAACCGGTCGTACTGCCGGCCGTTGCGCCTGACGATCAAGCCGACTTCCTCGAGGAGTTGCGGCGAGTACTTCTTTTTTTTCGTTAAGTACGTCAGTATGCCGTCCCACTTGGCCGGCGCGAACCCCAGTTGAAACACTTTGGTTGACTCGGCTGTGATCCCGCGCTGTTTGAGGTAGTCCCGAGCGAGACCGCCCAGGCGGTGCTGGGTGAGCAGAAAGTGGTAGTACTCTTTAGCTAAGTCCAAGACTTCGAGCAAAGATTTGCCGCGCTGTTCCTGGGAAGACGGCCGGAAACGCTCCAGGGTGATGCCGGCCTGGTCGGCCAGTTGTTCGAGGGCTTCCCCAAACGTCATTCCTTCGTACTCCTGGAGAAAAGACAGCGCGTCGCCGCTGCGGCCGCAGCCGAAACATTTGTAGCGTTGCAGGTCTTGGTTGACAAAAAACGACGGCGTTTTTTCGGAGTGGAACGGACAGACGGCTTTGTAGTTGCTGCCGGCGCGCTGCAGCTGGAGCCGCTGACCAATTACCTCGAGAATGTCGATAGCTTGCTTGACGTCCTGGACCTGCGACATGGGATGTCTTTCAAGTATACGCTAGCTGCCAAGTGGTGGTGGCCTAGCTACTCGTTTGTGGTGGTCTGTGCTTCGGAGTTGTCGGCATCAAGTACAATGGGGCTATGAATCCAGCAGCACCGGCCGACCGGTCCGCCAAATCAAAGTTGGCCGCTACCCAAACCTCTCGGTCCTCTCAATCCTCCCGAACCTCCCGGTCATCTCAGCCTCAACCGGCCGTGTCAACTCCGGACAAGAAGCGCGACTATCACGACACGCCGTTCTCCAAGTACTTCCGCATCCTCGACGAAGTGGACAAAGGCAAACGCTACACCAGAGAGTTTGGCTCAATCTTGATCCTGGGCCTGATGGAAGAACTGGGAGAGATGGCCCGGGCCTACTTAGCTGAGCACGGCCGCAAAAAAACCAACATCGCCGCCCAAACCGACGAAACCTACACCCAAGAGCTGGGCGACCTGATGGTGACGATTCTCCGGCTGGCCCGCATCAAGAACATTAACCTGGACGACTGCATGGTCTACTCCCTCAAGAAAATCGAACAGCGCCGGCAGCAGCCCAAGCGCTGAACGCGCTACTGAAATGGGCTCGACCATTAAACAGGCCTGACCATGATCAGCCTATCAACGTACTCCTCACGGTGCTTGAGCGTGCCGGGCTCACGACCAACCTCCTTAAACCCAAGCCGGCGATACAAAGCGATGGCTGGCTGGTTGACGCTAAAAACCGTCAAGTGAAAAAGCCTCAAGCCCTCCAGTTGGCGGCCGGCTTCGGCCATGACTGCTTCCGCTAAAGCCTGGCCCGCACCGCGGCCGCGCCAGTCCCGATCGACCGCGATACCGAACTTGCCCACGTGCCGAGAACGCTCCTTGTCCTCCAAGTTGCGCTCCACGCCGCTGTTGGCAATCAGCCGATCATCAACAAAAGCACCCAGCACTACCTGGTCGCCAAGTTCACAACTGCTAAAAACGTTTGCCAGGTAATTGGCTTCGTCGGCGATACTCACCGTCTGTCCGGAAAACCTGACAAAGGTGTTCTCGCTCGACAAGCGATTGATAAACTCAAGGTACCGATCGAGGTCTTGCCAACGCGGATAGCGTATCTGGGCATGCTCGCCGGTCTTGAGCTGGGTGGTGGTTACAACTTTGCCAGGCTGGAAATTGGGCATGGAAGTATTGTAGCAGTCTGTCACTCAGCCTCACTGAATTCGAGACTGCCTAGTACGAACAGCAGCTGGTCAAACAGTCGCGGCGAGTCGGCTGCCAGGTAGTAGACCCAGCCGCCCCTTGAGAAGAAAAACACTTGGTCGGTGTCCGGCCGGCTGCCGGTACCACCGGCGTCACCAGCCCTGCTGCCGATCTTGCCACCGGTACCCCCGTTTTCACCAGCCAGCCGCGCCTGAACGTCACCGAACTTTCCGGCCGCGCGCTTGAGCACAATCCGGCCGTTCGGAGTAATAAACTCGGCGGAGCCGGTGGACTCTTCCACCCGCCAGGTAGGCGGCAAGTTCAGCTTCACACCCAAGTCTGCTGATACAAAGGGCCGGGTAGTTAGGCTGGCGTCGGTACGGTTGTCAGTCCTACCACCAAACAACAAAGTGACAAACCACAGAGCAGCCACTACTATAATGACGGCGGCGGCAAAAGCGGCAAACAGGTTGCGTTTCATTGTATGCTTACTGGTAGTATCTGATTATATGGAAAGATCATTCCTAGTTTAACAAGCACTTTTGTAAACGCGAAAGTATAAAATCACTCTGAAAAACCAGGAATAAGCTTATGAAAACAAAAAACATCTGCATTATTCAGGCACGCATGGGTTCTAAAAGATTGCCCGGCAAAGTGCTCTTGAAGGTTAAAGGCAAGACTTTACTTGAGCACCAGCTTAATAGACTTAAACACTCCAAGTTAATCGAAAAGGTAGTAATTGCCACCACAGAATTGGATGAAAGTGAGCCAATAGTCCAGTTTTGCCACCAAATGAAAATACCTTTTTTTCGTGGAAGTGAAAACGATGTCTTGGATAGGTACTATCAGTGTGCGCAGGCTTTCCCTGGTTTTGATAACATCGTGAGAGTTACCTCGGACTGCCCGCTGATTGATCCGGAAATTGTTGATCAGACAATAGCTTTGTTTCTGAGTTCAAAAGTTAAGTACGGTTCCAACTGCTATCCTCCAACTTTTCCCGATGGTCTAGACACCGAAGTTTTTACCGTCAAGGCTCTGAGAGAAACCTGGAAGAATGCTGCCTTATATTCGGAGCGCGAGCACGTCACTTTCTACATGGAAAGAAATCTGTCCAAGTCTAACTTAGAATCAGAAGTTGATTATTCTGATTATCGCATGACCATCGATTACTTAGCCGACTTTGAATTAATCAAACGGCTGATCACCGAAGTTGGACCGCTGGCATCGTTCTCTGAGTACGTTTCCCATATTGATAACCATAACTTACGTAGTATAAATAATGTGTACCAGCGAAATGAAGGTCACAAAATGGCGTTCGAAATGGACAAAAAAATGGCTCGAATGGGACCTAAAAAATAACAGAACTAGTAAGCCACCAATGATAGACCCTCAACAACTTTACAAACGATCTCAACAAGTTATTCCAGGAGCCACTCAACTCCTCAGCAAACGCGCCGAAAGGTTTTTGCCCGAGCATTGGCCTACTTACTACTCAAAAGCCGAGGGTATTACGATTTGGGGAGTTGATGGCAAAAAATATATCGACACTACCATCATGAGCGTCGGTACTTGTGTATTGGGCTACGCTGACCCTGACGTCAACCAAGCAGTTAACGAGGCAGTAGCCGACGGCAACATTTCCACGCTCAATGCTCCTGAAGAAATCGAGCTAGCAGAGCTGTTAATTGAGCTTCACCCATGGAGTGAAATGGTTCGCTACTCTAGAACGGGTGGCGAAGCCATGGCTATAGCGGTGAGGTTAGTTCGCGCACACACCAATAAAGAAACAATTATGTTTTGTGGCTATCATGGTTGGCACGATTGGTACTTATCTGCAAATTTAAACAAAAACAAAGCTTTGGACGACTTCCTTTTGCCAGGACTTGAGCCCAAGGGAGTGCCACAAAGGTTAGCAGGAACGATGATCCCTTTCGAATACAATGATATTGACAATTTTGTTAAGTTGTTTAACGAACACCGGCGGGAACTAGCTGGGGTGGTGATGGAACCAATAAGAAACCACCCACCTGAGGCAGGCTATTTAGAAAAAATTAGGCAGTTATGCACTGACAACAAAGTTCCACTTGTTTTCGATGAGATAACCATTGGTTGGCGAGAATGTGATGGTGGTTATCATAAGCTCTTAGGTGTGAATCCTGATATAGCAGTGTTTGCTAAAGCGATGAGCAATGGATACCCGATGGCCGCGATTATTGGTAAACGAGCGATTATGGACCAAGCTCAAGAAACCTTTATCAGTAGCACTTACTGGACTGATAAAGTTGGAACGGTGGCGGCTTTGGCAACTATTAGAAAATTTAAAGCTCGCAATGTAGCAAGACATTTAAAAACAGTTGGCAAGTTGGTTCAGGATGGTTGGAATACTTTAGCAAAAAAACATAAACTTCAGATTAAAGTTCATGGCGTTTATGCGCTTAGTGGATTTGAATTTACGTACAAAAATTCCGCAGCGATCAGAACTTTATTTACTCAATACATGCTAGAGCACAACTATCTAGCTAACACCTCTTTTTATATCTCTTATGCGCATAAAAGGAATACCATAGAAAAATACTTGCGACGAGTTGATTATGTCTTTAGTCAGCTCAAGCAGGATATCGATAATAATGCTGTGGAAAAGAAGTTAAAAGGCCCTGTCAGTAGCAACGATTTTACGAGATTAAACTAGGTGAATTTGGCTACCAACAACTAAAGCCACCATCAACGACAAGATTCGCTCCAGTTGTGTAGCTTGATGCATCGCTGGCTAGGTATAGAATCGGTCCCACCATTTCTTGAGTTTTGGCCATTCTTCCCATTGGTGTCCGGTAGGAATAGTTTTTGACAAAGTCTGCGCCTTGAGGGTTAGCGTCGTTAAAAATCCCCCCTGGTGAAATAGAATTGACCCTAATATTTTCACCAGCCAAGTGAACCGCAAAGTACTTAGAAAGCTGAATTGCTCCAGCCTTTGTAGCCGAGTAGATTTCTGAATTCATTCTTGCTAAGTCGGTGTAGATGCGAGGATCAGAACTAACCAACCCATATAAGGAGCTAATATTAACCACGGAAGCTTTCTTCGATTGGTCATATTTTTTCTTGAGAGCGGAGAGAGTTTTAATACACCAAATTGTGCTTTTAACGTTAACATTTAGTACGAAGTCAAGTTCTCTCTCTGTCCGCGAGTCAAACCGATTAAAAACTCCTACGCCAGCATTATTGATTAAGACATCAATCTGCTGGTGCTCTTTGAATATCCCCTCTATTGCTCTTATCACACTTTTTTCTTGAGTGACATCAGTTTTTTTATATGTTACCCCCCGCACTTGTTCGCCCAACACGATGTCTAAACCCACTACCTTGGCTCCGAGTTCTACGAAGGTTTCGCACAACTCTGTACCTAGTTGGCCAGCTGCTCCAGTGATAACAACCACCCGATCTGAAAAATCTAACCACTTGCTTACCTGACTCTTTTTCATGTTTCGTTGCGAACAATATATTCCTTAACAGATTCAACAATCTTTTGTTGTTTGGCGCTAAGCCTCCTGACGAAATCACCCCTACCGTCGGCTAAACCATAGATATACTGAGGTTGATTGACGTTGTCAACCACAACCTCGCCTTCACTACCTAACAGTCCCCTAGTCACCAAGCAAATATTATTGTGCAGAGTTTTTCTACCCAAGTTACTGACGCTGGTTTTATTAAAGATCAAACTTTGAATTAACCCTTCGATGGCTGCCGTTACATCAAGCCTGTAGATGGGTATCTTCCTCTTGTAAGCCAGCTTAATTGATTCGGGCGTTAAGGTTCCTTTTCCTACATCAATAATGATGGCTGTGTCTTTAATTTGTTCCATAGTTTCTGGGTAAATTACAGGATTGCCTCTGGCACAACCGATGACCACGTCGGCGTTTATACAGGCCTTGGTATGGTCGGTCGCGGTGGTTAACTTAGCTATGGTTGGCGTGGGTTTAATGTAATTTAGAGCTACCCCGATTAGGTGTAACTTCCTTTTATTCCTTCTTGTGATGGCCACATTCATCCCCCTTTCGACCAGTTTTAAGGCAAGCTTGCTACCCAGGTTGCCGGCACCTAAAATAGCTGCATTCTTACCCCCTACTCCCTTTGCCTCACTTGAAAACAGTTCTTCGATCAGTAAATCAACTGCTTCTACCGTCAAGTCATTACCTTTATACGTCCAAAGAGAACTTATTGTGACAGTTTCTCTGGCTAGACGTTCAATATTAGAGATGGTTCCAGTTAGAGCATCCTTGCCTAGGATTTTTTTCTCAGCGTCTACCAAAATGATGTCGACCTTTCCATCCACATCTCTGCAGATCTCAAATGCTTGGTGCTCACTGTAAACTACGGCTCCAGCAAAAAAAACCGAGGTTAATTCTCTAACGGGCGTAAAGTAAAAGCTTCCCTTGTTTACCTTGGCAGTACTGCCAATAAAAAAGGCGGTTTTTTTCTTATGCTTCTTCGCTAATTCGGTTAGTTGATTTACCACCCCAATCAGGTGTCGATGAGATTTCATTCCAGTGCCTAAATTGCTTCCCAAGTAAGAGGATGGTCTTTTGGCACATCTACTTGAGCTTTTTTACCAATGACTATAGATAGGTACTTAGGTAACAACCCTCCACCCGGACCTTTAATACTTACCATGTCTTTAGAGATTCTTTGTCCGGCCTTTATATCTGTGCCAGCGTACAAGCTTTTTCTCTGGGCGTTGAGAGTAAAGTACTCGTCGGGTTGAATTGTTTTAATTCCTGACCCTCTTACTAGAGGGATCTGCTTGGCAATACGAACCAGATCGCCCATCTCCTCAGGTTCAGAAGATAGAATGTGATCAGGACCCTCCATCCCTTTATCAAGAGTAAAGTGACGCTCGATGACATTGGCTCCCATCACCAAGGCTACTGTCGAAACAAAAAGACCAAAAGTATGGTCCGATAATCCAGCTGGAACTCTAAATGACTGCTTGTAAGTGTTTATTACTTCGAGATTCATATCTTCTGGTGCTGCTGGGTATGAAGAGTTGCACTGTAGAAGAATAATGTTGGAGTTATTCTGCTCCAGGATACAGTTTACGGCCTCGTCCACCTGAGCTAGAGAAGACATACCGGTAGATAAAATAATTGGCTTCCCTTTTTTAGCAATGTGGGAAATTAAAGGCAAGTTAACCAGATCCATTGAAGCAATCTTAAACATACTCACCCCCAGAGTATCTAAAAAATCAGCACTTTCAGTATCAAAAGGCGTTGAAAATATCTCAATTTGTTTTCTTCTAGCATAAGAAAATAATTTCTTTTGATCACCAAAACTCATCTCCAGCTTTTCAAAAACTTGAAGCAGATTTTCTTCTAAGCCAACTGTGCTTTCAGCATACTTCACGCTTTTAACTTCCGAAGAAACTCTATTGCTGGCTCTATACGTTTGAAACTTGACCGCATCACAACCTGCCTCCGCGGCTTTATCTACGAGTGTCTTAGCTAGCTTGAGACTACCGTTGTGGTTTAAACCAGCTTCAGCAATAATATATGCTGGCTGGCCATCGCCTATCTTCTTACCGTTGATGTCGACGATTTGGTTTGGTGTACATTTAACGACTCTCTTCAGTTCTTGGTCAAGTAAGGAGTTGCTTTTTTCACTCCTAACAATGGAGTCCACCAAGTCCAAAGCTTTGTGAAATAAAATTTGGCTATCTGCGTAGTTAAAATCACCCCCAGTACCTAAGGAGAAAAGCTGATCAAACTGAGATATAGCAGACTTTGTTTTGGCAAGTTCTTCTTGGTAACCGGTGTACTGTATCGGGTAAACAAAGTACTCTTTGTTAATTGAGAAACCAACCACTTCGTTAGCTTTGGCCAAACCAACTGTCTCGATTCCCTCAATTACTGTGTCGAAAATATGTTGATCGCTCAGAGAATCAAAATCATCTCCCCTGCTAAAGGTTGTTTCTGTTACCAGGTAAGTTTGGTCAGGAGGCGCAATATCAGGGCTCATTTTTTTAGGCTCAGTAACCCTGTTGAATACTACTCGAGGTGAACCGTAGTAAAGCCAATGATTTCTACCAGGAATAACTTGTTCTTTATCAAAAGCTAGGTATACCGAACAAATCCCTCTAAACTGTAGTTTGCTTTTGTAGCCAAAAAAGTAGGCGGTTAAGTTGATGGGCAGACTGGAAATAATCCTGTCATCCGAATTAATCTTGATGTCCTTACCTTTGGAAAGTTTTACTCCAGTAATATCTTTCCCTCGGTAAATAATGCTTTTAACCTCAGAATTCAACCTGATCTTGCCGCCCAGACCCAAAATCATGTCACTGATTCGTTCATAAACACAGCCTGTTCCATATCTGCCAACAGCATTCCACTGCTGATGATAAAATGGTGTTGTTTTTTCCCTCAGCTCGATTCTTTTGGGAGCCCATTCTGGTGTTAGTGAAGTGGTTGGAATACCCCATACCTTTTCAGGATATTCATCAAAAAACATCTTCCGTAAAGTGGGGCCCACCTGAGAATCAATGTACTGCTGATAGCTATTCGCTTTAGCTCTGCCCTCTTTTTGCCTGCTTTCGATTTCTGAAACTACTTTTTGTCTCAAAGACTTGGGGTACTTGCTAATACTTTGCCAGGAAATTGGGTAGTCCCAATACTCATTAAAGTTTTTTCCCCTAACATTTTGACACCAAAACTCACTCTTGATAAATAAGTCACCAAACTCTTTCTCCCAAAAATCAGCTAGGTTTTTATCAGGAGTGTGATAGATGTGTGGCCCCGTATCAACTAAAAAGTCCCTCCACTTCCAAGTTCGGCACATGCCGCCCACCCTGTCAAGTTTCTCAACTACTTCTACCGAGAAACCATTCTCAAGCAACTTCCAAGCTGTGACCAGGCCAATTGGTCCTGCTCCCAGAATGTAAAATTTTTTGTTCATATTCACGTGCTCTGTATATGACCACGATTTTTCTGGAGAACCTCAAGCACTCATGGAAAGTCTTGATCCCAAGCTTCTACCCTCAGTCGCTTTGCTCGCCTGCCACGGCTTTGAGTTCTATCAGTGAGCATTGTACGAAAGCGAATTCAATAAGGGAAGCAGAAAGAAGGAACTAAGTATGTTCCAATTACTTTCGATTTACCTTCGATTGGAGCCATTTAGCTGGTTCGTAAGATATAATTACTTTCATTTCCCAGAAGTAGGATGACAGCACCTAATAGTTCAAACTCTAGCTTAATCTTGGCCAAAATAGTCAAGGGCGGAAGTACTATTTTCTTCTTCAGCCTATTAGTCTCTCCCCTAGGATACCTGATCAGACTCCTGTACTCCAGGACGCTGTCAATCGAAGATGTAGGCTTGTTCTACGCTGTTATCGGTTTAATCAATTTCTTGAGTGCCTACAACGACCTCGGGTTTGGCTTTAGCGTGTCGTATTTTGTACCAAAATTCATCAAGGATAAGAATTACCAAAAAGTCTGGACCACCTATAAATATGGTCAGTACCTGGAGTTGGGTACTTCGTTCGTTTTGTCACTCATTTTAATACTCCTGTCTCCTTGGCTGGCAAGTAATTTTTTTAAGCAGCCGGAGGCCGAGCAGCTTGTGTACCTACTAGTGGTTTACTTTTTAGCTCAAAGTTTTTTAGCTTCGCTAAGTAAGCTGTTCAATGGCCTACAACAAGAAAAATTCTACGCCTCGATCCAGTTTACAAAATTGCTGTTCACTTTAATTTTTTCAGTAATAGTCTGGCTCCTAGGTGTAACTTCAGCAACTTGGTACGCGGCGTCCTGGGCTGTCGGCTATTCATTGGCAGCTGTTTTATATGCTTTGGTAATGAAGAAAACCAATAAGTACCTGGTCAGTTCTATTATCTGGGATCCGAATCTGTTCCGGAAGATGTTTAAGTTCGCGCTACCCGCACTTCTCGGCACGACCATCACTAGTTTTATTTACTCTACGGACACAATCTTCTTAACCTGGTTGAGAGGAGTTAGAGAGGTGGGTATTTATGGGGTAGTCTTTGCTTTGGCTACCGTCTCCGATATTTTTGTCTCGCCGATCAATAGTTTGTTCTTCCCGATGATTTCACAGTTGTCTCATGATCGTGACGATGCGAATATTAAAAAAATAATTGGTGTCGTAGTTAAGGTAATCCCACTGGTGTCAATCTACTTTGGTTTCTTTCTTTTCATTTTTCCTGCCAGTCCGATTCAGATCTTATTTGGAGAAAGGTGGGTGGCAGCTTCTGAAGTACCGCTCAGATGGGCAGTGCTTTCCACCCCTTTCATAACTTTGACAAGTTACCTTACAACTATTCTTGGTGGACTGGGAATGGTCAAAGAAAGACTGCGCTTGGCAGCGATGGTGGCGGTGGCCAACATTTTGCTTGGAATTAGTTTAACATCAGTGTTTGGCCTGATAGGCACACTAGCAGCAAACATCATTGTCTACTTTTTTTCAATGGTGTTGCACATTATCCTACTGAAAAAAGTCGTTGATTTTAATCTGCCCTACTTTTTTATTCTCCAAACAAGTGTATTCTTGGGGATAATCTTCTTACTGACGATGATTACCAACTTTTACCCTGTGAGCGTAGTAGACTACATTGCGGCGGGTATAGTTTATAGTTTGTTTTTTCTCCTTTTTGCGGTTATAACAAAAACAATAAATCTAAGACAAACTGTGATGGCCCTCAAATCATGATGTTAATCATCCACTTAGCTAAGCATATATGAAAAGCTCTTACCAAATACCCTTGGTCAAGGATACTATTTCTGATCAAGAACTAAAAAAGTTGGCTGGTTGGCTAGAAACAAACACCCAACTTACTAAGGGCCCACTAGTCACTAAATTTGAAAAGGCATGGGCCAAGTGGAATGGGAGTCAGTTTGCAGTTTTTGTTAATTCTGGTTCGTCAGCTAACTTATTGATGCTCTACGCCTTAGTGCTGACAGGTAAGCTGAAAAATGATCGTGCCATTGTGCCAGCTGTGAGTTGGGTAACTACCGTAGCTCCATTTATGCAACTGGCGATGGACCCAATTTTGTGTGACTGTGACCCTGATAACTTGGGACTCAATATTGACCACTTTCGCCAACTTTGCCAGGAGTATCGGCCCTCGGTAGCGATTTTAGTACATGTTCTGGGCCACCCCAACCATATGGATGACATCAGAGAAATTTGCCGTGAGTACGAGGTGCTACTGCTCGAAGACTGTTGCGAGTCACATGGCTCAGAATTCAACGGCCAAAAGGTTGGCAAGTTTGGACTAATGGGTTCTTTTTCGTTTTACTATGGTCACCACATGTCAACTATAGAGGGAGGAATGGTGGTAACTGATGATGAAGAACTATACACAATTATGCTATCTATTCGCAGTCATGGCTGGTCCCGGGATTTGCCTTCTAAGCACTCGCAAGGATTGAAAATAAAATTCAATATAGATGATTTTAGAAATCGTTACACTTTCTACTACCCAGGATTTAACTTAAGACCAACTGAACTAAATGCTTTTTTAGGACTGGGACAACTCAAAAAGCTGAATTCGACGGTAAGAAAAAGAGAGAAAGTTTATGAATCCTTTAAAGAAAATCTTTCACCATACTACTGGATTCAAACCAGCAAAGGGTCACCAGTTTCAAGCTTTGCGATCGGCCTGATTGATGATGATCTGCCCAATATTGTCGACCTGTTAGAAGAAAACTCGGTCGAAACTCGACCGCTAATTTGCGGGTCAATCGGAGAACAGCCATTTTGGGAAGTACGATACGGTCGGCAAGTCCTGACCAACGCCACCCGGGTACACAACCAAGGATTATACTTTCCTGGAAATCAAGACATGACAAAACAAGATATAGAAAAAATCAGCAGCTTACTTATTCGTCATCGTCGTGGCACTCGACCACAGTCTCTGCATAACCTAAGCATAGTAGTTTGTACCAAAAACTCAGCAGCCTATTTGCATAAGAACCTTGACCAAATTTCGGTGGCATCCCCTGAGGCTGAGCTGCTAGTGGTAGATGCTGACTCATCTGACGAAACACAAAAAATAGCCAGAAAATTCACTCGACGAGTTTATTCCGATCGCCAAAAAGGTTTATCGTTTGCAAGACAGTTAGGCATAGACAATACCAGTCGTGATTTTGTGGCGTTTGTAGGAGCGGACGATCACATTTCCAGAAAGACACTAATTCATATGCTGAACAAATTTAGAGACGATCCTCAAATTGTTGGTGTTCAAGCTTTTACTGTCTTGCTAAAACCAAGAAGCTACTGGGAAAAAACTACCCAGCAAATATTCGAGCTACTCCTGAACAGGGAGGGCTATACTGACGTGATCGGGACACCTTGTATTTTCCGCACTCAAGTGGTCCGCAAAATCCGCTATGACCCCCAGATAAAAGGCGGTACAGATGACACCGACATAGGACTTCGACTTACTCAAGCAGGGTACAAATTATATAAAATTAGCACACCTTCTTACGAACAACAGCTCATGCAAATGAGCGAATTTATTAATCGCTGGCAGTTTTATGGAAAAGGAGATGCTGAGTTTTATCGTAAGTATTCTCCCAACTGGACTAATCTTAGAAAGATTCAGTCAATAACTCATCCACTCCGAAAATATATAATCTTTGGCACCGCTGAATTTATCTCAGCAGGTAAACTGCAGTTAATTCCTGGTTTGTGGACAGCAGCGTTGGCCAGATACTATGGCTGGTTACGCAGAACCATCTCTTTTAAAAAATAGCTTTAATATGGTAGGTAGTTGAGCTGTGCGTATCGCCAACTCTTACTCCTGAACAGTGACGACATAATTCTCCTTACTAAGACTGGTCCCAACCATCTATCAAGTAAATGTTGAACAAAAAACAAGTAGGAATAACCTCTGGAGTAAGATGGTTTTGTCTTGTGGAACCGAAGATTTCTCTTAATAACTGACGCTATTCTCCCGCTCGACATTCCGTCAAGAAGATAAAAGTTGTTACGCAAGTACTGACGCTGAAAGCGAAGATACTTTGGTTCGAGAGGATGTTTAAGGTAGTGAGTTATACCAGCAAAAAGTTCTTCGCGGGTATGAAAAAGCGGGTTGCCCGGCGTTAGATCAATCAGGTGCTCGTCGTACTCTGCAAATGGTGAGTACTGGATCGTTTTAACATCATTAATCCAACACTCTGATGCTACGGTTGACGTCCAGTGAATTGCTAAATCTATGCTACCAAAACACTGATGAATAGTGGCTTTATCAACAATGTGTAAGTTTGGCACGTTGAGAGAAGAGTAGGTAGATACCAGTTCTAATGGATGAGGTTTAAGAATAATGTTGCAGTTTGAAAATCGCCCAGCTAGCAATGGTATCATCTGCAAGTAGCTTTCTTTAGTCAACCTGATGTACTTTGAAACCATTCTAAGAAAGGGGATGCTCTTAGAAAACGAAATGTCTTTCTTTTGATAGTCTTCAGAACTGATCGGAAAAGAAGTAAAGACAAAAATATTAATCTTTCGATTAAGTGGAATTTGAAAAGTAGTGGAAAATTCTTTTCTGGACATTGGTTGTCGTTGGGCAGCCAACACAGACACATCTATTTTAGGGCTGCCAGTAACAAACATTTTACTCGCGCTCAGGTCTGAGAATAAAAAGTGCTTCTTCTGATCTTTGCCTGGAAAGAAAAAAAGATCTACGTATCGATCATAATGGGTATCATCATTGACGACGGTTTTAACCATAGTGTCACTGAGAGTTACTTCTGAGGGCAGTACTCCGACTATGCCTCCCGACTTTCTTACGTAGTCAGCCAGTTCTCTACAGCTCTTCTCCTGAACCTGAGGCAAAATAACCACATCCGGCTGAAACTTGTGCAACATAAAATAGATACGCTGAATTTCAGCAATACTACCAAAGATTTTTACTTGAGCGTGGAGTTCATCTCTAAGTTTTTCCTGTAGCAAAAGTAATGAGTCGTACTCTCTGATTTTATTATCACAAATAAGCGATACTCGCAGTTGTCTTTTCCTGCTCATATCCCTAGTGGCCACCGAGTAGTAGTTAGTCCGCGATCTACTTCCATCTCTTGTAGTGAGTCGCGATCACGGCGTTTTCGTCCAGCAAGCATGGTACGCCTTTAATTACCGGATACGCCAGCAGGCTATCACTGGAAAAATATGAACCCTTGATAAGCCTGAGTGGGGTTCTGGTAACGGGGCAAACAAGAGGATTTCGAACCGTCCGATGAGTCTTGAGGTCTTTTTTTATTACGATCAATCCTGTTGGATTTAAATGGTTGTTGGAGTGGTCAAACAATCTGTGTTCGATGACATCCATACCTAAGTCTACAGCACTACCGTAAAGATTTTTGATGTAGCCGTGGCTTTCCATTCTCTTCCGAGCTTCTTCATTAGCGAATTCGTGTGCTGGCTCCAGTAGCACTAGGTACTTCTTAGTGACTCTCATCAGCTCTCGAAGTGCTTCTTTCTCCCGTCCGCTGTTGGGCTCAATAGTGTGTGAAGTGTAAACAATGTCGATCGAATCATCTGCCAAGGGGATGTTGAACAAGTTCCCGGTAAACAAGAAAGAGTTGTTAATATGTTTCGATGTTAGGTACTCGATCGCGTACCGAGTCCGGGACCAGGAAAGGTCAAAACCAAAAACTTTCTTAGGTTTGTCTCGAAGTTTTAAAACAACGTTGGCGAGAGTTGTAGCTTCACCAACGCCAGCTTCAAGAAGAAGATCGTACTTTACACCAAGTTCGTCGATAACTCGGGCGATGGCAGCTGTGTACTCCCGATTGAATCGCGGATTTTTCTTGACTTCGCGGATGTAAGTGCCACTCTGTAAATCATAGCTGATAGTGATCATCTCTAATGTGTTGTGATTGCCCTTATTTTGTTTGAGGTGTTGGATGATGTTCTCACCTCTCTCGTAAACTTTCTTGATGGTTTTCAGTGATTTTTTACTCATTTAATCAGATCACATTCTACACTAATGGCTACAGATAGTTTTGGGAATTTCAGATAGCTTTCCTGAGTTTTTCTTAGGTAATGCATGTGAACTTAACGCCGAACGGAACAGTTCGAGATACTCTCTTTCGCGAGACAGATTGTCGGCAATGATCGCCACCCACAGACCGTCGCCTCCAACCCCGTTTGAACTGCGAGCTGTCATCATACAGTTGTTCTAAAGCCGCCCCTCCTTCAAATCCTCGTACCTGCCCTGCTGATACGGAGGGAAGCAGAGCTCAA
This sequence comes from Candidatus Pacebacteria bacterium CG10_big_fil_rev_8_21_14_0_10_56_10, assembly GCA_002772645.1. GTDB lineage: Bacteria > Patescibacteriota > Microgenomatia > UBA1400 > PJMF01 > 1-14-0-10-56-10. The sequence continues at coordinate 24,441 of PFDK01000026.1, read as the reverse complement.
AAGACTCCAGCTCTTCATCATCCGCGGCCTGCCACTGTATAGTATCGCCTACTTCTACATGATGGAAAACCCCCTAGAGTAGACGGGCTCATCAAGCTGCAGATCTTCCTGCGGCTCTACCTCAAACTTCAGCTTCTCACCGCTTGGCCGAACTATCACCAACCTACCCCGTCCTGACAAGTAACCCTCGATTGTTTCATCGCCCCCCCCACTACTCTTTGAGGCGGAGTTTGCTTACCAGCTTCAACATTCCCCATTGCCAAGTCCCTATCAGGACTCTCTGGAAATGAGTAAAGGTCACAACTGACGCCGTCACACACTTTAATTGATTCTACAAACTCTATCCGCAGCGTTTCGCCTTAGTATGTAAATGTCTCTGGGTGGTTGTTCATGTCTGGTGGTGTACTGTGATGGGTGAAATTAGGGGTAATCCTACCAAAATTAACACCGATGAGACACTGTAAAAAGATGTTTATTGTCTACATCTAAACTACTCCCACTCCATCGTGGCTGGAGGTTTGTTGGAAATGTCGTACGCCACCCGATTGACCTCATCAATCTCGTTGGTGATTCTAGTCGAAATTTGCTCGAGAATGGGAAACGGAATTTTCGCGAAGTTGGCTGTCATGGCGTCCCGAGACTCAATAATCCGCACCACTACCGGAGATTTGTAGCTACGCTTATCTCCTTGGATACCAACGCTTTTTATCGGTAGCAGGACGGCAAAGCTCATCCAAATGTTCTGCCAAAACTGAGTTTCTTTCAATTCCTCCTCAATGATTTTGCTTGCCTGGCGCACCACCCTGACTCGCTTGGGTGTTACCTCCCCGATAATCCGTATCGCCAAGCCTGGGCCTGGGAACACTTGGCGAGTGGTTATTTCTGTCGGTAGGTCAAGCTCCCGGGCCAGGTTTCTGACTTCGTCCTTGTATAAATCTTTCAGTGGTTCGTACAACTTCATCTTCAAGTTTTTAGGAAGTCCGCCGACATTATGGTGAGATTTTATTCTTGAAGAATGTTTAGTTACGCCACTCTCAATTCTGTCCGAGTAAATTGTCCCTTGGACGAGAACGTCCGCCCTTACTTGCTTGGCAACATCATAGAAAATATCGATAAAAAGTTTGCCGATGATTTTTCGTTTTCGCTCCGGTGAGCTCACTCCTTTCAGCACCCGAAAAAACTGTTTTTCTGCTTTGATGATCTTGAGATTTAAGTTTTTCTGTTTGAACGTCTGTTCGATGAACTTAGTTTCTCCGGCGCGCATCAAGCCGGTGTCCACATAAACAGCAATTAATTGTTTTCCGATTGCTTTTCCGACCAAGGCGGCGGCCACCGATGAATCAACTCCGCCAGAAAGCCCGATAATCGCGGTTTGACTGCCGATAGTATCGGCCGCTTCCCTAATCATATTTTCGGCAACTAATTCTGACGTCCACGATTTTTTGCACTCACAGATTTTGAAAGTGAAGTTTCGCAATATCTGATCACCCTTTTTAGTGTGACTGACTTCCGGGTGGAACTGGACTCCAAAAATCTTGTCTCGCTTGTTCTCAAAAGCGGCAATCTTGGCATGTTCGGTGCCGGCCAGCGTCTGAAAAGATTTTGGGAGTTGTTCGACAACGTCGTGATGGTTCATCCACACAGTTATTGATTTTCCTAGACGCGCCAAAATCTCTCCCTTGGCCTTGACATCCAGTTTCATCAATCCGTACTCGCCGGACTTGCCAGCAACTACCTGGCCGCCAACGGCATCAGCGATCAACTGATGTCCGTAACAGATACCCAAAACGGGTATGGAAAGGTTTAAGATCTGTCTGTCAAATTTTGGGGCGCTTTTGTCAAAGACAGATCGCGCGCCACCCGAGAGGATAACTCCCTTGACTAATTTGTCCGCACCCAGTTTCTTCGCGGAAGTGTCTGCCGGCATCACTTCGGAGCGCACTCCAAAGTCCCTAATCCGGCGGGAAATCAAGTGGCAGTACTGTCCGCCAAAGTCTAAAACTACTATTTTGTTCATGTATATTTCGATAATGCTTCGTCGCGCCTTATGTTTCGATACATTTTATTTTTCCTTCAGACTTTTCGCAACTAGAACCTGGCGGAAGCGGCGGGATTCGAACCCGCGAACCGGAAAACCGGTCAGGATTAGCAATCCTGTGCAATTGGCCACTATGCGACGCTTCCAGGATGGCCCCCATTATATCAAGGCCGGACCGCTCAACTGATGGCTAATTCGGCCAGGCGCTGTCTAGTCCAGGCTGGCGCGGCCTGCTAAGGATGGCAATGGCCCTTTCCTCTATAATGATCTCCATCGCCAAGCACGAATAATGAAAGAAAAAACCTGGTGACAGCCAAACTCAAGTACACTGTCCTGCCGATACCGGCCTTACTGGTGGGCGCGGCGCTGGTCGCGGGGCTGGTGCCGCTGCTGCTCGATTCGATCATCTACGTCGATTTCGTGTCCAGCAAAGCCTCGGTCAGCAGTTTGGTGCTGGCGGCGCTGAGCGTGCTGGGCTTGGTGTTGCTCAACTCTTGGCGGCCGGGACAACTTCATCGTTTTGGTCAAGTCTTGCTGGGTGCGGTGTACCCACTGCTGGTCACTGTCATCATTTTTTTAGGGTGGCAGGAAGAACGCCACTTTCCTAACTTTGTCTTTTCTCGGTACCACCTGGTGTTGGCCCAGCTGCCCTGGCTGGCAGTCTACGCGACAGCCGGCGGGGCGGCCCTGCTTGACTGGTCACGCGTTCGGGCTGGCTGCCTGGCGTTATTGGCTAGCGGCACCGTTCTGGATCTGGCTGACCGCGGCGATGGCGTATTTTTCGTCCCCAAGGACGTTCGCCAGCTGGGGAGAGGAAGACGCCTGGGTAGAAATGGCTACCTTTATTGTTTTCCTGGCAATGGCCGGGCTGTCAGGCGCCAGCACGACCAGACTAAGAAATCGGCTAAGACAGCGCCTTCCTCAATCGATACTGCCGTGGCTGGTAGCACTAGTTGCCATCGGCTCACTTTTGCTGGCTGGTGAAGAGGTTTCCTGGGGACAGCGACTGTTCCAGATCAAAACGCCGACAGTTCTACAAGCAGTCAACCAACAAAACGAGCTCAACATCCACAACACCCGCGCGCTGATGCCCCTGGTGTACTGGGGGTATTTACTGATCTCCGTGTACGGCGCGGCCGGTCCGCTTATCCGGCGCTGGCTGTTCAAGCTCAGCCAAGTTAGCTGGTGGCAAGAACTAGTCAGCACTTTCACCGCACCAGGCTACCTCACCAGCTGGTTTTGGCCGATGGCGCTCTACGCCTATTATCGGACGTTTGTGGGCCCGCTGGAGTTTAAGATCTGGGAAGAACTGGCCGAGCTGACGCTGGCGGTGGGGCTGCTGGCTTGGGTGTACTACAATATCTACGCTCGGTTCGGCCGGGCTAAAGGCCAGACCTTAAGGCATGAACGGCGGTGAGCTGTCGCCAAACAACGGAGGTGTCGCATAGCGGTCAATTGCACACGCTTGGAAAGCGTGAGCCGTCAGGCTACGTGGGTTCGAATCCCACCACCTCCGCCAACGTGTACGCAGAGCCAAGAGATCTGGTGAATACGCCTGTTTATCGCTCTTTTTGGTGAGTTCTAACCTTAGATATTCGGGTTAAGTAAAGTTTTGCGTTGGTTTTTTGACTCAAATTACTCATTGTTTAGAGCGCAAATAGTGAGCGACTAAAATTCTCCTTTTGGGCAGCTTTAATCCACGGTGGAACCTGAGCTTTTCTTGCAAGGTGGCATTAACAGCACCTTCAACGAAGTCGGTGGTGTTGGGAATCTGCGGGTGCTTGATATACAAAAAGAGACTGGGAACTGGCAGGTACCCCGTATACTGCGGATGTTTTCTGAGGCAAGCCTGACATAATATCGCCTCATTAATCTTGAAGTGGGTATCATGCAACGGAGATTGATTCCTAAAGAGATCCGGGATGAAGTTATGGCTAAGGCCAAAAGTGGCCAAAAAGTAGCTGACTTAGCTGAAACCTTTGGGATTAGCACTAAAACTATCTACAACTGGATCGCTCGAGACAGCGGCTCTGACACCATCACTATCCTCAAATACAACAAGCTGCAACGGGAGAATACGGAATTAAAACGAATCATTGGCAAACTCACTCTCGACATGAGTTGAGGAAAAAAAGAGTGAATTAATCCAGGACTCAACCTGTAAAACCATCCTAACCCGGGCCATGGCTATCAGTCCCGATCATTTACACCGCACCGGGAAACAGGAAACTAAAGATTTAGCTTTGAAACAGAACATTGAAACTACCTGGGTGAAGCACCCCTCCTATGGTTCAATTAAGTTGGGTTGGGAGCTTAAAATTAACCACAAACGGACTGCCAGGGTGATGAAAAAGTATGGCCTAAAACCACCCCGCCGGAGAGTTAGGCGTTTTTGCACCCACTCTACCTCCCACCATCATTACACTAACCTCATTGCTTAGGATAGTGGTGGTCAAGCCTCATCACATCTGGGTAGGTGATGTCACCTTTATCTGGTTTCAAGGTCGGTGGTGGTACTTAGCCACCATTGAAGACTTGTTTACCAGGCAGGTCTTAGGAGCCCAAGTCAGCCTCCACCATGACCGCTTTCTCATCCATGCAGTTGTCAAACAAGCCGTACTTGAAGCTGGTTGTACCCCTGATATTTTTCACTCTGACCAAGGCACTGAATTTATGGCTGCCTTAAGTACTCAGTTTTGGGAAGAGCATCTGGTCCAAGTCTCGGTTTCAGATAAAGGTAGCCCTTGACAAAATGGTTATAAGGAATCCTTTTACTCTCACTTCAAAGATGAATTGGGATGGACTGATCGCTTCGAGACTATTGGTGAATTTGTGACTGCCATTTATGAGCAAGTCCACTATTACAACTTCGACCGTTTACACCGATCATTAAAAATGATCCCAGTCGCTTATGCTAATTCTGTCTCAGAAAACTCCCGACACGCTATGGGTACTTGACACCTTCTCAGTCTAATGTGGATAGTGCCGTCGATGCGTTCTTCGACAACAACCTCGTCTTTTTTGCAAACTGTCACCGGCTGCCGACGAGCCATCTCTCTGATTTGGATACCTTGAGCAGACCAGACAGCCAGTCGATCTCGTTCAAAGGCTTGTATCTTTTTGTGTGGTTTTGACATCAGAACATTCTACTCGAGTCGTTTCATGACTCAAGAGTGTTCGGATTCCATTTTGAACTCAGGCAGTAACCGCGCCGCCTGAATACAGGTAGTGAGGGTTGTGACACTGGTTCGAACAAAACTTCTGAGCTCAAGAGTCGGGCAAAGTTCACTATCAGAGTAAGTTCGCGCTCACTTGCTCCGGCTCTACTTCCTCGTATGATGCTTCAAGTGATGAGGGACTAATAGTGTAACCATCGGCAGTAATCACACCCCCGGCCGGCGTGCCCATCAGGGTGTCTGGGTCCCAACCTGGCCGAATGGCGATTGGTTCTTCAACTCTGATCGCTTTGATCACCTTTTTTCTTCGATAGTATCCCGGACGATCAGAGTCTTGCTGATAGGTAGCCTCAAACCTCGCTTGTTGTTCTGCAACGGTTTCATCCTGGTTGCCAAAAATATAAGAACTTTCGAGATGCTCCGCATCCGGATTATTTTGGACAATGACTTGACCGGGTTTGGCTATTACCGTGATCGGTACTCCGTCTTGATCAATGGTGTACTCCTCTCCGCCCTCAGCCAGCCGCACTTTTACAGGCTCGGTCTTCCTGTAAAAAACTACATTAGGATTGACACCGTGATCAAGCTCTGGATTGTCAAACTTTAAGCGATTAATATTAACAAACTTGCACAGCGTGCGTTGGCCATTGAACACCAGGTAAACTCTATCGCCGTCTATGAGGTCTTTCGGCTTAACAATATCGCCATTACTTTTCAACACGCCGCCATGTCCGGCGGCGAGCTCTTGATCGGGCCCGTTCCCAACTCGGCTCGGCGGATACTCCGGTGAACCTGGTAAATCAGTCATCTTAGCTCCTTGGTACTCCTTATGATAGCTCGATTGTACCGTCGAAATAATAATTTGGCATACTCAAAGCTAGTGTTGAGTCGTTAAAGCTGGGAATCTTTTTCCAGAGCTTTCTTAATTTCCGCAATGGTCAACCGGTCCTGCTGTTGTAATTTCCGGATCTTTTTGATGACCACTACTTGGTCCTGGCTATATAACTGATAACCTCCCGGGGAATAGTTAGCAACGCTCAATAATCCTGCCTTGGTCCAGTGACGGATAGTTGGCACAGTTTCAGCTACTAATTTAGCCAGTTCGCCGATTTTGAGGACAGGTTTCTTTTGTAACACTTTTTCTTGCTCTTTGCCTGCTAAAGCTTCGAGGTAAATATCAAGCGATCGGTTCACTGCTTCGTACATTAGAGAGTAGTGATCGGCCAATGAGCCACCAAGTTGAGCTTTTTCAATACTGGCGATGTACTGCTGACGCTCTTCTTGGCGAATAATGGCGGCAGCCGCTGTTTTTTTTCCTCAAGTGTAGCCAACATATGTTTCATATAGTGTAAAGTGTAACGTGACACTTTATACTTATCAAGTACATCAGCTACTTGTGTCAACTCAGCTTTCTTGCTCGTTCTCGCCTGTCAATATATCGATCCACTGCTTCTATTGTTGTCAGCCAATTCCTACCTTGTTTATGTGCTTCTAGCTTACCTTGCCTGGCTAGTAGATTAAGGTACTTTGCTGAATAAGGAGTTTTGACGCTAATTTCAGACAAATGAAGGAATTCTTCTCTTTTTTCGGAAGATGGTGTGAGTGTTTCTAAGTAGATATCTAGTGATCTTTCTACTGCTTGGGCAGTAAGTTTAACCAATACCGTGTAGTTGCCTTTATCTGCCTCCTCTAATGCTTGATAGTACTTTTTACGATCATTTTTTAAAATGATACCTAATGGATAGCCTGACTTCATCAAAATAATGTTCATCGTCAGCCGTGCCGTCCTGCCGTTCCCATCAAAAAAAGGATGAATATAGACTAATTTATGATGGAGTAAAGCAGCCAGCTCAACGGGGTGAAGGTTTTTCATTTCTTCTACAAACCATCTCATCAACTTTTTCATTTCTGCAGGAATTTGCAGGGCGTCGGGGGGAACATGGTTAGCCCCGCCAATAAAAACATTACTGTTTCTATATTTTCCAGCAAACTCTTCGTCGGTTTTTTTCATCACCAATTGATGCAGGGTCCTAATTAAGTGTTCTGAAAGAGTGGGACGCGAGTCTTGCCCAACTATCCCATACAAGAACTCTAGAGCATGATGGTGGTCCTTAGCCTCCAAATGATCTTTTAGCGGCTTGCCCCTGATTGTTAGGCCTTCGTGAATAACTAAATAAGTTTCTTTTAAAGTTAAGCTATTGCCTTCAATGGCATTCGAGTTGTAGGTCATTTCAATCTCAAACTGCTCTCTGAGCTTTCTTACTGCCGAGGTTGGTAAGGGACGCAAGGACTGCAATTTTTTCAGTTTTTGATCGATGCGACTCGCTAGCATGGCTGGAAGGTTGGACATAGTGTTAATATGGTTTATTACTAAAATAACTCTATACCATATTAGTCAGAACCGTCAATGACCAAGGTTTGGGTGGGGGCAGCTGGAGGCACAAACAGTTTTTTAATCAAAGAAAATGCCAGCTCAATGTCTTGCTGAGCAAGGACAATCACTAGCTCCGAGTAAGTGGAGATCATTTCCACGATGCTAATGCCGGACCAGGCCAAAGTTCGCAAAATTGAGTAGTAAATAAAGGGAGAATCAACAATATCGGTGGAAAACTTGATAGTGATACTGGAGACATTGTCAAGTTTGGAGACTACTTGCTCGCCTTGATAGAGGCCCATGGCCATATCATGTACTTGGTTGCTGGCGATGGTGGTAGTTTCAAACAGTCCATAAGTAAAAGTCACAAAATGGCTTTGTTGCCTATGGGCGTAGGTGAGCAGTTTTTTTTGTTTATCGATCAAGCTTGACGAGTTTTTGACTGTGACTTCAAACAAATTTGACCGGACCGTTAATTCCGGGCCGACATTAAAAATCGTGGAGATAAATTGATTACCAGTTTCAATTTTGTTAACCAGTCGCTTCAGCGCGACTACAATCGATCCAGCAGTTACTTCTTTTTGAGTTTCTTCTTCTACCGAGTTCTTTAGTTGTCTGGCTAAACCAGACAGGTTAATGATGTCCAGTGAAACTAGTTCTTTGAGAAAAGGCGAGTCGTTAACAAGCTGTTCAACAGCGGTAGCAACTGATTTCATGTCGATATTTTAACATTTTTTATAGAAAATTGTTTTATTTAACCAAAAATTTGACAAAATACAGCGTCAGCGGTATTTTTCAGTCTGTTTTGTAAAAACCAGCAGGAGGTACCATGCCAACCGTTTGTCCAACCTGTGATGCCCAAGTTGTCTTACCAGCCGGCACCGAACTGTCAGAAATTATTTCTTGTCCTGAGTGTCAAACTCAACTAGCAGTCAAGGCGGTCGGCGATGAGCCTCAAGTTGAACCTGCTCCCGCTATTGAAGAGGACTGGGGGGAGTAGCAACCGTGACCAGACTGGGGTTGCTGCACTCCACCATCAGAGGAGAGGAAAAATTGCTGCTCCAGGCTGCCCGCGAGCGAAGTGTAGAGATTGAGCTAATCGACATCAGGGACCAGTTGCTAAATCCCGACATCTTCCAGCTTAACTTTGCGGTGGCTTTGGAGCGGTCTGTTTCAACCACTAAGGGCAACTACGCGGTCCAGTTTCTAGAGTCACAAAGTGTTCCGGTGGTCAACTCGTCACGAGTAGCGGCGATCTGCGCGGATAAGTTTTTAACCTCGCTGGCCCTGGCTAAGAACGGTGTCCCCACTCCTCAATTTGCCATGGTTTTTTCGCTGGAGCAAGCGGTGGCGGCCACTGAGCAACTAGGGGGCTACCCCGTTATCGTCAAACCTGCTCTAGGTTCTTGGGGCCGATTACTATCGAAAGTCAACGACATCGATGCCCTGGAGACACTCATTGAGCACAAAGAAGTGCTGGGCGGACCGGCGCAGAAAGCTTTCTACTTACAGCAGTACGTACCAAAACCCGGCAGAGATATCAGGGCTTTCGTGATCGGTGGCCAAACTATTGGTGCTATTTACAGAAGCTCGTCGCACTGGATCACCAACACTGCTCGAGGAGGTACAGCTAGCAACTGCCCCTTAAGCAAGGAGCTGGAGAACATTTGCCGCCAGTCTTCCCAAGCAGTCGGTGGTGGGGTTTTGGCTATCGATGTTTTTGAGACTGACGATGGTTTGTCCGTCAATGAAGTAAATCACACCATGGAGTTCAAAAACTCAGAAGCGCCAACTAAGGTCAGCATCTCGGGAGCAATCATTGAGTACTGTCTTGAAGTTGCCCAGGGAAGTACTCAGCGATGATAAAAGTATCGATCCTCGGCGGATCAGGTTATGCGGGCGGAGAGTTGCTCAGAATTCTGCTCCAACACCCTGAGGTGGAGATCGGTGAGGTAACTTCTCGCCGGTTCGCCGGCCGGCCTGTCTCCACCGCGCACCCCAACTTAAGAAAAGCTACCCCGCTAAAGTTTACTCACCCGGACAGTTTGTCAGCATGCGACGTCCTGTTGGTGGCCCTGCCCAACGGAGAGTCAATGCACCTCATGCCGGAACTGCTCACCAAAGCCAGTAAAGTCATTGACTTAGGGGCCGACTTCAGACTTAACGACCCTCAAGTTTTCCAAGATTGGTACGGCGCTCCCCACGCCAGCCCCGAGCTGTTAGCTCAGTTTACTTATGGCCTGGCCGAACTGCGTCGTCAAGAAATCAAAAAAACCAAGTACCTAGCTGGCGGTGGGTGCGAGGCAACCGTCTCTATCTTGGCTCTCTACCCGCTAGTTCAAGCCAACTTAATTAAGCCCAACATCATTATCGATGCCAAAATGAGCAGCTCTCAGAGTGGGATGGACCCCTCACCGGCTTCTCACCACCCGGAACGGGCGGGCTGTGTGCGCTCGTACATGCCCACCGGCCACCGGCACACGGCCGAAATCGTTCAAGAACTTGCCGGTGGCAAAAAGCTGGACATCGCCGTCTCCGCCACCGCGCTGGACATGGTCAGAGGGTTGTTGGTCACCATTCACACTGCCCCCCGCCGGCAGGTAACCGAAAAAGATATCTGGAAAACGTATCGACAGTTTTATGGAGACGAGCCATTTATTCGAATAGTCAAAGAACAGCGAGGGATTTATCGTTTCCCTGAACCAAAAATCCTGCAAGGCAGTAATTACTGTGACATTGGTTTTGAGCTGGATAGGCGAAGTAACCGGCTGGTGGTGATAGCCGCCATCGACAACTTAGTAAAAGGTACTGCCGGACAAGCCGTGCAAGCCATGAACCTGATGTGCGGGTTTGAAGAGACGCTTGGTCTGCTCTTTCCAGGCTTACACCCAATTTAGATGATCAGCCTGGGACCAGTTGACCACCACTTTGCCGGCATTAACGACTCTACTCTCAGAGAAGGTGAGCAGTACAATGGCGCTGAGTTTTCCCTAGCAGACCAACAAGAAATACTCAGGCTTCTCCACTCAATCGGAGTTGATACCGCCGAGGTGGGCAATCCGATTGTGCCCGAGATCAACCGCCACCTCAGGCTGCTGACTGCCATCACCGACCGCCCTCCTTTAATGGCGCACATTAGAAATAGAGAGCCTGATTTAGAGGCGGCCTTGGGTGTCGGCGTGGAGGGAGTGCACCTGCTTTGTACCGCTGATCCCAGTCGGTTGAAGAGCATGCGCCTTAGCTTGGCGGAGCATACTGCCCAGATGAGGCGGCACGTGCAACGGGCCCAGCAAGCAGGGCTGATAGTCAGGGTGAGCGTGGAGCACGGCCTGGAAAAAAGGTTTTTTGCTGACACCTTAAAAATATTCAAGGTGGCTGATTCTCTGGGTGTTGATCGCGTGCAAGTAGCCGATACCAGAGGTGTTTTGTTCCCTTGGGAGGTAGCGGAAGTTGTCCATGCCCTCAGCCGTGAAGTTCAAACCCAGCTTGGCGTTCATCTCCACAATGACTTGGGCCATGCCGTCGGCAACGCTATCTACGCGCTGCGGGCTGGGGCCAACTGGATAGATACTTCGTTGCTGGGGCTGGGCGAGCGAACCGGCATCACTCCTTTGAGCTCGTTACTGGTTAGCTTAAACGAGCTCGGCCCGCGACTGGTTGCCAGGTACGATCTATCGCTGCTGGCTGCCGCCGAGCGGCGGACGGCGGAAATCGTTGGACTGGATGTGCCCCACAACCTAATTACCAGCCCGACTGCTTTCTCGCACAAAGCGGGCATTCACGTCAATGGTTTGAAAAAACAAGGGCCGGCTACCTACGAGGCTATCGGCCCGGAGCTAGTAGGAAACCAGCGAGTTATTGTGACTGGCTCTCGTCTCTCTGGGAAAAACTAGGAACAACAACTATGTCCCAAACTATAGCGGAAAAAATATTCAGCCGCCACGCGGGCAAAAAAGTCAAGGCGGGTGAGTTTGTGTTGGCCAACTTAGATTTGGTAATGGCGCATGACACCACTTGTGCTTGGGCTATCGAGCCTTTCGAACAGCTAGCTGATCAGGTCTTTGATAAATCAAAAATTTTCATCCCCTTTGATCACGCTTTTCCGGCCCGCTTGACCTTAACAAATATGTCCGCCGAGATGGGAGCCAAAGCGGCGATTGTCTCCCCAGATAATCAAACCAGCAAGTACTTATCAGCCAACAACCGGCCCTACCGGTATAACGCCCCAGATATTTCCAGCGATCCGGAGGCTGAGTACGAGCGAGTAGTCGCCATTGATGTTACTGACTTGACCCCGCGGATTGCCGAGCCGCCGGACATTGATCGGGTCCTGCCGGTTACCAAGGTTGAAAAAGAGAAAATTCCCGTTGATCAAGTTTTCATCGGATCTTGTACTAACTGCCGGATAGAGGACCTGGACATCGTCTACTCAATGTGGCAGAGGCATGATCTCAATAAAAATATGCTGATTATTATTACTCCTGCCTCCAAACGCGTTTATCTCCAGGCCCTGGCAAAAGGTTACATCAAGTTCTTCACTGAAAAGGGAGCCGTCATTCTCAACCCCGGCTGCGGGCCGTGTTTGGGCAGGCATGGCGGGGTGCTGTATGACGGCGAGGTGTGTGTCTCGACCAGCAACCGGAACTTCACGGGCCGGATGGGCAGCCCCAAAGCCTTGATTTACTTAGCAAGTCCGGCCACGGCGGCGGCGGCCATTAGCGGCTACATTACCGACCCAAGGAGATACTTATGAACTGGATATTTGGCGACAACATCAACACTGACCTGATCACTCCGGGCAGGTACAACATTACTACTAATCCTCAGGAGTTGTCTGAAATCGCTTTTATTGAGCACCGGCCGGAGTTTTCCAAACAGGTAAAAAAGGGCGATTTTATTACTGCCGGTAACAACTTTGGTTCTGGTTCTTCTCGAGAGACAGCGGTGATCGCTCTCAAACAGAGCGGCATTAAAGCAATTTTTGCCCGATCATTTGCCCGTATTTTTTATCGTAATGCTTTGAACCAAGGCTTGCTGACCATCGCCACCAAGGTGAGCGATGTCAAACAGGACGATGTCTTGGAGCTGGACTTAACAAGAAAAATACTAATAAATAAAACTCAGCACACCCAAACAAAGCTGGAAATTCCCGCTCTTTTACTGAAGCTCCATCGGGCGGGCGGGATCGTTAAGTACCTAAACAAGCACGGGCTCAACTCAATCGAGAGCTTATTTGTGACCGGTTCACAACCAGTTCTCAAAACTTATAAAATAGGTTCTAGAAAAGTAAGATGATCATCGTTAAAGTTGGAGGCGGCACCGGCATTAACTGGAACTTTGTGGCGACCGACCTGAAGCAACTGCTGGTCAAGGAGCCAGTGGTCCTGGTGCATGGCGCGGCAGCAGTTAGGGACGAAGTAGCCCAAAAACTGGCGACCCCTACCCAAACCATCACTTCGCCGTCGGGAATTCCCAGCGTTTACACAGACCAGCCAGCTTTAGATATTTTTTTAATGGTCTATCCGGGATTGGTAAATAAAAAGGTGGTGGCCACACTGCAGGCGCATCACGTTTCTGCTGTTGGACTGTCGGGAGTTGACGGCGCTTTATGGAGAGCCAAACGCAAAGCCAACACGCTCTCCCAACAAGGCGGAAAAACCAAACTTTTAACGGATAACTTAACCGGCCGAGTTGAGCAGGTAAACACCGAGTTAATTCAGCTCTTGATTGCTAACGGCTACCTGCCGGTGATTGCCCCGCCAGCATTAAGTTTCAGCAACGAAGTTGTCAACACGGACAGTGACTGGGCGGTGGCGATCATGGCCGCAGCTCTGCAAGTCAAGAAAGTTGTCTACTTGTTTGCGGCTCCGGGATTACTGAAAGACATTGATGAACCGACCAGCTTAGTTAAACACATTGAGGCTGAAAAAATTGATGACTACCTGCCGTTCGCTCAAGGGAGAATGAAGAGGAAAGTTCTAGGGGCCAAAAAAGCACTTGAGTTAGGGGTGGAAGTAGTTTATTGGGGTGACGGCAGAGTTGAGAATCCCGTTACTGGCGCCCTGCGGGGAAACGGAACTACCATCTCCAGAACTACCATCTCCGGCTCTACTATCTCCGGCGCAAAGACAAAGTTATGACAGCTGACAACCACCAATCAATCGAGAGGCATTTTTGTGTCGATACCTATGTGAATCGGGGCCTGACCTTAGTTAAAGGTCAAGGAGTGTATCTCTACGACAGCAGTGGTGACCGATACTTAGATTTAATGAGCAACTATGGGGTTAATATTTTTGGTTACCGTCACCCTGATATTACTAGAGCCCTTGCCGAACAGCTGGAAAAACTAACTACTCTGCATGGCAGTTTTAACAACGATGTCAGGGCCGTGGCAGCCAAGGCACTGGTCAGACGTTGCGCAGCCGGCTTGAGCCGGGTTTTCTTTTCTAACTCAGGCTCCGAGGCAATCGAGGCCGCTCTAAAGTTCGCGGTACTGGCCACTCAAAAAAAGAGATTTGTCGCGGCTGTCCACGGCTACCATGGGAAAACTCTGGGGTCTTTGTCCGCCACTGACGGGCAGAAGTACCGGCAGGCATTCGCTCCATTGTTGTGGGAGTTCGAAACTGTTGAGTTTGGGAACAGCCAAGCGTTGGAGGAAGTTTTAAGTAGTCAAGTCGCGGCAGTTATCCTGGAGCCAATTCAAGGAGAAGCGGGTATTTACCCCCCTTCTCCAGGCTACCTGAAGAAAGTGCGCCAACTCTGTGACCGGCACGGAGCAATCCTGATCGTAGACGAGGTTCAGACCGGTTGTGGGCGAACGGGACCATTTCTGGCATCGCAAAGTGAAGAAATCAGTTATGACATTGTCTGCCTTGGTAAAGGTTTGGCCGGTGGGATGCCGGTGGGAGCAACGCTAGTAAATGACAAAGTTGCCAACAGTATTCCCAAACATATTCATACCTCTACACTTGGGGGCAACCCGCTGGCTTGTGCCGGCATACTGTCCACTCTCAACATACTTGATAAAACACTGCGCGCCCACGTTGAAGAGGTGGGCAGTTACTTTATTGATCAATTAACTCTGATTAAAAGTAAGCACATCGTGGCTGTCAGGGGCAAGGGGTTAATGATCGGGTTGGAAGTAAAAGAAAATCGCGACCAGCTCCTAAAAAGCTTGCAGCGGCATCACATTTTAGCCATTCCGGCCGGAGATAAGGTGGTCAGATTTTTACCTCCCTTCTTAGTTCAAAAAAAACACGTCGACCTGTTAGTAACAGCTTTAAAACAGATATTGAGAGACTAGTATGTGCCGTTTCGCGTTACTAAAAACTACTGCACCCACCAGGCTTCAAGAAGTACTTGGCCGCTTCTCCACCATGGCCCAAGCCAGCCGCGCGCCCGACGGAGACTTGCAGGGTGATGGCTGGGGTGTAACTTGGCGTCAAAATGGAGCCTGGCAAAGACACGCTTCACTTAATCCGGTTTGGGAGTCAAGAAGCGAGTTCTCTCGTCTGCCCGAGACCGACCTTTTTTTAGTTCATGCCCGTAGCGCCTCCTTTGCTCAAGGTAAAAATAATGTGGCCTTCAATCAACCTTTCATTTCTGGCAAGTATGCTTTTGTTTTTAATGGGTTACTGAAAGGTATGAGGTATCCCCGGCCCGTAGCGGGCGAGATTGGTGCTCAAAAAATTTGGAGTTTACTGCAGGAATTTCTGGCTAAAGATAAGGTGGAAACTGCCATTGAAAAAACCACCGCCCAGCTCAACACCTACGCCCGGCAAGTGCAGGGGCTTAATCTAGGGGTGAGTGACGGACAGAGACTGTACGTTTATAGTCAGTTCAACGGTAATGTTGATTACTACACTCTCCATGCCAGCCGCTCGTCAGGGAAAATCATGGTCAGTTCGGAGCCGCTGACCGGAGAACTTTTCAACCCCCTCGAACCAAAAAAAGTACATGTTTTTGAGTAGGTTCAAACAACTAACCAAAGTTTTGTGGCTGACGGCCCTGGCGTTGGTTTACCAGCCCATTACTGGACCTCTTCCAAAACAATAGTTCTAAACTTATCGCCGACGATAGCCCGCAAGTACCACCAAGCTTGTTGAGGGTGGGTAGCGCAGTGCCACCACTGCTGTTTACAGTTTGGCGCGAAAAAGACGCGCTGTTGTTTGGTGACTCCCGGCGCCACTTGAATATCGACAGTGGTAGCCAGCGGCCGGGGATGGGCCAGGTCAAACAGCTGGATTTGGTCGAGCCGATTGCTGTCGGGATCGGTGCTGACGGCCACTGCCGGCCGAGTTGTCAACCGCGGCGGCTCAGCCAGGGAGGTGAAAAAACCGTGTGTGTCGTACGGCACCACCACCAACCGGATAGGGTTGCGGCCGGCCACCGCGTAGGAGTTGTGGACGTAGAGAATGGTGTCGTCGGCGCTCAAAGGACGGGGGCGCTGTTCGGGAAAAATGAACGGGTACTGTTGTTGACGGGCGGCGGGCAGAGCCTGGTGGCTGGTGGTAAACTTTGAGCCGCAGGTCTGGCGGCCGCACTCCATCACCAAACTATGGCTGAGTGACAGGTCGGGCAGCTGCCACTGAACCACCATTGAGTTGGCTGTTGTTGAGCTACCCGATGAGCCATCGTCCTGCCGACGAACGACCACCGGGTGCTGGGGTGGGTAAAACAGCTCGACTTCAGGTAGAGCGGGTTCGCGAAGATCTGTCTCAAACTGATCACCGGTTCCAAGCGGAGCGCCAGCAGCGGGTGGGCCGTCACCTTCCACACTGGCTGTCTCCAACCGGAATGAATCACTCCCAAAGCTCAGCGACACCTGCTTGTCCTGGCTGACGTACCCAAACACCACCCGGTCGCGGGCCGGCTTGATTCTCAAAGAAGCTGCCGACTGGAGCGGTGGCAGTTCGATCCGGCCAGTAGTAGGCAGGTCCAAGTCTGGCTGCGGTTGAGGAGTGAGCTGGGGAATAACCGGCGGGCCGAACCACTTGGTAAGCAAACCAGGCTCGGGCAGGGAACGCCGATAGTAACGCGAGCCGTCCACCAAGTACGGCACGATCCAGTATCCTTTGTTAACCGCGGCCTGCGAAGCGTAAGGATCGGGGTAGCGAGGGTCAAACACCCGCAGGTCGGTGATGGCCAGCCGCTGACCGTCCGAGCGCAAGCGGACGCGGTAGCGCTCAGTAGTAATCCACCAGGCAGACTGACCCTGGTGCTGGGGCTCCGACGAACTGTCCGGTCGAGAAGCGTACAGCCGGACACTGGGCGCCTGCCAAGTTTGGTGCAGCTGATCAAGGCTGGGCAGGACCGCCCGGCCTTGGTCGCGCCGCCGAGCCACTAGCTCCAGCTGACGAACAAACTCGGCCTGAAACTGATCGGCCATCGAGTTCTCCAAGCCAATCAGCGCGAAACCGGGCAGGTTGGGCGGGTTGAGCGGGCCCGGTTGGGCGGGTTGGTCAAGAGGGTTGGCATAAACCTGCCGACCAGGCTGGTCGATTGCCTGGTCCAACAACCGTCGAAAGTACTCTATGTCACGACCTCCCAGCGCGTAGTCGTTAGGTTGAGAGGTAAAACTGCTTGATGTATCGCCATAATTTAGGAGCGGGTCGGTAACAGTCTGGCGAGCTATCAGCAGTCGCCGCTGTTGGCCAAAGTCCGGCACGAACAACCAGTCGGAACTGGGCGGATAAGGGTAGTGGGGTGGGCCACCGATCAGAGTGTAGCTGTCAGTTCCCCATTGTTCGCGAGTAATTTGGTGCAGCTGGACACCGTACTGATCGTGGAGGTAGTTGAGGATGGGTGTGTCGATCATCCAGCCGGCAGTTACTCGCGGATTCTCGCCAAACACCTCGGCGAATCGCGCCATCAGCGTATCAACCAGCCGACGCCGCTCGGCCGGCTGGTAACCAATAGTAAAAGCGTGCTGGGCCTCAAACCAGTTCTCCGGCGTGCCGGTGTAGGCTACTCCCGCGGCGGCGGCCAAACCAGGAGTAATCTCCACCATCGCTCCCAGTTCTATCTGACCGGTTGGCTGGCGGCGGGACTCAAGCTGGGCCTGGCGCAGTAGCCGGACCATCTCCTCATCACCCAAAGCGTCCCAGCGCAGGACAAACACCGCCGGCAGGCGCAGCCGCCCAACTGCCTCGAGCTGGCGCTCCAAGTGGGCCAGCCTGCCTTGATCGCAGCACTCTCTTCCGCGAACCTGGTTGATGATCAGGACTTGGCCGGGAGTGGTATCGGCTTGACTTTCAAGCTGAGCATCGACTTGAGCTGAAAAAAGCATGGCCACCGTTGACATCACCGTCACCATCGACATCGCCAAGATCAACACTGTCATCAGGAGTTGCTGGAGTGCTGGCCGCTGCATTGCCTGGGGACTCATTGCCTGGAGATTGTAAATTGTTCGGTGGCAACCTACAATGTCAGCGTGCCAAACCAAAGTGGACAGGACCTGACTGCCGCTCAGCGGCAGATACTATACGAGCAGGGCACCGAGCCGCCGTTCTCGAGCAGTTTGAACGATGCCAAACAGGCCGGCGTCTACGTGACAGCAGACACCAATTGGCCGGTTTTCCACTCCGACGACAAGTTTGATTCAGGCTCTGGCTGGCCCAGTTTTACCAAACCCATTAACCCCCAGGCAGTGGTTCTCAAACCGGACAACAGTCATGGTCTCGGCCGGACCGAAGTTGTTTCGGCTGATAGCGGCGCCCATCTCGGTCACGTCTTTGCCGACGGCCCGGAACCAACCGGCCAGCGCTACTGTATCAACGGCCTGGCCCTGAAGTTTATTTCGCAGGAAGAGTGACAGCGACAGCCATAAGGTATACTGAGCTGTGCCCCAATCACCGCCGGCTCCAACCCAGCAACTAGCTACATCCCAACCCACTGGCCAATCTATTTCTCAGCCAGCCTCCACACCCAACTCCCAATCCCAGCAACCGCCGGCCGGCCAAGTCATCGCCCAAACTGACGCGCGCTTTGACCAGCACGACAAAACACGAACTCTCTACGACGTGACCGCCGGCGAAATTTTCTGGAAGAACTTTCTAGCGGGCCTGGGACGAGGACTGGGTGGGGTGCTGATCCTAATCCTGTTCTGGGGAGCACTGATGTTGGTGGCCTTTCGGTTTTTGCTGCCTGCGCTGCAGCCGTTGTTCGACACGCTCGACACCGCCACTCAGTCACTTGACTCGCTCAACCAGCTTGATTCCGGCGGCTTTGGCCCGGGACCGACAGGCTCGCTCGATCGCCAGCAAGTCCAAGAAGCGGTCGAGGTTTTGCGGCAGCAGTAGCGCTAGGTGAGTTGGGCAGATGTTTGGTAGGTGACATCGAAAATAAAACAAATAACTATGAGACCCATGCTATTTATAGTCTACGTATTGTGAAGTCATAAAAAAATTCGATAAAATCTACCCGTTTCGCGTGTCAAGGGACCAAGAATCAAAAAACCAAAAGAACCAAGAATTCAAGAGATCAAGTTCCAAGAACTACAGCGACACGGAAACCAAGGCCGTTACGCGAGTCCACCGGATAAAGCCAACCGGCGCGGGCGGCACCACCAAGGGCGGAGCCGCCAACGACGACACGGTTAGAAGCGCCGTCACCACGATATTCATCCTCAGTCCACTCATACGTGTCCGTTCCTACTTCCATACGGTTTAGAAGCATGTTCAGTTCAGCTGCAGTAGGCATGCGAACTTCTAGATTTGAAGGGAGACCTAACTTGGATAGTATCTCTGACTTATTTCTTACAATATCTCCATGAGCAGTATCCCAGGTAACATTAAATCTGTTAGTATGACCAAGTTCGCCACTTATCATGGTTTCCTCATAGGAGTCCCTGTACATTGGCTTTGACATGACTTCCGTAACAAACCAGCCTCCCTTATTATATATTTCAGGAAAATCAATTTTCCCATCCTTAACTTGTTCCCAATACCATTTTCTGAGAAGTCTCCCAACAGTGTGGTCATTCTTTTCCGCATCAGATAAAGTTTCGTATACTCGCAGACCTGGATATCTTTCTTCTATTCTAGCCAAGAAGTCGTCAACATCCATTCTTCTCAGATCATCTGGAGTGCCAATGTCCAATTTGGGAAAACTCCTTACTCCAATATTCTCAGCATCTCCAGCAAATTTCTCAAGTGACTCTGGAGGGACAGATCTTGGTAGTTCTGGAATCTCAAATACAGATCCTGGAGCAGGTCTCAACTTATTTCTCCAGAATTGTTCTTCTTTGCGTTGAAACTCTGAAGTTGCGACTCGTCTGGCCTCCGGCGATGATGCGCCCATTGGATTTTCATTACTCAGTGCAACATGTCCAGCCATTTCAGAGGGTAGGATATACCCTTTTTCATCCTCTGATTTCCCGATAGTCACCTGAATATCACCTGAAGCACTAGTGGTGAGTTTAAAAGCATACAATACCTTTTGGAGAATTCTTCGCTCCTCGGGTGTACTAAGTGTCTTTGGGTCACTGACAAACTCCCCCAACTTTGTTTGCATATAATCAGCAAAGTGTTGCCCACGAGCTCTTGCCAGCTCCCATTCACTAAAGAGTTTAAATAGTGTTCCCGGATCAAAAAAGTTATTATTGAGCGTGTTCTCGGTATTTCCACGAGGATCTATGGCAAATAAGTCTTTTATTTCTGGAGTAAATCCTTCAAAATCTCGGTTATGGAATTTTTGCATTATTCCAGCTGCTTGACACAAGTTCTCTATATATTTAAGCTCTGATGGAGCCAGCCTTAAAACGCCATTCTCTTCAATCAACTTAGCACGAATAATATCATTCATTTCTGAAGCCGGCATGTAACTAACCTCTACACCTGTCAGTTCTCGAAGAATCGCTGGATCCATGTCTTCACGCTGTTTGGTGCGTTCATCTTTGGGATTGCCAGTAAAGAGTTCTATAAAGTTAGGTGTAATTTCATGGACCTCTCCGTTAAATCCTGGAATATGAACTTTTTCTCCAGGACTTGCACCCATGAGATACTTCATACTCAATTGTGTTCTGGTAGAACCACCTGTAAATTCTTCATGAACGAGACCGACTTGTTTTTCCAGCGCACGAGGATATGGTCCTGGTTTTACGCCACTTCGCACTTTTCCCTCAGCGTCTTCATAAAGTTCGCGGTGACCAAAAATATCTCTTGGTGTGGTACCTTCATGCCATGGCACAATCTCATACCCACCGGTCAATGAATCTAAAGCATAGAAAGCAAGTTCTGTTTTTCCTGTACCAGTAGAGCCAACGAGAAATATTTTCTTTCCTGCAAGAGCCTCACGGGTTATCCTATCTATTAAGTGTTCCCTTGAAGGAGTTGTAACAAAACCATGCTCATTAAGCTGTTTTTTGTATTCAAGAAGCTTCTGTGTTTCAAGATAGCCTAGAGTTTCAGCTGAAGCCGTTTGCTCAATACCTCTCTCTGTGGATTCTAATTCATCAGCTTCATCTTGAAAAAAAGCGATTTGGTCAGAAGCGCTCTGAACAAGTTTTCCATGTTTTCTTTTACTTTTTAGGTAACGCCTGTAAATAGTTTGTCTTAACTTACCAGTAACTCTATTAATATCTCGTACTTCGCGCATGGGTTTTCTGGCAGCCTGGTAAAAACCAATTTCTCGTTTCAATTCTTCTTGAAATTTTTCTCTTACCTGAGGATGGGAAAGGAGATCGGAAATTTTTTGCTTAATTTTTTCCTGATGGTAGGGACGGAGCTCTTGAGCTTCTTCTGTCATTTCACTACCTTCATCTGGGGTCACGCCAGTAAGGACTTTCCTTACACTATCATTCCTTTTGCTAGATAATAAAGATGCATCAAGTTGCGCTTCCAATTCTCGCAGATTCATCTCGCCATTTATAGTAATTTCATCACCTGTTTGAGAAGGTGGACGAAAGTATTCTTCCATGTATCCTAGAACTGCAAAGATTTGCTCCTCAACTTGCTCCTTAGAGATTGGTTGAGAATCCTCACGAATAGGCACACCTTCTACAAAAAGATTAAGCGCAAGTGGAGCCAGCCGTAAACGAGCTTGTTGGACTTGTTGAGTTGAAAGTATTTCAGCTGGTGACGATTCTGGCATATTAGTATTGTACCAACTTACAATTTAGATAAATGCTTCATTAATAATTTATGTCTTGTCAGTGTTGCTTGTCTTACGTCATCAATAACCACCGCAGCTTCTGGATCTGCTGAGTCATGACAAACTACTTTAATATCTTGAGCCGCACTACCAAAACCTATTCCTTGTACGACTATACCTTGTGACCTTAACTGAGTGATCAAGTCAACACATTCTGCTTGATTTGTTACATATCCATCAGAAACAACGGTTAGTATTTTACTTCTTTTTCCTTGTCTAATTTGCGTGATAGTGTCGACATCCAAAGATTGTTGATATTTTTGTAAAGCTACAACTAGTCCTTCCGAACCTTGATTTCTAGCTTGTAATTCTCGATCAAGATCCATCAGTATTTTTTCAGACATGGTATCTTCTTTTTTCACTACTTCAGTCGCCCCACTGCCAAAGGTTATTTGCGTAGACCGAACCTGTAGTGGCGTTCTCATTTTCGTCTTACTGCTAGAATGTTGGAAACGTTCGTTGAGCTTCATGATGTTATAGCTAGAGCTGAGAACCATCTTTTTCATTTCTTCTTCAGCACTCCCAGACATAGATCCGGAAATATCTAATACAAAATCATCATCAACTTCAGATACTTCTAGAATTTCTTTTTGTTTTTGATGAGCGCGCTGGTAGCCAGATGGATCATCATCCCGGGAGCGAACATCAATGTAGGCTGTAACTGGATCATCGAGAAATTCGCCCTCGCTTAGCCTTACTGGACCTTTATATGCCTGATATGGAACCTCTCGTCTTTTATATAGAAGGTCAAACAAATCACGCCACTCTTGATAAAGGGTGCTCTGCTGTTTACGAATACTCATTTCTGGAGAAATCGCAGTATTATTGACATCGGAAATCCAGCGTTCTAATTTTTTCCAAGCAGCGTAAGGTACTCCTTTTTCCTGTTCAAATTGTTCTGCAGCACGCTGTTCCGTGGTAGGATCGGATTGTGAGGTTTGTTCTGAACTTGATACCAAATCTTGATACATGCCCTCAACCTCTTCCTGGCTCAACTCTGGCTGATCAACAAGAGAATCTCCGAAGTCTCCATCAAGTGGCTCACCTTGATCTGATTCGTCCTCCTGAGAATCATCCTTTTGTTTTGGTGGGGTAGCATCCATCCCTCGATGAGTCCATTTTTGAGCATTAGTGTCCCAAACTTCTCCCCACGCATGCCTGTCAATGCCCGGTGCTTCAACCACGGTAAAGTCGAAACGAGGATCTTTGCTGTTAATATATGGTCCTGTTGGAATTCGTGATGCAATACCAAGGCGTTTACATAGCTCATCACGAAGGATGTTGGCCCAGTAGCAATGTGCTATCCCTGTCTCTGTTATTTTTGTCCAAAGATTACTGCCTGCACTCAAATACACTGAATCTATCTGGCCAATTTCAGACTCATCATTAGGGTAGCGAAGCCTACTGTGGATATATCGAACAACCTCTCGTGCCTTTTGTACATCACTCATCCAGTTTTGAGTCAATAGATCATCAATGAGTGCTTGGGTTTCCGAATCAAGAGTTCCGCCAGTAGGGGAAATGTCGCGATCTGTAGGTGGATGGTTTAGTTTATTTGAGTCAGTTTCGCCCATCACAAAATCGAAGGAAAACTCTGTCACTTCTGAAGAAACGCTACCAACTCTCGGTTCCAGTGAGATGATGCCCAATTCATCCCGCATTAAGTGAAACGCGCCAGCGGGCTTAATTGATTCGACAATTGGTAATGCTCCATAGGGGAGTTTTACCAATGTTTCTTTACCTGGAATTATCTTCCCTTGATAACTTCTTTGTGTTTGCCAAACCGCTTCGTCACTGAGAGGTTCCTCAACATCCCAGGTCTCTTTAAAACCTGCTTCTTTTACTATTTGTCCTGCTACAGGATCATAGCGGCAAATCTGCTCACGATAATATCCGCCGTAAAAAGGATCAACACGGACAGTGATATCTGATTCCTGGATGGCCTCTTTGCTTCCTGCCACATCTTGAGTTTGTGATGGACGATATTCAAATTGTTGAGAGCGACCAGTTTGTTTATCGACTTGCGCTAAATCATCAATTATTGGTCTCAAATGTTTGTCAAAATTTTGACCATCAAATTTCAGATAGCGGCCAGAGGCGATATAGTCAACAAGGCTTTGTCCTTGAGTTTTAGGTATGCGTGAGATGGCATCCTGAACTTGTAGGGATAATTGATCTGGATATTTTCCAGTTAAAACATAAAAGTCTATTGCCCAATTAAATTCCTGCGACAGCGTATGATTCTGTGGTGCAGTTGGATGATCCTGAAGAACTTTCTGAGCATCATCTCGAAGGCGAGCTAGTCCCTGCCATCGCAAAATTGGTCCCGTGGCCCCAGGATCTTTTTTAGATAGGTCTAGTAATACATTTGCATCTGTGCGAAAAGCCTGAGCAAGACCAACATGCTGAGCTACTTGTCTCAGTGCGGCAAAATGAGCACTATCTTCATCTGGGTATAATGTCGTATTTACTCTCAGTTCGGTTTTATCCTCATTCCACGATAATCTTGCGCCAGTTTCTCTTTCTGTAAGGATAACACTGCCCAACAAGGTTGACTTTTCCTGTCGGGTGTCTTGGATCTGTTCCGGTGGTATTCCCTGAGTTAGTTTTTCATCCATAAACGGGTTAAGGGAAGTTTTGCGTTGGTTTTTTGACTCAAACTATTACTGTTTTGCAGGCAAAAAGTGAGCGATTAAAATTCG
>PFDK01000021.1 GCA_002772645.1 Candidatus Pacebacteria bacterium CG10_big_fil_rev_8_21_14_0_10_56_10 | reverse complement strand
GACCAATGGGAAGTGTCTCAAGCGGGGGAAGCGGTGACCGAACAGCTGGTCAGGCCAACGGGACTGGTAGATCCGCCGGTAGAACTGCGCCGGACACGCGGCCAGATCGAGGACCTGGCGATCGAGATCCTGGAGCGCAAACGCCGCGGCCAGCGTACCCTGGTGACTACCCTGACCAAAAAAATGGCCGAGGCGCTGACCGAGTACCTCAACCAACCAACCAAGGTTCGTCGGCTGATCGAGCGGTTCCACGCTCAGCAGCGAGCGGTCCGCGACGACGACAGCCTGATCGATCCCGACCAACCGATCAACTGCCACCATCAACTGCCGGTTGACCAGCTGCAGCCAGGTAAGATCGAACCGCAGTACTACACTTCGGCCCAGCAGCGACCTCCTCTGCCTGCCCAGCCGCGGCCGCCACTACCCAAAGTAGCCTACCTCCACTCCGACGTAACCACCTTGGAACGCTCCGACATCCTCGATGACTTGCGCAGCGGTAAGTACGACGTACTGGTAGGCATCAACCTGCTTAGGGAAGGCTTGGACCTGCCGGAGGTGACGCTGGTGGCCGTGCTGGACGCCGACAAAGAAGGTTTTCTAAGGTCCAAAACCTCGCTCATCCAGACCATGGGCCGGGCCGCTCGTCATGCTGACGGCCGGGCCATTCTCTATGCCCAGGACCTGACCAAGTCGATGCTGGGGGCAATTGCCGAAACCCAGCGGCGGCGCCAAGTCCAACTGGAGTACAACCAGCGGCACCGCATCACTCCGGCCAGCATCGCCAAGCCGATCCGGCAGCGGATGATCGAAAAACGGCCAGATGACCAGCAGCGGCTCAGCTCGGGGAAACGCGGGCTTGCTGGCCGCGGCCGGAGCGCTACTAAACTGCAGTTGACCAAGCACAGCTCGGTGGTGCTGGATGACATCGAGCCGGACAGCTTGACCCCCCAAGCGCGCAAAACGTTGGCCGCTCAACTGCGGCGGCGAATGAACAGGGCTGCCCGCGACCTGGACTACGAACTGGCTGCCGCCATCCGCGACACCGTCCAGCAGCTGACCACCCCAGTATAATCAAAACTTTGTATGGCTATCGACCACATCACCGTCACTGGTGCCCGCGAGCACAACCTCAAAGGGATCAACGTCTCCATTCCCAAGAACAAGCTGGTGGTGTTCACCGGCTTATCAGGCAGCGGCAAAAGCTCACTGGCTTTCGACACTCTCTATGCCGAAGGACAGCGCCG
Source organism: Candidatus Pacebacteria bacterium CG10_big_fil_rev_8_21_14_0_10_56_10 (assembly GCA_002772645.1). Lineage (GTDB taxonomy): Bacteria > Patescibacteriota > Microgenomatia > UBA1400 > PJMF01 > 1-14-0-10-56-10. The sequence continues at coordinate 15,549 of PFDK01000021.1, read as the reverse complement.
CTATGTCGAGTCGCTGAGCAGTTATGCTCGTCAGTTCTTAGGGATGATGTCTAAGCCTGACGTTGACCAAATTGAAGGACTGTCGCCGGCTATCTCGATCGATCAAAAAACTACCTCGCACAATCCGCGCTCGACCGTCGGCACCATCACCGAGATCTACGACTACCTACGGCTGCTGTTCGCCAGGGTGGGCCACCCTCACTGTCCCGAGTGCGGGCAAGAAGTGTCAACCCAAAGCATCGACCAGATCGTTACCCAGGTCATGGACCGGATCGGTCAGCGGTTTGACGCTGGGGTCATCAGGCTAATGGTGCTCTCGCCGGTGGTGCGCGGCCGCAAGGGCGAGTTTGCCGGACTGTTTGGCTCGCTGGTCAAGCAGGGTTATGCCCGGGCTAGGGTTGACGGCCGGCTTTATGACTTGAACAGTGACTTAACGCTCATCAAAACCAACAAGCACACCATCGAAGTGGTGCTGGACCGAATCACTACGTCTTTGAAACAACTCAAGAACGAACAGGAACGGCGGCAGCTGCGAACCCGCTTGGCCCAGTCCATCGAGCAAGCCTTGCAGTTAGCCGACGGTTTGGTGGTAATCAGTTTTATTAACGACCACGCCTTCGATTTTCCCCAGGACCCGAGTGACGTCAGCGACGTGTTGTTCAGCGAAAAGCTGGCGTGCAGCCACTGCGGCATCTCGATCTCCGAGGTGGAGCCGCGGCTGTTCTCGTTCAACTCTCCCCAAGGGGCCTGCCCAGTGTGTAACGGCCTGGGTTCCCGGCTCAAGATCGACGAGCAGAAAATCATCGCCGGCTCGCTGACCTTGAGCGAGGGAGCGATCGTGCCGTTTGCCAAGGTGCTCAGCTCGGACAGCTGGTGGTCGCGGCTGGTCCAAGCCGTGGTTGCAGACCAGGATTACGACTTTCGCAAAACCGGCTGGGAAGAGTTTGATGGGCCCACCAAACAGCTGCTGCTGCACGGCTCTGACCGGGTATACACGGTGACGGGCGCCAACCGGTTCGGCAAAGCTACCTCGATCGAGGAAACGTTCGAGGGCTTCGTCACTAACTTAGAGCGGCGCTACCACCAAAGCGAGTCTGATTTTGTGAGGCGCGAGATCAGCCAGTACATGCAGCAGGAAAAGTGTCCCAGCTGTCAAGGAGCCAGGCTGAAACCAGAGGCGTTGTCTATTAGAGTGGGCGGCTCGACCATCGCTGAGGTCACTCAACTACCGATCAACCAAGCCTTGGACTGGTCGCAACGATTAAGCGACCGGCAACTGCTCAACCCCAAGGAAATTACCATCGCCGCCTCGATCCTGCGGGAGATCACTGCCCGGCTGAAGTTTTTGGTGTCGGTGGGGCTGAGCTATCTAACCCTGCACCGGCAAGCAGCCAGCTTGGCCGGCGGTGAGGCCCAGCGGATCAGGCTGGCTTCCCAAATCGGTACCGGTCTGACCGGAGTGCTGTACATCCTAGACGAGCCGACCATCGGCCTCCACCAGCGAGACAACGACCGGCTGATCGAGACGCTGGAGAGCCTCCGCGACAAGGGCAACACCGTCATCGTAGTCGAACACGACCGAGACGTGATCTTGGCCGCCGACCACGTGATCGACTTCGGCCCGGCGGCCGGGGAACAGGGCGGAGAAGTGGTGGCAACCGGCACGCCCGCTCAGGTCCAAAACAACACCACTTCGTTGACCGGCAAGTTTCTCAAGCGCAGCCGGGAAGTCAGCCGGACCAAGACAGCAACGGGGCGGCGAATAGTCAGCGACGATGACGACCGAGCAGTCAGCATCGACCAACGTCCCCAGTTGCGCGTCAGCGGCGCCAGCCGTCACAACCTCAAGTCCATCGAGGTTGAGTTCCCGCTGCGGACGCTGACTGGCATCACCGGCATCTCCGGCTCCGGCAAGTCCAGTTTGCTCCACGACACCTTGTACTACAACTTGGCCCAGCAGTTGGGTTACACCATCGACCAAAAACCAGGCGAGGTTGAGCGGTTGAGCATCCCTGATGAAGTCAAGAAAGTTGCCCTGATTGACCAAAGCCCGATCGGCAAGACGCCGCGCTCCAACCCCGCTACCTACACCAAAGTGTTCGACTACATCCGCCAGGTGTTTGCCAATACTCAAGAAGCCCGGGTCCGCGGCTACCGCGCCGGCCGGTTTAGTTTCAATGTCAAAGGCGGCCGGTGCGAAGCTTGTCGGGGAGATGGTCAGCTCAAGATCGAGATGCAGTTCCTGGCAGACGTTTACGTCACTTGTGACGTTTGTCACGGCGAGCGCTACAACGAAGAAACCCTCCAGGTCACTTATCGGGGCGCCACTATCGGCCAGGTGCTAGGAATGAGCGTTGACCAAGCGTACCAATTTTTCAGCAATCACAGCACCCTGCGTGCTAAACTCAAGACGCTCAGGGAGGTGGGCCTGGGCTACATCAAGCTGGGCCAGCCCGCGCCGACGCTGAGCGGAGGTGAAGCCCAGCGAGTGAAACTGGCCAAGGAGCTGACCGGCCGCAGTTATCACCACGTGGTGTACCTGCTCGACGAACCCACCACCGGTCTGCACTTTGCCGACGTCCAGAAGCTGCTCAACGTGCTCCACCAGCTGGTGGCTAACAATAATACGGTGGTTATCATCGAGCACAACCTGGACGTGATCAAGAACGTTGACTGGGTGATTGACCTGGGGCCGGAGGGCGGCGAACAGGGTGGAGAAGTGGTGGCGGTGGGTACGCCCGCCCAGCTAGCCAGCCACTCCCGGTCCTACACCGGTCACTACCTGAAACAAGAGCTGGCGGCCATGAAAGCTGGCAACTCTAAACGGTAAATGGGGCCTGACTCTAGGCCCGGCCCAGTGACAGTCCGCTGCTATGCCGAACAAACCATCCTCCAGCCGGCCCTCACCCAATTTTCCCTGGCAGCCGGCCTTGGCAGAGCTGCCCAGCGAGCCGGGAGTGTACTGGTTTCTAGGTGAGGATAACCAGGTGCTGTACGTGGGCAAGGCCAAGCACCTCAAACGCCGGGTAAGTTCCTACTCCCAGCCTAACCGCCTTAACAGCCGGTTGAAGCAAATGGTGGTGGTAGCCAGACAGGTTAAGTGGCAGCAGCTCGATAGCGAACTGGAAGCCATCTTGATTGAGACCGAGCTGATCAGGGCTCACCAGCCGCCGTTCAACGTGGCCCTCAAAGACGACAAAACGCCGCTCTACATCCACATCACCGATCAGCTGTTTCCCCGGGTGCTGACGGCCCGCCGGCGCGAGCTCGAGCGAGAAAGCGTGGGCGGCACCGTGCTGGGCCCTTTTCCCAGCGCCTACAAACTGCGGGAAGTGCTGCAGATTGCCCGGCGGATCTTTCCGTGGTGCAACCAGCCACAAAACAGCTACAGTAAAGGGAGCAGTCAACAAACGCCCCCCACCAAGCCTTGTTTCTACTACCACCTCGAGCTCTGCCCTGGTGCCTGCGTCGGCCAGATCGATCCCATCAGTTACCGGCAGATGATTGACCAGCTAACGGCCTTTCTGAAGGGCCGCCAAAAAGAGGTGGTCCGATCGTTTGAGCAGCACATGAAACTGGCTGCTGACCGGCAGGAATTCGAGGAAGCCCGACAGTGGCGCGACAAGGTCCGGCTAATCAAAGATGTCACCGGCCGGCGCTACCGGCTTAAGCCCGACGCTGTCCTGCCGCAGCTAAGGATGACGCTCCGAGAAGAATCGCTCGTCCAGCTGCGAACCTTGCTGTCCACCTACCTGCACGTGCCCAAAGAACTGGTCCTGGAGAGGATCGAGGGTTACGACGTCAGCAACACCCAAGGCCGACAGGCTAGTGTCAGCATGGTAGTGTTCGCGGACGGTCTGCCGGACCGCGGCCAGTATCGGTTGTTCAATATTCGCGGGCCGGAGACGCCCCATGACTACGCCATGCTTCAAGAAGCCTTGCGGCGGCGCCAGCTCCACCCAGAGTGGCCGTGGCCGGACCTGGTAGTCATCGACGGCGGCAAGGGCCAGCTGAGCTCAGCGCTTAAGGTCTGGGACCAGCCGACACCGGTGATCAGCATCGTCAAAAAACCGGACCGGATAATTATCCCGCTATCGCCGGACGGAGCGGGGGAGAACGCTCGCCAGCCCCGTTACCAAGTAGTCCGACTACCGGCCGACCATCCTACCTTAAAACTTATTGGGCACATCCGCGACGAGTCCCACCGTTTCTCTAAACGGCAGCACGTCAAGCGACGGTTGAAGTCGCTGTTCGAGTGATGGTCGAGAAAAGGCGCAGAGAAAAAATCGTGATTGGGTTTAGTAACTTTATCAACTATACTTTTAGCCATGCAGCTCCTTAAACCATTCATCATCAGCGTCATCACTATCGTGATACTGGCAGCTGTGTTGCCGACAGTAAGTTTTATTGATATATCAACCTTAATCATCGCTGGTTTGGTGCTGAGCTTGCTCCAGCACGTTGTTAAACCGGTCGTCGCGCTACTGTTCCTGCCGATCAACATCATCACCTTGGGACTGTTCTCGGTCGTCATCAATGCCGCTATTCTCTGGTTGGCTACTTTCCTGGTGCCCGGCTTCGAGATCCAGGCTATGACAGTGGCCGGCATCGGCCTTAATCAATTTTTGTCGCTGGTGGTGGTGTCGGGGGTGATCGGCCTGATCCAAAGCTTTATCAGGATTTTTCTGTAGACCGTTAACTGCCCAGCGGCAGCGCGACCGGTTCAGGAAAACAATAGCCTGGCACCTGACTTTCGCGCTTTTTGATTTTTTACGTTTCTTTTCAGGATAGTTGGCAATATTTTCTTGGCATGTCTAAAAAACTTACTTAATGCGCGTGGGCCAAAACGGCCCACTAATGGCCCACTAATGACACACTAACGGCCCACTAATGGCCCACGGAAAATGTGCGCCAAAAAAATACCCCCAAAGAAATTATTCCCTAGGGGAGGGGACAGTCAGCAAACTAAGTGGTTACTAATTCGCGAAAGTCGGGTTCCAGCCTCCCAAGATATAAAGGTATAATAGCAACCATGGTTAACCAAGTTCGGGCCCGCCAGAGCGGCCGGTCCAGGAAAACAATAGCCTGGCTGGCGGGATTGGTGCTGTCGGCAGTGGGGCTGGTGGCGCTAGCGATGGTGGCGCCGGCTGGGCCAGTGGCGTCAGTCAAGCCAGTGGTGCCGACCAGGCCAGTGGCAGCAGTCCACCGCTTGCCGGCAGTCGCTGTCGCCCAAGCCCAGACAGAACTATCTCCGGAAAGTCAGCCGGCAGTTTCGACGACGGCTGGCGAAGTTGACGAGGCCACCGCCGCGGCCGAGGCCACCTCTTCTGCCAACCCGGCCTCACCCTCGGCCGAAGTTGAACAAAAAATCCAACAGAAAAAAGACCAAGACATCACCGAGACCGACGGCGAGCAAAAAAACAGACTAACGCTGTACTTAGAACAACATCCGCCCGGCCCACTGAGCTGGAACAACCTCATTCAGCATGCCATCGTGTCAGCCGTGGCCCAAGGAGTACCGGCCAACACTATTGTGCTGGTGCTACTGTTTCCGCTGGTGGCGTCCCTGATCGCCGCTTCTCGGCACGTGATTGGTCTGCGCGGTTTCGGCATTTACATTCCGGCGGTACTGTCGGTGGCGCTGGCCTCGACCGGTGTTCTGGGGGGGTTGGCAATTTTTGTGGCCATCGTAGTCACCGCCCTGCTCACCAGCCGCATCATTAAAAGGATCAAGTTATCTTACCTGCCGCGGACTGCTCTGCTCATCTGGACGATCTCGATGGGTGTGTTGGGACTGATGCTAATTTCGCCGCTGGTCAACCTAGTGACGCTGATGAGCGTCAACATTTTCCCGATCCTGATCTTGATACTGCTAGCCGAAAACTTTCTAGACGCCCAGACCAGGACTAAGCAGTCGGAAGCGGTAGCCTTGACGGCCGAGACGATCGTGTTGGCAATTATCTCGGCTATCCTGCTGCAGTGGGATGTGATCAGGCGGATAGCTATCACCGAGCCGGAGCTGGTGGTGACAGCTACGGCAGTGTTCAACATTCTAGTCGGTAAGTTTGCCGGTCTACGGGTCACCGAGTTACTGCGCTTCCGCTCCATCATTGAAGAAGAGTAATGGGGGACGATCAGTATGGCAACCAAACCATCCCACATTCTGGGCATGAACGCCCGCCAGTGGTACACCAAAACAAATTCTAAGGAGTCGTGCCAGTTCGGCTTTTCCAAGCTTAAGTCCAAAGAGCTGCTGGCCCGCCATCACATTCCCACTCCCAGGACCCTGCACGTCTTTGAGTCAATCCAAGATCTGGACAACATCAACTGGGAGTTGGTTCCCGTACCGTTCGTGGTCAAACCGGCCAGCGGCAGCGCCGGCAAGGGTATCTGGTCAATCAAGAAAAAACTCAAGAATAAGTCTGTTTGGGTCAGGGGGAGCGGGGAGCACGTCACTGCCAGTGACTTAAACCTCCATGTGGGAAACATCCTCGACGGAGAGTACAGCACCTGGGGAAGTAACTACCGGGCCTTGATTGAAGAGTTCATTAGCGGCCATCCTGCCTTAGCCAAGTACTCCTACCGAGGCACGCCTGACATCAGAGTAGTGGTGTTTAACTCGGTACCGGTCATGGCGATGGCCCGCATCCCCTCCAAAGCGTCTGACGGCCGTGCTAACCTGGACCAAGGAGCTTTGGGTATTGGCATCGACATAGCCACCGGTATCACCACTTATGGTATTAGCGGCAAGTCGGGCAGGATCAAGTATTTTCCCGGTAGCAAGCGCAAAGTTAATGGAATCAAGATCCCTCAGTGGAGCAAGGTACTGGAGATGGCCGTCAAAGCGGCTATCGCGGCCAACTACAACTTCATGGGTGCCGATATGTTCATCCATCAGGAAAACGGGCCGATGGTGGTTGAGCTGAACGGGTTCCCGGGGTTGTCGATCCAGCTGGCCAATAACGCTGGTCTGAAGCGGCGGCTGGAACGGGTAGAGGGGCTTGAGGTCAGAGACGCCGGGCACGGCGTCAAGATCGGCCAAGCATTGTTCGCCGAGAGCTTTGCCGACGAGATTTTAAGCCAACAGACAGTGCCGGTAGTTGGCTTGAGCCCCGAGCTGGAAGTCTTCGCTGACAACAACAAGCCGCACGCCACCACTGCCATTGTGGACACTAAACGGAGCCGCTCGATCATCTCGGAACAGTTCGCCGACTCGCTGGGCTTGCTTGACCTTGATGACCTGTTGTTCCGCCAGCAGGAGAAACTGGAGGGCCGGCTGCCGGTGATTGGGGTCAAGTTCAAGCTCCAGGGGAAAGTAGTCACTACCGCCATGGTTGCCTCCAAGCGGCTGAACCGGACCAAGCATCAAATCGAGCTGGGCCGGCGCGACCTGCAGGGGTTCCTGATCGGTCAAGGCCCGATCGCGGAACCAAGCTAGGGCCCAGGACCTACTTGATAAGTCTATTCATGATCTTTTCACTCTTATTTTGGTATTTTTCAAGTAGGTTATAGTCAACATGAAGTTCCTCCAAGCCGTTACCCCTAGTAATTTACTTGAGGAGAAAGCTAGGTTTTTGGCAGACCCCAGCTACAACCCAACTTTTACTTACCCGGCCGAAGTTGACCAGGACCGGCTCAAACAGTACGGCCTGCCGCGACAGCCGTTCCTGAGCTTGGCCCAAGAAATCGTCGACCGGGCATTCTCGTCGCGCAACTACCAGGACCTAGTCATGTCTGAGGGAAAGCAAGTCACCCGCCGGCAAGTTGAGGCCAAAACTATTACCTTCTTAGAGATGCACGGGCTGGCCCAGCGTTTTAAGATGTCTATGTCTGAGTCGTACGTAGCCCGGACCTCTATTTCAGCGGACACTATTAAGTTGAGACTGCCGATCGAGTTTCGCAAGGAGAGCCTGCTGGGAATGCTGTACCACGAGGTCGGCACTCACGCCCTGCGCCGTGTCAACTACGAACGCCAACCGTGGTACCGTAGCAAAAATAAGTACGGCTTTCGACCGTACCTCAAGACAGAAGAGGGACTGGCGGTGATGCACTCGCTACTGGCCTACTCACTGAAGCTGGCTTACAAACCTGCCTTGCTGTACCTGACCTGTCAGCTGGCCCAGCGGGCTTCGTTTGCCCAAGTCTACTCGTTCCTGATGGGTTACTACGCGAACCCAGAGCACAGCTGGCGGACAGCAGTGCGCCATAAGCGAGGTTTAGTCGATACCTCTCAACCCGGTGGCTACACCAAAGACTTAATTTACTTCGAAGGACTGGTAGAGGTATGGCACTGGCTAAAAAACCACCATTTTAAGCTCGACGATCTTTATCTAGGTAAATTGGCGTACCAGGACGCGGCCCGAGCCCGTCGGCTCAATCCAGAGTTCGAACCGCTGCTGCCCAGTTTTTACCAGGCAGACCATGATCTGTATAGTCACCGGATTGCTCAACTGGGCCAGGAAAACCGGCTGGACCAGATTGCTACAATATCCGAATGACTGCCAGCGCCAACCACCATCAGACAGGCCCCGCCCGGCGCCGGGTGGCGGTGGGCATGTCCGGCGGGGTGGATTCGTCAGTAGCTGCTCAGCTACTGGTTGAGCAGGGGTACGACGTCACCGGTGTGTTCCTGGAGTGCTGGCGCGCGCCCGGCTGCCGAACGGACCAGGATCGGGCCGACGCTCTGGAGGTGGCACTCGGCTTGAGCATTCCGTTTGAGGTGCTGGACTTCAAGCAGCGCTATCACCGGGTAGTGGTGCAGTCTTTTTTCGATGAGTACCAAGCCGGACGAACGCCCAACCCCGACGTGCTGTGCAACCGCGAGATTAAGTTTGGCCTCTTTTACGACTGGGTCAGGGAACGGGGTTTTGAGTACGTAGCCACCGGTCACTACGCTCGGCTGGTGAAAGCAAATGGCCGGCGGCGGTTGGCCATTCCCGCCGATCGCCACAAAGACCAGACGTACTTTCTCTACCGACTGCGGCCCGAGCAGTTGGGCCATCTGCTGTTCCCGCTCTCAGAAATGACTAAACAGCAAGTCCGCTCTCTAGCCAGGCGGCGCGGCCTACCCACTGCCGACAAAAAAGATTCGGTGGGCATCTGCTTCATCGGCGACATTGATGTGCGCGAGTTCCTGCGCGAGCGGCTGGGGGAGAACCCCGGCGAGGTGGTCAACGCTCAAGGCGAGATCATCGGCCGGCACCGCGGGCTGTGGTTCTACACCATCGGCCAGCGTCACGGTTTCGAAGTTGATCAACGCCAGCTCGTCAAGCTGGCAGATGGCACCACCGTTACCAAGCACCACCTGCCGCCTTTTTACGTCATCGCCAAGGACGCCGAGCACAACCGGTTGGTGGTCGGGTTCGGCAGCGAGGCGTACCGTGATGAAGTGGTGATCGAAGATGTCCACTGGCTGGAAGATGTGGCCAGTCTAGGTGAAAAGCAATCAGGCGATGATGGCTTGCTCGTCAGGATCCGTCACACCGGTGAGCTGGTGGGCTGTCGGCTGACAGTCCAGGACGGGAGGCGTTACCGGCTCAAGCTAGACCAGCCGCTGAAAGGAGTAGCTCCGGGACAGTCGGCGGTACTCTATAAACACCAACTCACTCAAGATATCTGTCTGGGCGGAGGTTTAATTTCCTAATTCTTCTAATGCTTGACTAACTTTTTGCTTCAATTCGCGTAACTGCTCTTCATCAGCACTGGCAATATCAACATCTCTGAGTAACTCTTGTTTTTTTTCTTCGGTCAAACGTTGAAGTAAATTATCCAGGATGCCTCTTAGAAGATTCATCCGAGACTGCGCCTGACGAATTTCTTGGTCGGGAACTGCTGGATCTTCACCCGGCTTAATATCTGATCCTTCGATGTTTTCCATCATGGAACTCCATGCTAACAAGTAATTGCTAGAAATAGTACCGCCTTTTTGATTTTGACCTGGCCAATGATTTACTCTTGGTCCGGCGAGGGCTAAAAATCGTATCCCCCTGTTGGCCTCCGTTCAATGTGACCTATACGCTCGCTTTACTCCCGGCGTACCTCGCGCTATAATAGCCCCTCTCAGATCAAGTCCCTACCTGGGGATACTAGTCTTTGCAAATGACGCAGCTGTGTTCTGGGCCACCGCCGGTGGCCGGGGTCGGCATGGTTGCAGTTCCTTAACAATTAAACAACCCAAACAAATGAACATCACCATCGCATCATAAATTTTGACGCGAACATGGTGATAGAACATTGTCAATTCTTTACGCAATCAGTTCTGGACTGTGTTCTCAAAACAGTTCGGGGCGTGTAAATTTTTTTTGAGAGTTTGATCCTGGCTCAGGATGAACGCTGGCGGTGTGCCTTAGGCATGCAAGTCGAACGAGAAGCCCTGCTTGCAGGGTGGACAGTGGCGAACGGGTGAGTAACACGTAGGAACCTACCCAGTAGTGGGGAATAGCCCTGCGAAAGTGGGAGTAATACCGCATACGCTCTTCGGAGGAAAGCCTTCGGGCGCTATTGGAGGGGCCTGCGTCCTATCAGGTAGTTGGTGGAGTAATAGCCCACCAAGCCGACGACGGGTAGCCGATGTGAGAGCATGATCGGCCACAAGGTTACTGAGATACGGAGCCTACACCTACGGGTGGCAGCAACTGGGAATATTGCGCAATGGACGAAAGTCTGACGCAGCGACACCGCGTGTGGGATGACACTCTTCGGAGCGTAAACCACTGTGGCGAGGGATGAAATTTTGACAGTACCTCGCTAGAAAGCACCTGCTAACCACGTGCCAGAAGCCTCGGTAATACGTGGGGTGCAAGCGTTATCCGGATTTACTGGGCGTAAAGGGTCCGTCGGCGGCACGGTAAGTCGTTCGTTTAAGCCTGGGGCTCAACTCCAGACCAGCGAGCGAAACTGCCATGCTTGAGTCTGTTCGGGGAAGCTGGAATTCTCGGTGGAGGGGTGAAATCCGTAGATATCGAGAGGAACGCCGCTCGCGAAAGCAAGCTTCTAGGACAGTACTGACGCTCAGGGACGAAAGCTAGGGTAGCAAAGTGGATTAGAGACCCATGTAGTCCTAGCTGTAAACGCTGTCTGCTAGATTTTCTCGTTTACGGGAGAGTCGTAAGGTAACCCGTTAAGCAGACCGCCTGGGGAGTACGACCGCAAGGTTAAAACTCAAAGGAATTGACGGGGAAACGCACAACCGGTGGAGCATGTGGTTTAATTCGATACAAAGCGAAAAACCTTACCTGGGTTTGACATGTACCTGCTCGCTCTGTGAAAGCAGAGTTTCTTTCGAAGGTGGTACACAGGTGATGCATGGCTGTCGTCAGCTCGTGTCGTGAGACGTCCTCTTAAGTGAGGTAACGAGCGCAACCCTTATTCTGTGTTATACGTGTCACAGAAGACTGCCTTGCCTATTGCAGGGAGGAAGGAGAGGACGACGTCAAGTCAGCATGTCCCTTACATCCAGGGCTACACACATCCTACAATGGGACCGACAATGGGTAGCGACAGGGCAACCTCGAGCTAATCTTCCAAACGGTCTCTCAGTTCGGATTGAGGGCTGAAATTCGCCCTCATGAAGTCGGAATCGGTAGTAATCGCAAATCAGCAGGTTGCGGTGAATACGTTCTCGTTTCTTGTACAGTTAACTATGCGCCTTCCGCGCTAGTGTTCTAGCTGGTGAAAGTCCAGCCTGTCGAGACAAGTCGACAGAAGCAAAATTACAGTCCTGTTCGGGTAACCGACAGGATGAAGGGTAAAAGTAGCAGTTGCCAGCTTGCAGTATAAACGGCCTTAGTTTGTTCCGACCGTCCGTACAAATCGGGAAGGAACTTGCTCAAAGACACAAGCTAAGGTATGTGAGCTCGAGATGACAACACAATGAACATCAGCGTACGAAGGGAGATCCTAGCAGACCCGTATTTCGTTATGTTACTAATAACGAAATACAGTATGATCGAGGCGACGACATCAGATAACTGCTAGGAAGTCTGCAGAGGTCATAGTACTCGCAATTAATTGTCGAGGAAGGACCAAACTCAATGTATGAAACTTACCCATCCGCTGAAAAGTAAATGGAGAGGGTACATTGGGGGTCCGCCACAGTGCGGGAAAACCGCGCGCTGGGTGGCAAGAGACGCGTTTGTCAGTGATGACGCGACGATCTCAGAACACTGCCCGTCAAGCCAACAAAGTCAGCAGCGCCCGAAGCGGGTGACCGTAACCCTTACGGGAGCGGCCCTTCTACGGCGAGGTTGACGATGAGGACTAAGTCGTAACAAGGTATCCCTACTGGAAGGTGGGGATGGATTACCTCCTTTCTAAGGAGAAAGGTTGGAGCATCACGACCTCCTTCTCCTCTTGGCAGTAATGCCAAGAAAAATCAACCAAGTCCCGTGATCACCATATCCGGGCCAATGTTTCTATCACCATGTTTGGGCCAAAATTAAGGGCTGGCCATGTTGGTTGGCACCCTGCAACCCCACTGAACTTATCGACTGTTTAGCAGAAGAAGATCCTGACTGCTAATTTAGTACTTCACAGCCGCTGATTTCCTTTTTACAATACTGTCAGCACGGCAACTTTCCGCCGCTGGCCGCGGTTGACAGGCGGGGGGGAGTTTCGAGGCGTTACTTACAGGAGCGGTGGCACCATGAACTTCAATAACTTCACTACCAAGGCAGCTGAGGCCATCCAGGGCGCGCTGCAACTGGTCGGCAAGCTCAACCATACCGAGCTCACTCCCTGGCACCTACTGGTGGTACTGGTCGAACAGCCCGGCGGCATCGTGCCGGCCCTGCTCCCCAAACTGGACGTCAAGCCTGCCGAGATTAGCCAGGCAGCCCGGGACAAACTAACAACGTTGGCCACGGTCAGCACCCCGCAGCAAGCCGGCATGTCCACCCAGCTGCGCCGGGTACTGGAACAAGCCGAAAGCCAGGCCGGCCAACTTCGCGACGAGTACATCAGTACCGAGCACCTCCTGCTGGGCCTACTGGAGAACGACCAAGTTCGAGAAGTGCTGAACGTCTCGCCCAGCCAGGTGACTGAAGTGCTCAAAGACGTTCGCGGCCACCAGCGCGTCACCGACCCTGACCCAGAAGACAAGTACCAGGCGCTCGAGAAGTACGCTCGCGACTTGACCAAGCTGGCCGGCGACGGCCGGATCGATCCGGTCATCGGCCGCGATGAAGAGATCCGTCGCATCACCCAGATACTGTCCCGGCGGACCAAGAACAACCCGGTGCTGGTAGGAGAGCCGGGCACTGGCAAGACCGCCATTGTGGAAGGGCTGGCCAAGAAAATCATCGAGGGTGACGTCCCCGACGCCCTCAGGCACAAAACCGTGCTGGCGCTGGATATAGGCGCGCTGATCGCCGGAGCCAAGTACCGCGGCGAGTTCGAAGACAGGCTCAAGGCCGTGATCAAAGAGATCGAGAGTAGCGACGGTCAGGTCATCCTGTTTATCGATGAGCTCCACAACATCGTCGGAGCTGGCGCCCAAGAAGGTTCGACCGATGCCGGTAACTTGCTTAAACCGGCGCTGGCCCGCGGCAGCCTGCGAACGATCGGCGCTACCACTCTCAAAGAGTACCGTCGGTACATCGAGAAGGATGCCGCTTTGGAGCGGCGCTTTCAGCCGGTGATGGTGGACGAGCCCAACACTGCCGACGCTATCTCTATCCTGCGCGGCATCAAAGAAAAGTACGAGACCCACCACGGAGTACGGATCCGCGACACCGCCGTGGTGGCCGCCGTAGAGCTGTCCGACCGCTACATTGCCGACCGTCACCTGCCAGACAAGGCCATCGACTTGATGGACGAAGCTGCCTCGGCTATCCGCATCGAGATCGACAGTAAGCCGACCGCTTTGGACCAGCTGGAGCGCAAAATCCGTCAGCTGGAGATCGAGCGGGAAGCTCTCAAGAACGACACCGACAAAACCACTAAGGAGCGGCTGGCAAGTATCACCAAACAGCTGGCCGAACTGCAGGAGGAACAGCAAGAGCTGGAGCTGCAGTGGCACAGTGAGAAAGAGGTGATCGAGCGGATCAAACAAGCCAGCTTGGCGATCGATGAGCTCAAAGAAGAAGCCGCCCGCGCCGAGCGGGAAGTAGACCTGCAGCGGGCAGCCGAGATCAAGTACGGCGAACTGCCCAAACTCGAGGAGGGAATCAAGAAGGATCAGCAAAAACTGGCTGAGGTCCAGGCCGACCGGCAGATTCTCAAAGAAGAAGTGACTGAAGAGGACATCGCTCAAGTAGTGTCGCGCTGGACCAGTATTCCTGTCCAGAAAATGCTGACGTCGGAGAGCCAGAAACTGCTCGATATGGAAGCGGAGCTGGGCCGCCGGGTGGTGGGCCAAGAGACCGCTATCAAGGCGGTAGCCAACGCCGTCCGCCGTAACCGAGCGGGCATCGGCGAACAAGACCGACCGATCGGTTCGTTCCTGTTTTTGGGACCGACGGGAGTGGGCAAGACCGAGCTGGCTAAAACGCTGGCCGAGTTCCTGTTCGACGACGAAAAAGTGATGGTCAGGATCGACATGAGCGAGTACATGGAGCGGCACGCGGTGGCCCGGCTGATCGGCTCACCACCCGGGTACGTGGGCTACGAAGAAGGCGGTCAGTTGACCGAGGCGGTCCGCCGCCATCCCTACACCGTCATCTTGCTCGACGAGATCGAGAAGGCCCACCAGGAGGTCTTTAACGTCCTGCTCCAGATCCTCGACGACGGCCGGTTAACTGACAGCAAGGGCCGAACCGTAGATTTTAAGAACACCCTGATCATCATGACCTCTAATTTGGGCAGTGACGTCATCACCGAGCACAGCGGCGACCGGCAGGCGCTGGAACGATCCCTGGAACCGCTGCTGCTTGGGCAGTTCCGACCCGAGTTTCTGAATCGGATCGACGACACTATTATTTTCGAACAGCTCCAGCCCGACCAGATCCGCGACATCGCCAGGATCCAGCTAGAGTTGGTCAGGGAGCGGCTGGCCCGGCAGGGCATCAAGCTGGAGGTAACCGAGGCGGCCATCGAGCACTTTGCCACCGCCGGTTTCGACGTGGTGTTTGGCGCCCGGCCACTTAAACGGTTGATCCAGCACAGTCTGCTCGACGAGCTGTCGGGACTGATTATCGAGGGCAAGCTCGCGGCCGGCCAGACCGCCCAGGCCGACTACGACGGCCAGCGGCTGGTGGTGACCACTCAGGGACAGGGGTAGCTGGCGGTCTGGGGAGGGAGGACGATTGAAGATTATTTTCATACTGGGGGAGCAATCAGACCTGGCAGTCATGGTAAAATGAACGTCTCACCGGGATGTATCTAGCCCAAGGTACACACCGTGGGTGACTAGCTCAGCTGGTTAGAGCGCAGTCCTGATAAGACTGAGGTCCGTGGTTCGAGTCCACGGTCACCCACAAAAACTGACAGAAATCACCACTAAGTTACGCTAATAGACAACTATTTTGTCAGTTTTTTTTTAATCTCAACAATGGCTAATCGATCTTTATCCTGTAATTTTCTAGTCTTCATAATGACAAAATACTGTTGTGG
>PFDK01000002.1 GCA_002772645.1 Candidatus Pacebacteria bacterium CG10_big_fil_rev_8_21_14_0_10_56_10 | reverse complement strand
CAAGTGGATGAGGCGGCCCACCATCATCTGGCAAGAGACAAATTGAGCGGCTGGTTTACTTTTTTGCTAGCGCAGCTCTATCCCAATAATCTGATCACCAACGGTGATTGTTTCCAGCACGTCAAGTCCTTGGATAACTTTGCCGAACACGGCGTGCTTGTCGTCCAGCCACGGTGTAGCTGAGTAGGTGATGAAGAACTGACTGCCGCCGGTATTGGGACCGCGGTTAGCCATCGAGACGATACCGGCCGAGTCGTGGCGCAGCTGAGGATGAAACTCGTCAGGTATGGTGTAGCCGGGCCCGCCCTGTCCCCAACGGTCCCGTTGTGAGTCGTCTCTGGTCAGCGGATCGCCCGCTTGGGCCATAAAGTCGTCGATTACCCGGTGAAACTTGATGCCGTCGTAAAAGCCTTCCCGGACCAGCTTGGCAAAGTTGGCTGTAGTCAGTGGCGCTCGGTCGGTAAACAGCTCGAATATAATTGTGCCTTTGCTGGTACTCATCACAGCTTGGGAGGCGTTGACGGGCTGTTGGCCCAGCTGGGCGGCGGCGTCATCGTTGGCGGCTGGTGGCAGGCCTGGTTGATTGGTGGGTTGGGGAGGTTGGTCGGGATTCAAACGGAGGCTCCTTTCCGGTGGCCGAGAGAGATCGTCGCTCTCGGCTACTTGGTCAAGTTGTTGGGTGTCGATCTGGCTTTCATTTTCGGTGACGTCGGAAATAACGTCGGCCCGCCGGCAAGCGGCCAGGACCACCGCGGTCACCACTACCAGGCTTAGTCGCAACCAGAGGTGCCGCCGCATTCTGAAAACAGCTGCCGAAGATGTGCTTGGCGCTGATGGGAACGCGGTCATGATAATGTCACTACTCCTTGCTTGTCTCCAGTAAGTTGTTTTCGAACTGGGTGACCAGCTTGTCCTGGTCGGCCCGCCGCCGCTCGGCTATGTCAACCAGCCTGTCGATCAGGGCAGAGTACTCCAGATCGCTGGCTTGCCACAAGTAGTAGCTCATACTGCCGGGAATAGTGTTGAGCTCGGTGACGTAAACATCATCGGTGCTGGGGTTGACGAAGAAGTCTATCCTGACCACTCCGCTTAAGTCAAACACTTTGAACAGCCGCTTGGCCAGGTCCTGGACTGACCGAGTTTGGTCGGCAGAGATGGGGGCGGGAATGCGGCGGTTGGCGCTGGCCATGCCGCTTTTTTTACCGTCGCCGCGTTGGTACTTGTCCGCGAAGCTGAGCAACTCGTCTTTTTTGAGCGGCTGTTCAGGCACCGAGACCGCCACCTCGTCACCGAGGCCCAGCACCGCTACGTTGACCTCGATGCAGTCGGCCACCTCTTGTTCAAGCATTATCCGCCGGTCATACTGGAGCGTTCCCCGGATAACGCCGGCCAGCTGCTCCTCGGTTTCAACTTTTTGGATACCGATGGTCGAGCCGCCATTGGCCGGCTTGACGAAGACCGGGTATCCCAACTGGGCTACTTGCTCGGTGACAACGGCGGGACGCTGCTGCCAGTCTTCGGCGGTAAACCAGATATAGTCTGTTTGGCTGATGCCCTCGGCGGCTAAGATCTGGCGGGTGACGATTTTATCGAAGGCGATTACGGCCCCGGTCACGCCTGGGCCTTGGTAAGGGACTTGGGCTACTTCCAGTACGCCCTGAACCCAACCACCCTCGCCGTAGCGGCCATGAAAGCTGAGGATGGCCGCGTCCAGGTCATTATCACCGGGATTGAGGGACAGGGAAAACGGCTCGGCGCCGCTGGGACTGCTCAAATCTTGACGCCGGTACCAGTCCAGCTCGGTCAGCTGGTCGCCGGTCCACCACCGGCCGGCCTTGTCAACGTAGATCGGCACCGGTCGGTACTTGTTTGGATCAAGGTGTTTGATTAACTGCAGAGCAGTAATGATAGAGACTTCGTGCTCGACGGCTGGTCCACCGAAAATGATACCGAGTGTTTTCATGCTTTGTTTTTGGTTGGCACGGAGCGGTGCTGACATCTGACGGCTAGCCGTACTGTTCCTGCCAGCCGCCTTCAAACAAGATCAGGCTTTTGGGAATAATTGTAGCACGCAGTGACTCGAGAAGCTGAGCTTGGTTGGCAGCGGTAGCCACGTGGCTGGCCTGACCGCCGGCCGCTGTGAAACCCTGGCAAATGGCGTCCGCCCACGGCGTCTCGATCAAGCCCAGGTACTCAGCCACTCCCGCCAAGTCGCGGCCCAGCTGGCGGTTGAGCGTTTCAGCCTGATCACCCAACTCCAGGAAGCCGGCGGTGATCACGATCCGCCGCTCGGCCGGCAGTTGTTCCAATAGGCGGCGCGACGCCGGCCACGAATCAGGGTTGGTGTTGTAGCTGTTGTCCAGGATCAGCACCTCGTTTTCGGCAAAAGTAGGGTAGTGGCGGCGCTCCAGGTAGGGAAGTGTTCGGCAGCGCTTGGCCACGGCGGCCTGGTCCAGTCCTAGCCGCCCAGCCAGCCAAAAACTTGGCAAAGTATTGATAGCTTGATGTGCCCCATAGAGGGGAGTAAATACTTGCCAGCTCTTGTGAGAGGCGCGGTTGTCCTTTTCGCCGGCAGCCTGGCGGACCACGAACTCGGTGCCGCGTGCCGAGACTTCCGGCCGGTTCACCGTCCAGTCAGGCGGGGCGTCGCCGTCTCCGTCGGCCTTGCCGCTGTCAACATCACCATCGCCCTCAACATCACCATCGCCCTCACCATACCAAACGTACGATTGACTGCCTTTCCCGGGATGGGTGTCACTCTGGACGTGACTGCCCTCACCCCCGAACCAGCCCCGATTGGCTTGGTGGACCGCCAGCCGGTCCGGCCGGCCGGCAAAGTACTCCACCAGCTCGCCGATAGTGGCCGCCACCTGGTCCAGCGACCCCATCCGCTCCAGGTGCTGACGGCCCACCGGAGTGACAACACCGTAATCAGGCCTCACCAAAGCGGCCAGCTGGGCTACGTCGCCCTGGTAGTACTCGCCCAGCTCGATGATCAACAGCTGGTGGTCGGACTTGAGCTGTCGCCAAATAACCTGAGATATTCCCAGCGGGGTGTTGATGCTCTTGGGAGTGGCGCAGACCGACAACTGCTCCTCCAGTAAGTAGGCCATAATGTGTTTAGTCGAGGTCTTGGCGTAACTGCCGGCGATGCCTAGTACCACCAGCCCCCGCCGCCGCAACCAGGCCAGCTTGAGCCGGGCCAGCGTCTGCCATCCTTGGCGGAGCGTTCCCTCAGCCGGCGCCAGCAGGCCCAGCGCCAGCCGCAGCGCCACCAGTTGGGGTACAAAAAATAAAGTACTGCTAATAGCGCTAACCAGCCGCAGCTTGACGGTCCAGTCCGCCGGTTCGATTCGCGGGTCCTGACCTTGGTGGCGCTGGTACCATTGGCTAAAGCGTGGCCAGTTGTACTCGTGTTGTTGGAGGGCGGCTAACAGGGTGCGGGTAGTCATGCTCTTGATGGTGATGGTACGGATCGGGTTGTAGGTTCTAATCTCTAGCTAACTAGCCCACAAAGCTACTTACTGCTTTGACAAAGGCCGGTGGTTGGTCGACAAACGGAAAGTGCCCAGCCTCGGTCAGCACCACCAGTTCCGCGTGGGGGAGGTATCGGGCCATCCGTTTGCCTTGGTGGGGCGGCGTCTCGGTGTCGCGCCCGCCCCAGACTAACAGCGTCGGCGTCTCGATCTTGACCAGTGACTGGGCAATGTTCTCCCGAAAAATTTCCTGAAACACCAGCCGTTGTTCTTGATTAGCACGCAGGTAGTCGGTGGCCAGGCCGGCGGTGGCCAGCAGCCGCTCTTTGAGAGGGGTCGGCAGTCGGTCTTTGAGGGGATGCGGCACGGCCGCCACTACCGCCTGTTTAAGACGGGAGCTCAGCGGCAAGGGATCGGGCAGACCGGACGCGCCCACCAGCACCAGTCGCTCCAAGGAACCGAGCTGGCCGCCTTCGCCGGCGGCGTACAAGGCGGCGATCTTGCCGCCAAAAGAGTGGCCCACCAGATTAAAGGTTTGAGTTGCCAGTACCTCATTGACAAACTGGCGCAGCCACTTGGCGTACTCTGCTGATGACCAGACCTGGCCGTTCAGCCGAGAAGCGCCAAATCCCGGCAAGTCGGGAATGACCAGCTGGTAGCGCTCGCTCAGCCTGGCTACTACCGGATGCCAGCTCTGCCAGCTGCCGCCCCAGCCGTGCAACAGCACCAACACCCGCTGGTGGGCACCGATCTGTTGGTAATGGGTGGTGGTGCCGCGCAGTTCGAGTTGCATAACCGGGTTCGAGCTTTGTCCTGAAGAATTACCGCCGTTTTACCGAGATACTAGTCAGGTGTTCCAGGAAGACAGCCGGCGCGTCCTCCAGGAAAAACTGCTGAAACTCTTGGTAGAGCGCTTTGCGCTCGGTGCGGTTGGTCGTCACCCGCCCCTTTTCTAGCAAAGCGTCGATCCGGGTGTTTTTATAGCCGGTGAAGTTACTGCTTTGTTCTGAGTGCCACAAGCCGTACTGGTCGGGATCGGGTGGGATTTCCTGGCCGATCAGTAGCACGTCGTAGTTAGTAGTATCGGGAAAGTTCTGCACCCGGACTGTGACGCTGATGTTCAAGTTTTGACAACTGTCTTTGTCATCGATGTCAGCCGTCTTACCGCAGCGCTCGACCGCCAGTCGGCCAAACTCTTCCCATTGCTGTTTGAGCTGGTCTGCCTGTTGCTGGAAAGAAGGAATGGTGGTCAGCGTAAACTCAAGCGGCTGAGTAGGCAGTCCGTCAAACAGTCGCTCCAAGCCGCGCTCCGAATCGTACTCGTACGCCCTGCCTCCCTCTAAATAAGCCCAGGACCGAGGGTTGATCGGCCCTACTGCCCGCCGCTCGTCCTGAGGTTTCCGGAGGGCGTAAGATAGCGCCTGGCGGACGTTTTTGGTGAACAGCGGCGAGTCGTTGTTAAAAAAAGCAGCCAGATATCGGTCGGTCCTCAGTTGCCGGTCAACTTTGGTCGAGCTCCACTCGGTTAGGTCTTGAGGGTCGGTAATGTCGGACAGCTCATCAACCTCTCCGTGTTTGAACGCCAGCACCGCGTCACTCTCTGTTAAGTAAAAGCGAACGGTCACCCGCTCTTGAGGAGAATCAAGGCTGAGTGACTCCAGCCGCTGGTCGCGTTCCCGGTAGTCAGTGATCCGGTACAACCCTAACCCCACCGGCATTGGCCGGCTGCCAAACATAAACTGCCGTTGCTCGACAAGCCGGACCAACGGCTTTGAGACTACCGTCGGGAATGGGGCGAACGAAGCCGGGAGTTTAAAGACAATGTCCTCCTCGGTGGTGATGATCTCGACGTCGCTTAAGTTGTGGTTAATGTCGCTGGGCGACAAAGGCTGGCCGTCTTGCCAAGTTAAGTTGTCTTTGATCAGAAAGCGATAGGTTTTGGCATCGTCTTCGATGCTCCAGCGCTCGGCTACCACCGGCTTGACCGAACCGTCGGGCTCGGTCTTGGTTAGCCCTGAGCTGATCAATTGAGTTACTTCCGGCGGCAGCGTGGCCAAACTGAAGCTGCCGATCAGGCCCACATACCGATGAGGCTTGCGTTCCAGGGCGCTGACCACCGTGGGGATGACCAGCGAGAACAGCACCACCGCCAACACCACCGACGCTACCAGCACCAGACCGTGCTTGCGGGCGTAGGCAGTGAAGTACCAGTAGTACTTTCTCATCCCATCTATAAATATACTTATCGAGTAGGTTCTAGATTAAGAAAAAACCGAGCGACACGAACACAAACAAAATGATGCTGATGATTGTTAGGTACATCAAGACTTTTTCCAGGCCGCGCTTGGTGTGGTAGGTTTCGCCACCCCCGCCCCAGGCGGCTCCCAACCCGGAGCCTTGTGACTGAAGCAACACGCTGGCGGTGATCACCACTGCCAGCACGATCTGAGCGATCAACAGTATCTCTCTCATGATTTGCGTACCCGATTTGCGTGCCCGCCAAGCTATTGTACTATGCCGGCTAGCCGGCCACCTGTTGGCCGCGAGTCTCGCGGGAGACGTTGACCGTGACCGTGCCCGGGTAAGTGACTTGCTCTTTGACCTCGTCGCGGATTTTGGTGGCCAAGACCATCACGTCGTTGTCCTTGGACTGCTCGGGGTCGAGCAGAACCCGGATCTCCCGGCCGGCCTGGATGGCGTACGCCTGGCGGACGCCGGCGTGCCGCTTGGCGATCTCTTCGAGTTTCTGGAGCCGTGTAACGTACTCTTCATAGTTTTCGTACCGCGCTCCCGGCCGCGCCCCAGAAACCGCGTCAGCGATGTAGACAATCATTTGTTCAACTCCGCTGAACGGCTCGTCCTCGTGATGCTGAGCGATGGCATCGACCACCGCTTGAGGCATGTTGAACTTCTTGGCAATCTTGACCCCCAGCTCGACGTGACTGCCCTCTTCGTCGTCCGAGACTTTGCCGATGTCGTGGAGCAAACAGCCCAACTTGACGATGTTGACGTCGGCTTTGAGCTCATGGGCCAGCTTGATGCCGATCTTGGTCTCTTCCAAGGTGTGGGCGATCAGGTTCTGGCCGTACGAGAAGCGGTACTTGAACTTACCAAGCATGCTCATTAGCTCGGTCGGCAGGTTGTACACGCCTACTTGATGACAGAGCTGCCTGCCTGCTTCCAAGGTGATTTTGTCGATCTCTTTGGCAACTTTGGCTACCACCTCCTCGATGCGAGTAGGTTGGATCCGGCCGTCCTTGATCAGTCGTTCCAGCGAGATCCGGGCAATTTCCCGGCGGATCGGATCAAAACATGACAGCCTGACCTCAGTAGGGGAGGTGTCGAGGTCGATGTCAACGCCGGTAATCTTTTCGAAGGCGTTGATGTTGCGGCCGGCCTTACCAATGATCTTGCCCTTGGCTTCCTCAGACGGTAAGTTGACGGTAGAGATGGTGTACTCGGCCACGTAGTCGGTAGCACCGTGCTTCATGGCATCGACCAGGATTTCCTGGACGCGCTGGTCGGCCTGCTGGCGAGCTTCTTCTTCCCGTTGTTTGACTAGCTGGGCCATTTGTTGGCCGAGGCGCTGTTCGACGGAATCGAGCAGCTGTTGCCGAGCCTCGTCACGCGTCATCTCGGCTACCTTCTCCAGTTGGGAGAGCAGCTGTTGGTGGTTAGCCTCGATTTGCTGGCGTTTTTTTTCAAGCTCCTTGCCGCTGACATCGAGCTGTTCTTCTCTGGAATCGAGCTGGGTCAAACGAACGTCGATCTTGTCGAGCCGACGATTGAGCTCGCGCTGTTGTTCTTCCAAGCTGGTGACCAGCTGCCGCTGTTGTTTTTCCGACTCGGCACGGATCAGCAGGGCTTCATCTTTAGCTTCGATGATGATCTCCCGGGCTTTGGCCTGGGCTTCCCGGACTAGGTTATGATCGGCTACGGCCGGGCCGTGGTGGCTGTGGCGGTCAACGGGACCATTGGGGCCGGGTTTGGGGGCCGGTTTGCCGGCTGGGCGAGCAGTTGGGCGAGCAACTGGCTTGACGATTGGTCTCTGGGCGGAACGACCCCCAACCGAGTGGCGCTTAGGGCCACCGGTCTTGCCGGCCCGGCCCCGAGCGCGGACCGGCGCCTTGACTACTTCCTGGTCGAAAAGGGTTGATAGGTTGTTAAAAAATGACATACCGTCCATTCTATTGAGCCACTTAACGTCTCGGCTTGAGCTTAGAGTGGCTCAATCCCTACCACCGTCAATGGGCTGACAAAGTTGTGCTCAGGGCGCTATGGCCGGAGCGTCGGTACGACTAAAGGCGAGAGTCCCGAGGCTCGGGACGCATGTCTGGCGATTTGCTGAGTGGTTCGCTGCATGAAGTTCTCTACTGCGTGTCGATACTTTGTCAGGTGGTGGTAGTGATTGGTTACTTACTATGATTACTTCACTATTACTGCTGCCGTATTGTACGGCTCGCCCCGTGTTGAGTCAATCAACAAAACACCCCCTGGACAATTGAATTTTGCCCTATCTATCAATCAGAATTACCATTTCAACTTACTGCTCTGCCATCGGCCAAGCTACTGGTCAGACCGGCAAGTTTTGGATCTTTTTCCAGATTTCTTTTTCGATCTCTTTGAGCAGTTTAGGCTGGTCTGTGAGCCGTTCTTTGCTGGCCTCCCTGCCTTGGGCCAAGACATCGCCTTGATATTTATAGAAACTGCCTGATCTCTCTAGGATGCCGTGAAAGACGCCGATGTCGATGACGTCGCCGACCCGAGAAATACCGTTATCGTCCATGTCAAACTCGGCGGTCTTGAAAGGCGGCGCCATTTTGTTCTTCTTGACGCGCACTCGGTGCCGACTGCCCACGATTTGGTCACCCTCCTGAATGTTGCCGATCTTGCGGATGTCGAGCCTCAGCGAGGCATAGAATTTAAGGGCGTTACCGCCGGCCGTTGTCTCGGGACTGCCGAACATTACCCCAATCTTGTGACGGATTTGGTTAGTGAAGATCATCAAAGTGTTTGTCTTGCTGATGGCGGCGGTCAGCTTACGCATGGCTTGTGACATCAGCCTGGCTTGGACGCCCATCTGGGCGTCTCCCATCTCGCCCTCGATCTCGCTCTTGGGAGTTAGAGCGGCCACCGAGTCGATCACCACGATGTCGACGCCGCCGGAGCGGATCAGCGTTTCAGTGATCTCCAGTGCTTGCTCGCCGTAGTCGGGTTGGGAGATCAGCAACTCGTCAAGGTTGACGCCGATCTTGGCGGCCCGGCCCGGATCGAGAGAGTGCTCAACATCGATGAAAGCGGCCGTGCCACCGTTCTCTTGGATGGCGGCAATAGCGTGCAGGCACAAAGTGGTCTTACCCGATGCTTCGGGACCGTAGATCTCGACTATCCGTCCCTTGGGAAATCCGCCGATGCCCAGGGCGATGTTGAGCGACAGCGAGCCGGTAGAAATGGTTGGGATGCTGGCCATGTCCCGGAGCGAGTCGCCCATTTTCATGATCGAGCCCTTGCCGTGCTGTTTCTCGATCTGCTGCATGGCGATCTCGACTGCTTGGGAACGACCGCTGGCCCGGTCATCCTGGGCGGCATTCTTGGTCTTGGTGGTGGTGTCGTTTTTGTTGGTGGGCTTGGCCATTGTGCTCCTTTCGGTGCTCATCAACGTAAAAGTTGTCCGGTTAGGCTGGAAACAGCCCCATAGTACTCTATGTTATTGTCTAGTGTAATAGGGAATTCTTACAAGAAGCTTGGGCGGGCGCCCAGTGACCGGTCGGCACAGCTGATACAATATTCTGGCAGGGTGACGCCTGACGAAGCGCTGGGGCAAGTAGTCAAGACAGGCCGTAGCTTAGATGGCTAAAGCGCCGGGCTGGGGGTCCGGAGATCGGAGGTTCGAGTCCTCTCGGCCTGACTGCCTGCTGGGCAGATGTATACTAGAGCCCATGACCGCCCGGCCCCGCCAGTCATTCGCCGATACTTACAACTACTTAAACTCGCGCCAACGGCAGGCTGTGGACGCCATCGAAGGCCCGGTGATGGTGATCGCCGGCCCCGGTACCGGCAAGACCCAGGTACTGGCCGCTCGAATTGCCAACATTTTAGTCAAGACGGACACCAACCCCAGCTCGGTGCTGGCGCTGACGTTTACCGAAGCGGCCGCCGCTAACATGCGCCAGCGGCTGGTGGAGAT
Source organism: Candidatus Pacebacteria bacterium CG10_big_fil_rev_8_21_14_0_10_56_10 (assembly GCA_002772645.1). Lineage (GTDB taxonomy): Bacteria > Patescibacteriota > Microgenomatia > UBA1400 > PJMF01 > 1-14-0-10-56-10. The sequence continues at coordinate 7,247 of PFDK01000002.1, read as the reverse complement.
GATCGGGTCCACCGGCTATTACGTCCAGATCGACACCTTTCACGCTTTTTGCAGTCACGTTATCCGCAACCATCCCGAGCACTTCAGCATCAACCGCGACAGTCAGTCACTGTCTGAACTGGAAAGATTCAACTTAGTAGAACAGATACTGACCGAGCTGGAGCTGGAGGCCATCAAACCGCTCAACCAGCCGTTGCTGTATGTCAAGGATATTACCGGGGCGCTGGCAAACCTCAAGAACGAGAACATCGGGCCGGAAGATTTTCGGCTGATAGTTGACCAGGAGAGTCGCCGAGTGGCCGAGACACGATCGCTCTACCAGCAAGCTAAAAGCCGGAAAGAACGGCCACTGCCAGTAAAAAAGACCGATCTTGACAAGCTGGAGAACGAGCTGGCCAAGAACATCGAGCTTATCGAGGTGTACCGACGCTACCAGCAGCTGATCGCCGAGCGGGGCCGCTACGACTATGAAGACATGATTAGCCTGGTGGTGCGAGCATTCGGGTCCCAGCCCGCCCTGCTGCGCCAGTACCAGGAACAGCTCCATTATTTTTTGGTGGACGAGTACCAGGATACTAATGCCGCTCAGAACAGAGTGGTGGACGTGCTGGCTGAGTATTGGGGCGAGGGCGCCAACGTTTTCGTGGTGGGCGACCCGCACCAGTCGATTTTTAGGTTCCAGGGCGCGTCGTTCGAGAATGCTCTGACGTTTATCGATCGCTATCCTCAAACCAACATCATTACTCTGGACCGCGGCTATCGCTGTCCCACCAGCGTCTACCGGGCTGCTCACCGCTTGATTGGCCACAACACCAGCCGGCCGCGGCTGGAGTCTCGGCCGTGGTTGGTCGAGCAGTTAGTCACTGAGCTGGGTGAGCCGATCAAGGCCGTTTACCGCCGCCAGGGCAAAGTCGAGGTGGCGGCGCTGCCGTCCCAAACGTTGGAGGTGACGTTCGTAGCCGAACGGATAAGAGAGCTGCTGGCCAAAGGGGTAGGACCAGAGCAGATTGCCGTCCTGTTCCCCCACAACGCAGACGCGGAACTGCTGCAGGATATTTTTGACCGCTGGGAAGTTCCGTACCAGCTCGATGGCGGCCAGAACGTACTGACGGTGCCGCTCATCGAGCAGCTGCTGGAGCTGTTCCGAGCAGTAGCCGCGCTCAAGAGCGGTCAGCAGTTTGATAACTTGCGCCACGTCTTGATGTACGACTGGTTGGGGGTGGAGCCGGTGACAGTCCTGCGACTGGCCCGGTTAGCCGGTCGAGCCAAACGGTCACTGGGCGACATCTTGGCCGCCGGTTACCCAGCCCAGGCCGAACTGGCCGGCGAGCTGGGCCTGACCGAGCCGGAGTTTGCCCAAGCTAAGGTTGTCTACGACCAGTTGGGTGACTGGGCGGTGTTGGATAGTCGGCTGACCTTTCCCGAGTGGTTTGAGCGGGTAGTGGCCGATAGCGGTTTTTTGAGTGGCTTGAAGCTCCAGCCAAACCAGCTAGAGCTGTTGACTGCCCTGCACAGCTTGTTTCGGCAAGTCAAAGCGTTGGCGGCTGCTCGGCGCGGCTTCCGACTGGACGACTTTCTGGCTACGGTGGAGACGATGCTCGACCACCGATTGAGCCTGGCTGCCGAGGATCTTAATATTCGCCGCGGCGCTGTCCACCTATCTACCGTTCACAAAGCTAAAGGCCAGGAGTGGGAGTATGTCTTTGTTGTCCACGCCTACGACGGCAAGTGGGGTAATCGCCGCCCCCGGCAACTGCTGCCGCTCCCGCCCGGAGTGCTCAAGTACACCGACCTGTCCGACAAAGAGCGCAACGAGGACGAGCGGCGGTTGTTCTACGTAGCGCTGACCAGGGCCAGCCGCCAAGTAGTAGTGACGTACCCCCAGTCTATTATCTCTACCGACCGGTCCAAGCCAACGGTGCCGAGCATGTTCGTCACCGAGCTGGCAGACTTGGCCGTCAGCATAGACCAGGACCAACTGGACCAACTGGCCAAAGACCAGGCTGCCCAGCTGGAACGACTGCTCACCCCGCCGCCGCTCCGCCCCGACGACGACATTAAAACCTTCTACCGTCAGCAGCTGGAAACGTTTCGCTACTCGGTCAGCGCTCTCAACGCTTACTTGGAGGACCCGCAGAAGTTCATCGACCAGTACCTGCTCAGGACACCGCGGGCCATACCCGATCACTTGGCGTTCGGCACCGCCGTTCACGCCGCTCTGGAAGCGCACTACCGACCGGTGACGGCCGGCAAAGGCCCGCTGTCTTTAGAAGAGACGTTGGCAGTGTTCGCTGAGAGATTGAGGCGCGAGCTGATGACCGACGACACTCTCCACCGCCGGCTGGAGCTTGGCCGCCAGGCACTAACAGCTTTCGTGCGCCACCACCAAGCGGACGGCGCCAAACCGCTGGAGGTGGAGCGCTTAGTTGGTAGCGGCTGGAGCAAGGCTTACCTGGGAGACATTCCCTTGCTCGGTAAAATTGACCGGATCGACTGGGTGGGCCCACCGTCCCAAACTGTCAAGGTGATCGACTACAAGACCGGCAAGATCAGCTCAGTAAACAAGATAAACGGCCGAGCGCTCTCTACGTTGTCCGAGCGCGAGCTGGAGCTGCCGGTAGCGGTCCGCGGCCGATTAAAGCGCCAACTGTTGTTCTACAAGCTGTTAGCCCAACTGGACCGCAGTTTTAAGCCCACCGTTACCCAAGGAGAGTTCCAGTTTGTAGAGCCTACCGCCGCCGGCAAGATAGTCAGCCATCGGTTTGAGCTGCTTGACGAGGATGTGGCCGAGTTGCGGCGGCTGATCACCGAGCTGGTGGCAGAGATCAACAGCCTCAAGTTTTTGGAAGAACTGCCGCCGGTCAGCGCCAACTAGGCAAGGCAAAGTAGACAGCGTCCGCCCACCAAACGGGCACTGGCCAGCCAGTCCAGTGCGGCAGGAACAGGACGAACGCCGTCAAGCTCAAGCCGAGCACCGCCAGCACTAACCAGCTGGTGGCCGGCCGGTGGAGCCGACTAAGCTCAAGAACTGCCCAGGCCAACAGCAGGGTTAGCAGCGGCACGGCCGGAGTGTAGTGGTAAAAGAACATGATCCGGGGCGAGAGAGACCACGGCAGCCACACCGCCAGGTAGCTGATTAAAATAAAGGTTAGTGGCACCAGCTGAGGGTGGGCGGCACCGGCCCGGCCGGTAGGGCCGCGGGCTTTTAGCCGATCTAGCCAGCCCATCGTCAGCCAGCCGCCGCTCCCTAAAGCGGCCGTCGCGCCCAGCCACAACACCACTGGGTTTCCCAAGGCATAGATGTTGCTGACCGTTCCGGGTTGGCCTAGACTGCCAGCACTGGGCCGCTCTACCGAGTACCACACCGGCCGCAAGTTAAGGAACCACTGCCACGGCCGTGACTGGTAGGGATGAGTGGCCGTCAGGTTGGTTTGGTACTGCCAAATTTGATAATGGAGCTCGCCAAAGTGGGACAACCTCGCCAGCCGCAGCGGGCCCAGGCTGAGACGTCGCTGGTAACAACTGCCGGTCAGCAACACGGTTGGGCTACCCAGAGTTGAACGAGATTGAGACGGGCAGAGTAGAGTTTTACCCTGAAGAAACATCTGGCTGAAGCTGGCCACATAGACCACTGCCGGCATAATCACCAGGGCTGCCACTGCCAGCCCGGCCCGGCGCAGCCTACCCACCAGCTGGCCGCCTGCCAGCCCTCCGCGACTATCCCTAACCAGCCGCCAGACTTCAAACAGCCCCACCACCACCAGCCCAAACACGCCCGACCACTTGCTGGCTATCGCCAGTCCCGCCGCCACTCCGGTCAGTACCAAGTCGGTGACGGACAAAGTCTGACGGAAACGCCAGTACAGCCACAGCGTCAGCAGAATGAAAAAAGTGACGTGAATATCGTTCATGGCCAGCCGCGACTGGACCAGCAGCAGGCCGTCCAAGCTGGCCAGCGCCGCCGCCAGCAGGCCTACCCTGACGCCTAAAGTGTCGCGGCCCAGCAAGTACACCAGGCCGATCACTCCTACCCCAAACAGCGCCGAACTGAGCCGCCATCCAAAACTGGTCTGGCCCACCAGCCGCATGGCCGTTGCCTGAGTGTACTTGGCCAGCGGCGGATGAAGCCAGTCAACCGCCGCGCCCGGCTCCGGCCGCGGCGCCCACCACTCATAAGCTTGGGGATCACCGGCCGCCACCAGCTTGGCAGTCGCCGCGTGGTAGACCTCGTCAAAAATATAGCGCTCGGGCAGGTGGAGCCGCCACAGTCGGGTGACTAAAGCGAACAGCAGAATGCCAACCAGCGCCGCTACTTGCCACCATCGACTTGAATGGGCTAATAGCTCGGCCCGCCACCATCGACTTAACCTAGCTGATAAGTTTGTCCGCCGCGCCATGCTAAAACCTATCGTTAAGTCTATTTATAGATAATTTTCACGCCAGCCCCAACAGTTTTATCCAATGACGTAGATGATCACCATTACACTGATCGCCAAGGCAAACACCGTGGACAAGATAGCTTTGTCCTTGAGAATAATGACTTCTGGAGCCTCGCCCTGATCGTTCTCGTACACCAGTTGGAGGTAGCGCATCACCCCGAAAATGACCAGCGGGATAGTGACCATTAGTAACTTTTGTGACTGGAGTGTTTGCGGCAGACTGACCACCAGCTCGGTAAACTTGGTCCGCGGTCCCACAAACTGGTGCTGGAACGTAAAAAGCGAGTAAGTTAGCCAAGTGGCGTTGGCAAACATGCCGGTGTACTGATCTAGCAAGCGCTGGGAGTAGTGGCGCAGGGTAGTCCGAGTTTCGCCGAGGTGTTCGCGCAGCAGGGTACGCTCGCTCTGCCGTTTAGCGACCGCCAGGAACAGTGAGGCCGACAGCACGGTCAGTAAAAACCAGACGCTCATGTGGAGGTTGACCACCAAAGCACCGGCGTAGATGCGCAGTACAAAGCCGCCGGCGATGGACATCACGTCCAGAATAGGGACATGCTTAGTAACTTTGCTATAAAGTACTTGCAGTAGAAAGTAGCCCAGCACCGCCAATCGAAAGAAACCGCTCAGCCAGAACGATCCCAAAAAAACGATCGCCAAAAAGGAAACGGCCGCAAAAATTGCTACTGGGATAGGCAACCTGCCCGAAGCGATCGGCCGCTTGCTCTTGAAAGGATGATTGCGGTCAGCCCGGATGTCCAGGATGTCGTTGATGATGTACAGGGCGGACGTTAGGAAGTTAAACAACAAAAATGCCCCGGTGACGGTCACGAAGTGGGGCACGCCGCTGGCCGGCGCGAAGAAGAACAGGCCGGAGAAAACCAGGGCCGCGTACATGGTTAAGTTCTTGATCCACTGTCGAGGGCGGGCCGACTTGAGGACCAGGAACAAGGTGTTGTTGGAAATGGCAGTTATCACGCCGAGCCTGTCTTGAGCTGTTTGAGCTTGCTGGCGATCAGGATGGCAAAGACCAGGCCCATCGCCAGCACTACTGTTAGGATCTTACCCCATGTGCTCAAGCCAAGCGAGAGCAAACCCATCACCGCCGCTGTCAGCCAGTAAAACACCGCGATCTGCCGCTTGCTCCAGCCCCACACATCGAGCAGTTTGTGATGCAAATGGCCGCGATCACCCCACAAGGGAGACTTGCCGGCCAGCAGGCGGCGGGTGACCGTGAAGGCCGCGTCGGCGGTCGGCACCGCCAGCACCATGAAAACGGTAGCTACTTTGGCGCCGGAAATGATGGCCAAGACCGCCAATAGGTAGCCCGCCAGCGAGCCGCCGCCGTAACCGGGCATCATTTTTTGGGGGTACCAGTTCCAGGCCAGTAGCCCTAAGTAGGCGCCGGCCACCATGAAGCTAAAGGTGGCGGTGTTGAACTGGGTGGGGTCGTCGATGAACCGGTACGAGAGGATGCCGATGAACACGGCCGCTACCACCACCAACCCCGGCATCTGGCCGTCCAGCCCCGAGGCCCAGTTGATGATGTTCATGTTCCAGACTATAAACAGCAGGGCAAAGAGATTGCTCAAGAGCCAGATTTGGCGGGTCTCGCCCAGCAGTTCCAGGGTGGCCCGGGGCTGGTCCAAGTGGATGACGCCGGGCCCCAGCGGATTGGTGACGTAGGCGATGCCGATGCCGGCCCCGACCACGATCAAGCCGGCCGCCAGCCCGGCCAGCAGCCGCCACTTGGGGTGGATGTCGTAGACGTCGTCCAGCCAACCTACCACCGTCAGCAGGCCGGCGCCGGCCAGAATATGGAGCAAACTGCGGTCGAACTCCAGAAACAGCAGGCTGGTGACCAACAAGCCCAGAAACACTACCACTCCCCCGCCTCGGGGCACTGCCGCCAGGTGAGTGGTTTTGGGATGGCGCCGGTCAAGGGGATCGTCGATCCAGCCTTGGGCGCGGTACCACTTGATGACTAACGGTGCCACCAGTCCGCTGACAGCAGCGGCTACGATCAGGGCCAGGACTGTCATCCGGCGGGAGGGATGGTAGCTAGTATCGGGGCTGTCATCTGGTTGGGACTTACTTGCTAGGTCTCTTTAGGGTTCTTTCGTTCATAATTTTGGTATTCTTCAAAGGTTTTTTCAGTTCTAGGTCACAATCAGGATAATCCGCAACAGAGTGGCCAGCAGCAGTGTCTGGACAACGACGGTGGTCCAGGCGAACAATCGCAACAGTATCTGGTCATAGTGACGCATGGCGTGAGTGATAATCAGGTGAGAGATGCTGATAGTGATGCTCAAAGTAGGCAGCAGGCCCAACCAAATCTTGGGGACCAGCTGACCGGCCGCTTGGGCCAGACTATAGAACAGCGGCACCACCGGCTGGAGCTGGAGAAAAACACTGGCAAACACCAGCGCCGCCACCAGCGCTTCCAGGAACGAGATCAGGAAGGGCACTTTGACGGGTTGGGGTACGATCCACCAGCGTTGTTTGAGGATCCCGGCTATCATGGCCTCATTATAGCGGCATTGAGCACGACAGTACCAAAGACGCTCTTAAGTTGGTGAGCGCCACAGCGCCAAAAACGCCCTTAAGTTGGCGATAGTGACGGTGCTTTGCGAAGGCGGTCTCGATGACGGGCGAGACAACACCAGGTACAGCCCCTAAATCGGCGCCACCGCCGACTGTTTTCTCCACAGAATAAAGTGGTCGAACTGGCGGTTGGGGATGTACTCGTTAATGAGCAGCTCGTTGAGCCCGGGAAGATTGTCGCGCTCGTTGTCCATCACCACGATGAAG
>PFDK01000024.1 GCA_002772645.1 Candidatus Pacebacteria bacterium CG10_big_fil_rev_8_21_14_0_10_56_10 | reverse complement strand
GATGGACGACGGTGCCTACTACCTCAAGGCGATGAACTGTCCCCATCACCATCGCATCTACCAATACCAGCCGCGCAGCTACCGCGACCTACCGCTGCGGCTGGCCGAGTACGGCACCTGCTACCGCAACGAGCTGTCCGGTACGCTGGCCGGCCTGCTGCGCGTTCGGGGCATGGCCATGAACGACGCTCACATTTACTGCCGCCGAGACCAGATCAAAGCGGAGTTTCGGGCGGTGCTGGAGCTGACCCAGCGCTACTTCGAGCTGTTTGGGCTGGATGACTACTGGTTCCGGCTGTCCAAGTGGGACCCTGCTCACACCGACAAGTACATCAACGAGCCGGATAACTGGCAGTACACCGAGAGCGTCATCCGAGAAGTGCTCGAGGAGATGGGTGTCAAGTTTGAGGAAGCGGCGGACGAGGCGGCTTTTTACGGGCCGAAAGTAGACGTTCAGTTTAGTTCGGTGGTGGGCCGCGAGGAGACGATGTCGACTATCCAACTTGACTTCTTTGCCAAAGGCCGCTTTGATCTCTACTACATAGACGAGCGCGGCCGCAAAGACCACGACGTCTTCGTGATTCATCGGGCGCCACTGTCGGTCCACGAGCGCTTCTTGGCGTTTTTGATCGAGCACTATGCCGGCGCCTTTCCTACCTGGCTGGCGCCCGTTCAGGTCAAGGTGTTGCCGGTCTCCGACAAGCACCTTGAGTATGCTGGCCAAGTGATGGCTCGGTTGGGCGGCGCGGGGGTACGCGCCGAGCTCGACGACCGCGCCGAGCCCCTGCCGGCCAAGGTTCGCCGCGCCCAACTAGAGAAAGTGCCGTACATGCTGGTGGTGGGCGAGAAGGAGGCTGCTGCCGGACAGGTGGCGGTCCGCGACCGCGCCGGCCGCCAACAAACGGTCAAGCTCGAGGAGTTCCAGGACCAGGTTCTCGAGGAAATCGCCCGACGGCGAGCTGGGTGAACAGTGGTAAGGGGGGGGCAAGCGCTCTGTAGTCAGTAAAAAAGTAGAGTATCACCATGATCAAAAATCTCTCCGTCCCAGCTCAAACTGCAGTGATAGTGCTGGCGGTCGGTGTAGCTATCCTCGGCACCGTCTTGGCCGTTTCTTTGGGCCGGCCGCCGGCCGAACAAGATCAGCTGGCAGAGCGTTGCCAACAACGGGGCGGAACCTGGCTGTCCGAGTTCAATGAGTGCGAACACGTCGACAGCCAAGCCTGCGATGATTTAGGCGGATCGTTCCAGTCGTGCGCTTCGGCTTGCCGCCATGACCCTCAGGCCGAGGTCTGTACCGAGCAGTGTGAGCCGGTGTGCAGTTTTGGGTCAACTTTCAGCGCCGAGCCGCAGCGGTTCAACGGTAGCTTGCAAGGCCTGCCCACCGCGCCGCCGCCGGACTTGAGCGCCTCTCCGGAAATTGTGCCTGAAGGCGGAGTTGATTGAGGTTGCGAAAGCTGAGTTGATCAGGACTGCAAACGTTACCCATTAGCAGGTTGCTACTACTAGTTGGGGAAGTGACTGGCATCTCCCAGTTCTCAGGTGCTTTTATTTTTTACGTTTCTTCCAGTTGGCAATATTTTCTTGGCATATCTAAAAAACATTCACTTAAAGCGTGGGCCAAAACGGCCCACTAATGACACACTAACGGCACACTAATGACACACTGAAAATGCGCGCCAAAAAAACACCCCCAAAGAAATTATTCCCTAGGGGACCGAACGATACTCGGCAACTACTCTTCAGTCGCCACCCGCACGCCCGGGCTCATACTGGCGGACAGGCTGAGCTTGATTACTTTGCCTTTTAGGGCAACCAGCAGAGCCTTGAGGTTCTCGACTAACTGTTTGGTATCCATCGATGTCTTGCCGATGACAACGTGTATCAGCGGCGCTTTTTTCTCTGTCTGCAGGGTCAGCCGGCCGGCCGCGAGCGCCTGTTTGGCGGCGGCGGGATCATCGGTAAGGGTGCCATTTTTAGGGTTGGGCATCAGCCCTTTGGGGCCGAGTAGCCGGGCGTGTTTGGTGAGCTTGGGCATGAACTCCGGAGTACTCAACAGTACATCGAAGTCAGTACTGCCGGCGGCGATCTGCTCGACCACCTCGTCACTGGCGATAGCAACTTTCAGCTGTTGACCGGTAGAGTGGGGGAACTTGACGTCGGCCTTGAGCTTGCTGTCGTTGAGTACCAGATGTGCCTCGACACTGCCGTCGAAACCCGAGTAGGACAAGCGCTTGACAAGCTCCACTGCCGCGAAAGGATCGTACGTCTTAGTCCGGTCTAGTTGAGAGCGAACCAGTTGGTACTTGGCACTGCGCTGGCGGCGCTTCTTCGGCCGGCCGGCCGGCCGCGCGCCAGTCTGACTGGTGACTGCTGTGCTCTCGTTAGCACCCCTGTCCGCTCCCTGGTCTGAGTCCCCAACCGCTCCCTCGCCCGCGCCTTCCTGCTCCAGCTTGGTCAGCGCCGCTTCGCCAGGCGACTTGACTACTTTAATCGAGTCGGCCGGCATTGATTTATCAACGTTGCGTTGTGAGCCCATGACTTTTCTGGATACTTTACTACTTGGTTACTTGGCGATCGTCACGCCCATGCTCTGGGCGGTGCCGGCCACGATCTTAACGGCCTGGTCCAGGTCGGTAGTGTTGAGATCGGGCAGTTTTTTCTGGGCAATTTCTTTGAGCTGGTCCGAAGTGAGCTCGCCAACCGGCTCGCGCCCCGCCCCGGCACTGCCTTTTTTGAGCTTGAGCGTCTGCTTGATCAAAGCCGAGACCGGCGGCAGTTTAAGGACAAAGCTGAATGACCGGTCCTGGTAGACCGTCAGCTCGGCCGGGATAAGCTGGCCTTTTTTGTCGGCGGTCAGGTCATTGTACTGCCTGATGAACTCCATCATGTTGATACCAGCTTGGCCCAGGATGGGACCGACTGGCGGGGCCGGGGTAGCGGCGCCGGCCGGTAAGTTCAGCTTGAGGACAGTGGCGATCTTTTTTGCCATGACGGTGCGGTGGCGACTGCTCGCCGATCTACCTCTATTCGCCAACTTTCTGGACTTGCAAAAAGTCGAGCTCGACCGGCGTTTCCCGACCAAAAATGCTAACTAGCACCTCGACGGCACCTTTTTCTTCGTTGATATTGCTGACGGTACCCAGGAAGTCGTTGAACGGGCCGTCGGTGATCTTGACCGCCTCGCCTTCGGTAAACTCGGCCTTGTATTGAGGAGCGGCTTGGGTCATGTACTTCTTGATGGCCTCGATCTCGTGCTTGGGCAGTTGGGTGGGCTTGTTGCCCACGCCCACGAAGCCGGTCACGCCCTGAGTGGTCCTGACCGCCAGCCAGGCGTCGTCGGTCAGCTCCACCTGGACCAGCATGTAGCCGGGAAAGATCTTGGTCTGGACGGTCTTGCGCTGACCGCGCTTGATCTGAATTTTCTCTTGGGTGGGGATCAGCACGGCGATAATTTTGTCAGTCAAGCCCAGCGTTTCGGCGCGCTGCTTGAGCGTTTCGGCTACTTTGTTTTCATGACCAGAGTAAGTATGGACCACGTACCACTTGGCTTTCGGATTGTCGCTATCAGAGACGCGGATGACATTTGGCGAGTCTACTTGGACTTCCTGGACCTCTGGTACCTCCGGAACGCTGCCGGCCGGCCGGGCGGTAACATTGGTGTCAGTGGTATCAGTGCTGCTGGGCGCGACTTGATCTGCCATGGTGATGTTGCTTTACTTTTAGTTTTTTAGTTATCGCGGTCTGACGTTGCTCACTGAATCAGAAAGCCGATGGCCCGCTGAATGGCCGCATCGAGTACTGCTATGTACAGGGCGATGACCGTGCTGACCACGATCACCAGCAGTGTTTTGTTGGTTGTTTGCCGAGGTGTGGGCCAGGTTACCTGGCGCAGTTCGGTCAACACCTCGCGCAGGTACACCAACGGGTTAAACATGAACAGGTATTATACCAGACGTCCAGAGGTGATCTGCTTGACGGTTACTATTTGGAAGTCTTCGATGTCGATACTTTTGGCAGAGGGATCTCGATGCCTTTGTACTTGAGTCGGTTAACCATGCTGCTGTTCGGGACTGGGGTGGGCGATGATGGTGTCCCTGGAGATGGTGACTGCTTCCTGGGCAACGGTGGCGTCTTTGGCGATAGGGTAGGCGATGGTGGGATGGGTGAAGGCGGCGATGGTAGCGGTGGCGGAGCCGACGGCATTGACGGCACTGATAACGGAGCCGGTGACAACGAGGCCGGCTCTTGGCGGAGTTGCCGGTGATGCTGGTCTTGAGGCGGGGGACCGGCTATCAACCTGCTTTCCGGCAGTGCCAACTCAGCGATCTTAGCCTGGAGTTCCTGCTCGGTTTGGGCGGCTGTTAGCCGACCGCTGCTTTTCTGGTCGCTGGACCGGCTACTACTTTGCCGATCAATATTTTGCTGACTGCCAATTTGATCACCATTCCCATCGCCATCTCCGCCCCGGTGAACAACTTTCCGCGCCAACAGGCTTAGTCTTTTAAAGACTACGAACAGCGCGCCTGCCCCGACAGCGACTGCTATCGCCCCGATAATCGCCGGCGCGCTTAAGATTTGATTGAGCCGACCGAGCAGGGCGTCAGTAGTGGTTTGTCCCGGCGGTTCGGGCCTTGCCGAGTCTGGGGCAGCCAGACCGCTAACCGGTACCGGCCTGGTTTGGCCGGCCGAGGTGGCCGTCGCCGAAGGGCTGGCGGAAGCCGCGGGCGACGCTACCAAAGCGGCGGAAGGAGTAGCGCTGAACAGCGGGGAGACCGTCTTACTCTCCGCCGGGCTGCAGCTGAGGCTGCTGGGGTTGGCGGCCAACCGGCACTCGCTCTGGAAACAACGGAAGTTGGCAGAGCAGTCGGTGTTGGACGCGCAGCTTTGCCGGCAGGCGGCGGTTGACGAGGGGGTGGGGGAAGCCTGGCCGCCTTTTGATTGGCTGGCGCCAGGGCCGGCTCGGCCGGCCGGCTGACATTGCTGGCTCGAGACGTTAGTGACCAGCCGACAGCGATTGTTGTAACAGCGCAGGTTGGGCGCGCACTCGGCGTTGCTCGAACAGCCCTGGTTACAGCTGGTAGGTGGGTCGGCAGTTGGGCTGGAAGTAGCAGTTCCCGTCGACTGTCCATCGTCCTGTTCAAATCTGGTGATCTCGACTGACCGGCTGGTGGCAGTCCGTCCTTGGCTGTCGGAAATAGTGGTGTCGGTGATAGTTTCCGTCACCGCGGCGGCGTCATTGGGGTCAACGACCATGAACACAAAATCAGGCAGTCTGCGCAGCTGGTCTTGGTTGGAGCCGAGCAGGCGCGCCAGGGAGTGCTGGCCATCGAAATCAAACTCGATCCGGCCCGGCTTGACAGGCTGAAGCGACACTTCCAGCATAGGGTGGGGACCGTCGCTTACCAAGGCCAGATCGGGGTCGATGATCTCGGCAGTGAACATCACCAGGTAGCCGTCATCGGTCAGTTCGACTTCCTGCCGAGTGGTGCGAAAACGCAGCTCATCGAGCAGCCGCAGTTCGGGCGCTTCGTCCAGAGTGGCGGTGACCAGATTGAACACCAACTGGACCTGCTGGACGCGACTGCCTTGGGTGTTGATTCGGAAAACGATGTCGTTCTTGGTATCGACCGGGACACGAGTGTTGCCCGAGGGCAGGCTGGACAGCACTACCTCGCCATCCGGTACAAAGGCCTGCTGGCGAGGATCTTGCGGGATGTTGGCCCGGCGCTGAAGCGACACCACCGTCAACCCGGCCAGTACCAGCGCCGCGATCAGACCCGCCGCTGCCAGCCTGGAAATCCACCAGTGGCGCGAGTGCTGCCAGATGGATGGTACCCGAGAAGGGCCCTGGGCCGGAGCACGGCCAGGCCCGCGGTCGGAGCGGCGGTAACCGGAAAGTTTGGATGAAGAGGCAGAGTTAAAAGGGTTGGGCACTGCTACCACTATAGTTGGTTAGGGCCGGGTTCGCCAAGTGGGGTGGCGGGAGTGGCGGGGCTGGGAGAGGCGGGGCTGGGGACCGCCGGCCCGGGACTGGGCAAGCCGGTGGGGACGCTCGGTGCTACCAGCGGCCGCGGCCGGAGAAGAGAGTAGATCACCACCGGCAAGGCGATCATCACGAACGCAAACGTCACCACCGCTAGTTTGTGGAAAAAGCTCAACTGTTGCCACTGGGCGGCCAGTTCCAGGTCCTGCCGGCCGGCGGGACCGGCGGGGCCGGTGCGACTGCCGCCCTGTTGACGGCGACCAGCTCGGCGACCAACCTGACCACCAGGCTGGCGCCTCGAGTGACGGTGGGATCGGTTTAGCTGACGCGGCATGATACTCCCCTCAAGTATCAGCCTAGCATTTAATTGACAATTTTTTGAGTGGCAAGTATGCTTGCCGCAGTAGGGATTACTCTCAAACTTCATACTTTTTCATCAGCCGGGATATGTCTGTCAGTTCTTCCAACGGTGTGCGCAAGGCGATCATTACCGACGCCGGCTTCGCCAGCCGCTACCTGCCGATCACCAAAACGCTGCCCAAAGCCATGTTGCCGCTGGGCAACCGACCGATCATGCAGTTTATGGTCGAGGAGTGCGCCGAGGCGGGCATCGAAGAGATCATCATTGTGGCCTCGCCTGAGGGTAAGCCTATTTACGAGGACTACTTCAACAACAACGTCAACCGGATCCGCAAGCAGCTGGCCAGCCAGGGCAAAGAGGAACGCTACCAGCCAGTCCAGCACGTCCTTGACTCGCCGAAGATCGTAGTCATCGTCCAGGATCCCAGCCTGCCGTACGGCAACGGCTCGCCGGTGGCCTCGGCCCAAAAGTTCGTTGAGGGCGAGGAGGCTTTTTTGGTCATCTACAGCGACGACGTGGTGTTCGGCCAGCCAGGCGACGCTAAAAGTTTAGTGGACCTCTATCATCAGCGGCCTGAGATCGACGGCGTGATCATGGCCCAGCAAGTCGAGACGGACGTGGTCGATAAATACGGCATCATTTCGTTCAAGGCCGGTTCCGACAACTTGCTCGACAACATTATCGAGAAACCGGACATCGGCAGTGAACCGTCGCTCTTGGCCTCGTATGGCCGCTACTTGCTCAAGCCGTCGGTGTTCGAGTACTTAACACCTAACAACACTGGCAAGGACGATGAGCTGTGGACGGTTGACGCCATTACTCAAATTGCCGCCGTTGGCCAAGTCTGGGTAGAGAAGTCCAAAGGAGAGTGGATGACCACCGGCGACCCCGAGAACTACTTTCGGGCACACTTGAAGTACGTGCTTGACAACGAGCCTTATGGTCAGCAAGTTGACGGTTGGCTGAAAGAGTTTAACTTAGACTAGTCGTTGACAGGCCACCAGTAACGATATAATGGGGTTACGGACGATAGGTTGCGCGCGCGGTTTCTCAAAAGACAGCTGGCTCCAATAGAGGAGGACTGGGCCCGGCCGCACTTTAACACTCGAGTAAAAGAGGGTGCAATAGTTTCCTCAACAGCTCTCTTATGGGTACGTGGATAGTTGGGTTTCTCTGCGGAGTTGCTCGCGTCCTACCCACCTGAAATTTTTTCAGGAACACGCACCCTCTTTTGCTCGGGCGTGAAGGTGACACTGAAACTCGGCCGATGGCCGCGCCGGTACCCAACTTTCGCGAGTTAGTAACCACTTAATTTTGCTGACTAGCCCCTGGGGAGTAATTTCTTTGGGGGTGTTTTTTTTGGCACGCATTTTCAGTGGGCCATTAGTGGGCCATTAGTGTGCCGAAAGTGGGCCGTTTTGGCCCACTCGCTAAAGTGATTTTTTAGATGTGCCAAAAATAATGCCATTGCCAAATTGCCAACCGGAAAAAACATCTTTAGTGACCACACTTGGCTTGCCCTCAGCCTGGAAAGAAACACAAAAATCAAAAAGCGCGAAAGTCAGAGGCGCCGACAGCTGACCAACCAGCCAATGAAGGGCTGGTTTTTTGATGGCGGCCGGCCCGGTTTGGTATACTTCTGGTCTGGTAGCCCAGATAGTTCAGTGGCAGAACGCCATCTTGGTAAGATGGAGGTCGAGGGTTCGACTCCCTCTCTGGGCTCCCTCAGGCCAGGGTACTCAAGCGGCCAACGAGGGCAGTCTGTAAAACTGCTGGCTTTACGCCTACGAAGGTTCGAATCCTTCCCCTGGCACATTTTAATTTCCCGTTAACAAGCTGATTTTAGTGATTGCGACGGGCGCCCGCCCGTGCTACCTTATTTGTCCGAGGTTGTGGAATGCAGTGTAAACCTGCAGCTGTGCCGCAACGGTGATCAAGCTTAAACTCGGTGGTAAACGCAACGGCTGACTAAACTATCTTCAGCTGCCCGCCACCGCCCGCTTGTCAGCCCGATCTTCAGCCCCGGTTAGTACTTGACGAGCATCACAACATCTCTGTGTGGCGATGCTCCTGAACGGGAGCTTTGTAGTCCCTAAACCGTATACATCAGCGGGAGTGTTGTCGACTCTCGAGAAAGGAGCAGCATGGCTGTGGAAAATGGAGTTGGTCGAAAGGCCGTCGAAAATGCTAATAACTGGAACATAAAGGTGCCCGTCTCCCCGGACAGCAGTCGGCTGGTCAAAGGTCTGCCCGAACTGTCCGTCGAAGTGGTGGCCCAACTGCCGGAGGAACTGCGGCTGGCGATGAGCACCATGGCTCGCCAACTTCCCTACACAATTGAACAGCTGAACATCGGCACGATGGGGGCTCAGGCCGCCGAGTGGTTGAGACAGCTTTTTGGTGTGCCGCAGTTGGCTACTGCCGAGCCGGTAGCAGCCGGCTTAACCAGGGACACCATCACCGCCCAGCGCGAGCGCGGAGAAGCCGCCCAGCTGACTGTCGAGACACTGCAACAGGTTTGGCGGCTTGGCGCCCAGATCGTCCATTTTTTTTGGGAGCGGACGGTTGAGCTCGACCAGCAGATTAGAGAGCATCACCAAGCCAAGCGGCAAGTGAACGAGACAGCAGCTGGAGAACCCCTGATGCATGGGCAGATTGGCCGCGAGCTCGGGCGCGTGGACGATGAGCTGGGCCGTCTTGAGAATGAGCGGCGACAACTGGCCAGGTTTATGATCCCTGCTCTGAGTTGGGCGGCTGATGTGGAGTACCTGACAGCTTTGGCGCTCAGGGTGTCGCTCAACCGGATCGAAGTCAATCCACTTAATCCCAACAACGCCATTCCGGTGGGCACCATCAATGAGGTTCCGGCAGCGGCCTGAGCTGACGGTTGTTTGGGCCTGGATGACCGGCGGGGGCCAAAGTGGGAGCCAAAGTAGGTCGTCAATTGATACAATACCTGGGGCGGGAGCCATCTTAGCTCAGCTGGTTAGAGCGACGGTTTTGTAAACCGTAGGTCCCGGGTTCGAATCCCGGAGATGGCTCTACAGTTGGGCTGTTGAACTTAGCCTTTACAAGCAGCTAGCTTTTTGGTTACCACCATCGAAAAATTTCAGATTTCTAGTTTGGCTTGACCTTCTGCGTACTTGTGAATTAAGGCACTGATAAGCCTTTGGTAGGGGATCCTGCTTTTTTTTGCTCTAGTTTTTACTTTTATCAAATCTTCGTTTTTGACCCGAAGCGTTATCCTTTTAGTTTTTTGCAGTTCTGTGTACCACTTGGCTGCCTCCTCAAGCATTTTCTTAGTTTCTTTAAAATTTGGGTCACTAACAAACTCTCCTTTTTCAAAGGCTGTCTCTAGCTCTTGTTCATATTCATCAAGAACAAGATTTTTAAACGGATTAAACTTCTTCTTTTTCATTTGTCCAAATACTTTTTAGTTGCTTTTCGATTCGGATAGAGAGTCTTCAAAAAAATCTTTCTTCTCTCTTTATCTATCAGATAAGGGACCAGGTAGGCGTAACCTTTGATTTTGACTACAAATATTTTTTGTCCTGGATACTTCTTCTGATTTGGATTACTCGTATCGTCGAGCAAATTCCCGGAATCAATTGCTTTGATAACATCATCGAAATCTACACCTCTTGCTTCTTTAAGTAAAATATTTTTCGCTTGACTGAAATCAAAAACCAGCCCAGTCTTCATGGACATATTTTACTAAGTGTACATCTTTTGTCAATACAAATTTACTATCGACATTTGTGTAACTATTGTATATACCCTAGTTCTTATGAAGACAGTAATTCATATCAAGGCTGATAAAGAAGTTAAAGAAAACGCGACTAAAGCCGCCCGGGAACTTGGGTTAAATCTAAGCGAGGTGATCAATGCCTCACTCAGAAATTTTATTAGGACTCGAGAGGTAATCTTTTCCAGTACACCTCAAATGACTCTTGAGCTTGAAAAACTTCTTGACAGGGTTGAAGAGGATATTAAGAAAGGTCGAAATTTTTCGCCGACTTTTAGAACTGCTCAAGAAGCTAACGATTATCTTGAATCCTTATGATTGTTGTTTTTCATAAGAGCTTTACAAAAACCTTTAAAAAAACGCCCCCAAAACTTAAGGTGAAATTTCAAGAAAGGCTTATGCTTTTTGAAAAAGATGAGTTTGATCCCGTTTTAAATAATCATCAATTAAAAGGTAAATGGTTGGGTTACCGGAGCATAAACGTTACAGGTGATATTAGGGCAATATTTAAGCGAGACACACAAAGAGCTCTATTTATAACTATTGACAATCACATGCTAGTTGATTTGACAAGAACGTGATGCCCCGCTCAATTGTCGTTCGCCGAAACGTTCCCCGAAATCTTGAGTTTAGCCTGGACAGCGAGTATACTACCTGACCATCATGGCAAAAGCTAAAAAAGGACCTCGCCAGCCAACCGGACTGAAGTGCGGCCAGTGCGGCGCATTCGGTTACATCACCGAGTACAACAAAACCAACGAACAGCTCAAGCAGCAGCGCGACGGCCAGGGAACTTTTCCCCTCAGGAAGTACTGCAAAGTCTGCCGCCAGCACACCGACCACCAGCAGGTCAAGAAGCTCAAGTAGCCCCAAGTGGGCGTCCTCAGTACCGCGATGCTAGCCGCCGGTACTCCTCAATAATTCGCTCCGCTCCTTCCAGGAACAGCGGTGGCAGGGCGTGGGCGTTGAGCATGGCCCGCTCTATCCAAGAGTGTGATTTCTGGTGGGCGTCCATTAGGCTGACCAGTTGGGCGCGCAGCTGCCTGACTTGGGCTACCCGACTAATGCCGCGCTGTTCAAAACGGTCACGGATGTTTTGTTCCCACGGCCCCCACTCACGAAGCGTGAGCAGAAAACAGCCCGCCGCCGCCGCGTCGTAGGCCATGTCGCCGGAGGGCTTGGTGATAAAGCCGTCCGCCCAGGGGAAACCATAGCGCATCAGCAGCTCGTTGGCGTCGACGATCTGAGGGTGGTAGAGGAGGCGCAGTTTTGTTTGGGGGTTGGTGTCGGTGGCGGGAGTGACGGGGGAGAGCGCCACGCCAGCTCGGTGGGCGGCGTCGGTGACCAGCCCGGCTAGATCGCGGTGAGTGCCGGCGTAGACCGTCAGCCGGAAGGGACTCTCCCGCCGCCACAAGTCCGGCAGCAGCTGTGCCAGCACTTCGGCAATCTCCTGACGGTTAGTGCCCAGGCCGCCCGTGGTCAGGCACAGCTTGAGCGGGCCGCCGCGCCAGGGGTGCTTGCTGGAGCGGTAGCGCCGGAGCCGAGGATCGATCGGCGGGCCGGTTACCCGGACACGCTCGGGATCTAGCCTGCCGCCCGGTTGGTTTTTGCCGTGGAGGAGGGTGGCTTTCTCCAGCAGGTCGGTCTTGGTTTGGTCGTCAAAGACGCAGTACCAGAACTGTCGATTACCGGCGTGGCGCAAGTACTCCGAGCGGACGTGGGGATCGGTGACTACTTGGACCACCGGTTTGCCTTGATCGGCCAGGATGTTGCCGGCAGCGATGTGGAGCGACAAGATCGGTCTCTCGATTCGCTCTGTCAGGTACAGCAGTGGCGGGGTAATGCTCGACAGGATGGGCAGCTGCTGCCGGCCGAACCGGTCCACCATGTCTTTAAAGAACTTGAGCACGGGGTGGCGGGCTACCGTCTTGGCTACCAGCTCGGTGGTCTTGACCTTGCGCCAGTCGGCGGCGCTGACGTAGTTGGTGGGATCGACGATCCAGGCTTGCCGGTGTTCGAGCAGACGGCTCCAAGCCGCGCTCGCTATGGCCAGCGGCATCGAGTAATGGGCGCGGGAGAAGACTACGTCGGGAATGGTCTCGTCCTCGGGCAGGCCGTAAAATCCTTTCAGGTCCTCTTTGTAGCTGGCCGAGACAGTCACTATCGGCAGCTCGGTTTCCTCGAGGTACTGGCGATCCTGGCGGAAAATCCGCCGCAGGGCGGGGTCGATCAGGTTGGAGTTGGGCTGGCTAGAGGTTGGACTAGGGGCCCGGCTGAGGGTCGGGCTGAGGGTCGGGCTGGCAGGCGAGGCAGTCATGGGCTTTACAACCGGCCGAGTTAGCACCTAAGTGGTACACCAGTAACTGCATCGGCACGGTAACGTTGTCCTCATTCTAGCAACAACTCAGACTGGGGGTTCGAGTTCCCCTGTCCCTACACTTGACAATTATCGCCATAACTGATAAAAAAATAACTAGTTATGGCGTTAAATACAGCTGGTTATCCCTTAGCTCGACCAGTAAAAAAAATAGAAACCCTGATCACTAGTGGTTTATCTTTGTTTACTACGCAAGATTTAGCTACTATCTGGGGTATTTCTGATGAGACAACACTCTATAGCAACATACAGTATTACGTAAGAACCGAAAGACTACACAGAGTTCACAAGGGCATCTATGCCATTAACTCATACACTTCTTTTGAGTTAGCGCAAAAGATTCTTACACCTTCCTATATTTCTTTTTACTCGGCTTTAGCTGCTCATGGTTTGATATTTCAGTTATATGAAGGTGTTCATTCAATGGCGTTGGTGAGCAAGAAAAAAACGATTGAGAATGAAACGTATGTATACCATCAATTAAAAGAAGAAATCTTTATTAACGCCAAAGGCATCGAAGATCACCGAAACGAGGACCACCAGAGTTATTCTATGGCCGGCCCAGAGAGGGCGATTTGTGATAGTCTCTACCTAGCTCCTGGTTTGGCATTTGATAGTTTAAGCGGAATTAATCTAGAGTTACTCAGGGAAATAAGTACCATTTACCACAATCAGCGCCTAGAAAGTGAAATACAATCGCTACTGACAGTCATTAAAGAGAAACATGCTCAATAGACAGACTCACGAATACCATCTGAAACGAATTTTGCGGGATATTCTAAATGACCCAGCTTTGGGTTCTCAACTAGCTCTGAAAGGAGGAACGTGTCTTTATTTGTTCTATGATCTACCGCGTTTTTCAGTGGATTTGGATTTTAATATGGTTTCTGAGAGAGATTTAGATGTCAAGAGTATGAATACCGTTTTAGCTAAGCATCTCGATGTTGAAAACGGTCGTTATAAAGAAGGGGAAAGTGGTTGGTTGTGGGAAGCAAGTTACGAAAAGGGTCAGAGGCAATTTCAAGTGGACGTCAATCGTCAGCAATATCCTGATCAGTACGTACTAAAACAGTTTTACGGACTTTCAGTGCTAACCATGGTTCCTGACTATGTGTTTGCTCATAAATTATGTGCTATTACAGATCGACCGAAGCTTCAAAACAGAGACCTATTTGATAGCTGGTTTATGTTTAATGACCATCGGTTTGAAATCAATCAGGAAATTGTCTTCATTAGAACTGGAAAAACTGTGGCTGAGTACTTGGCAGAATTAGCAGTATTCATCAAAAAATCTCTTAAGAAAACATCGGTTTTACATGGCTTAGGAGAACTACTGGATGAAAAACAGAAAACGTGGGTGAAGGAGAAATTAGTTTCGGAACTCTTGGCTCACATAGAAATGAAAGTTGATACACTGGATACGTAGGCTCCGACATCCTTCACTCTTTAAATGGATTAATAACCCCAATTTCAGTGTATTTTTGTAAATGTTTAGTATTATCTGTAGCAATTTTGTTGATTCCGTTGCTAAGCGCAGTAGCTACTAAATAAGCGTCAAAGATTTCCGTTCCAGCAATTTTATATTTTTTAATCAGCTCTAAAGCTAGGGCTTGTGTTTCAAAGTTAGGAAAGATAACGGTTGATTGCTGAGTAATGGCGCTAATTGACTCAATGGCCTCCTTTGTTGAAAATGGATTGGGAAGTTTTGTATGAGTTAATATTCGTAGTGTTTCAAAAATATTTTGATGGGCAAATATGATCCTATCTTGTGATTCCAAAAATTCTTGGGCAACCAGTTGTTTAGGTGAAGATTGATTGAGAGAATAAATTAAGATACTAGAATCAATCAGCATAGATAGCTTCACGGTCTAATTGGTCTAAAGGTGTACCGAGGTCTTTGTCTTTAAAAACAAGTTTTTTGGCTTGATGAAGGCTCTCCTGAGAAAGGTAGGACTTTATAGCCCTTTCTAATAAAGCTTGAAATGTAATATCTAATCTTAGAGCTTTCATTTCGGCGGCTTTTTTTAGTTGGGGGTGAAGTCTGACAGTAGTTCGTATTAACTGCATGTCAAAAATCTAACATAAATATGTCTTTATGTCAATTAAGTAGGTTCGACATTAAGTAGGTTCGAACCCTGAACTTTTAGTTACGTTTAAAGACAGTGTTGACCAATATATAGGGGACGGCGCAGACGGTATAGCAGACGGTATAATAGTGCTTGAAGCGCGATCGGGCTGACGCTGTCGTGTCGGCAGCAGACCGCTACATGAGGGGGCATCGGTTAACTGGTAAACCACGGGTCTCCAAAACCCGGACTGGGGGTTCGATTCCCTCTGCCCCTGCATGGGAAAATGGATTGATAAATCAATCTTTGTGTCGTCTTTGCTTATAGTGACAGCAATTTAAAACCTGTTTTAATTTGTCGCACATCGTGTTACAATCACTACATGGATAGAGTTATAGTAAAAAAACTTGTTTGGGATGATTGGAATACTAACCACATCAGAAAACATAACATCGCCCCAACAGAAGTTGAACAATCACTCCAAGATCCATTTGCTGTCTTTATTAAGAGTCATAGTGGTAGAGCGATGTCCTTGGGAAGATCTGGAAAGAGATTGGTAGCAACAGTTCTACAAAAGCAAACCAGAAATATACATATTACGTAGTTACAGCCAGAGATATGGAAAAAAGAACGAATGATTTATAGGCAAGAAAAAAAGAGAAAGGAAAAGGAGGTAAAGTAATCATGCCAAAAACAATACCAACTTTTAAAAACCTCAAGGAAGAAGCTGTTTTTTGGGACACTCATGATATTGGTGATTTTATGGGTGAACTGAACATAGTTGAGGGATCTTACAAGTCAACTGACGAGAAGAAAACTACTATGACCATTCGCTTAACTCCCAGTCTCAAGAGAAAATTGGATAAAATCTCTAAAGGATATGATATTTCCACTAGCTCATTAGTTAGAATGTGGGTGGTGGATAAAGTGAGGAAATTCGCGAGCTAATTAAACAGGTTCCCACATCCTTCACTGGTCCCCGCAAGCTTGACGAGATTAGCTAAGTTAGCTAAAATGTGCTTGTTATGCACACGGTTACTATTCACGATGCCAAGACCAATCTGAGCAAGTACATCGCTGCCGTTAAAAAGGGGAAGCAGGTATTTATAGGGGGGTTTGGCAAGCCCGAGGTGAAGTTGGTCCAAGTCACGCCGGTGGATCTGGCAGCTTCGAAAACTAGGAGTTTTTCTTTTGCACACCACAAAATAAAAGAACATAGCGATAGCTTCAGTGACCAAACTGAAGCTATAATTAGCGATTTACTACTTGGGAAGTAGATGAAAATCCTACTTGATACCCAGGTTTTTGTTTGGCTGGTAAACGATAGTCCTGGCTTGGGAAGAAAAAGCAAAAAGCTGGTTTTATCGACCCAAAATCAGATTTATATCAGCTTTATCTCTTTTTTTGAGATGACAATCAGGGCTTCACTTGGAAAAATAACGTTTGACCCATTGATTATGCAAGATTTGGTAAAGATGGGGGTAGTGCTTTTGCCTGGAGATTGTCAGAGCCTGTCTGAATACCAAGTTTTTAATGTTAACAACAAAGATCCTTTTGATAACTTTTTGATAGCAACAGCGAAAGCTCACAAGTTATCTTTACTGTCGAGCGATCAAAAAATAATTGAGACTAGAGCAACAGGGCTAGAAATTTTGGATGCTGGTAAGTAAGTTCCTGTTAAAAATAAAACTGGAGTAAGCCCAGGGTAAATTTTTTATGACAGGAATGGGCGAGCTATTGACTGAGGGTCAGAAAGACTGGGTAAGGACCAAGCTCAAGAAAGAACTGGAGTTTCAAATCAAGTTGAGACTGGAACTGTTGGGAAAGCAGTAGGTCCCTAAAGTAGGTCCCTAAGCCGGTCTGGGATAACCGCTACATTGGTAACCAGCTAGGTCTCCACATCCTCCACAAGTTCCTGAGCAAGCATTGACAATGTATAATTCAGTATATACAATCAATCTATGATTACCCTGAGGGAGCCAATTGAATTTGAATGGGACAAGGGTAATCAAAATAAGAACTGGAATAAACATAAGATAACTCAAAAAGAGGCGGAAGAAGTTTTTGGTGATAAGCACAATAAAATTTCTAAAGACTTTTTTCACTCTAAAAAGGAAGATCGATACTTGTTAATAGGTAAAACAACTCAAGGCAGAAAGCTATTTATAGTTTTCACTTTGAGGAAAAACAAAATGAGAGTCATTTCGGCTCGAGATCTTAGCAAAAAAGAGTATAGGTTATTAAGCAAATAGGAGTCTGGTATGAAAAAGCAACTGAAACTACCTAAGTTTAAAAATGAGGATAAAGAAAGAGTTTTTTGGGCCCAGATTGATTTGAGTGAATACTTTAAAGCTAGCGATTTTCAACCAGTCTCTTTTCCAAATCTTAAGCCAACTAGTAGATCTATCTCAATTCGGATGCCCGA
Organism: Candidatus Pacebacteria bacterium CG10_big_fil_rev_8_21_14_0_10_56_10; assembly: GCA_002772645.1. GTDB lineage: Bacteria > Patescibacteriota > Microgenomatia > UBA1400 > PJMF01 > 1-14-0-10-56-10. The sequence goes on along the minus strand of PFDK01000024.1, from coordinate 405 downwards.
ATATCTACTGGACCGGATCAAGGAAGAAGCCAATCGAATTAATGTGCCTTATCAATCGCTCATTAAAGATACCCTTGGCGATAAGTTTCTAGCTAATAAATAGGTTCCACATCCTCCGGCAATCAAGTTTCAAAAGACAAAAAAACTAGAAAGCACCGCAGAAGCGCAACAACTCCAAGAATTCGCACAAAGCAAAGCTGATAAATTTGGTATGACTTTATCAAGTTAATAATCTATGAAGCTTACCAAATCACACGATGAGTATTGAGAGTTTGGGGTTAAGGGAAGTTTTGCGTTGGTTTTTTGACTCAAACTATTACTGTTTTGCAGCCAAAAAGTGAGCGATTAAAATTCGTCTCTTTTCCAATCTCAAGCCTCTGTGAAATCGCAGTTTTTCTTGCATGG
>PFDK01000017.1:7061-25255 GCA_002772645.1 Candidatus Pacebacteria bacterium CG10_big_fil_rev_8_21_14_0_10_56_10 | reverse complement strand
GGAATAGTCATGTGGCTCTCGTCGATGACAGTCAGAAAGCCGTCGGTCTTGAACAGCCGAGTGTTTTCTCGGAAGTACTCTAACAGTGAGTAGGGCGGCTGGCCGGGTTGGCGGCCGTCAAAGTAGCGCGAGTAGTTCTCGATGCCGTTGACGAAGCCGAACTCCCCGATCATCTCCAGGTCATACCTCACTTTTTGCTGAAGACGGTACGCCTCCAGGGTTTTGCCGTTGGTTCGCATTTCAAGTAGCCGCCTCTCCAGGTCTTGTTCGATCTCAGCGATGGCTTGCTGCTGGGACTTAGGGTCGACCAGGTAGTGGCGGGCCGGGTAAATACTGGCCCGCTTGCTTTGGACGGGCTGGTCAGGGTGCGCCTGGACGGGCTGGTCGGGGACCAACAGTGGCCGGTCATGGTGGCCCAGCGGCGTACCGCTGACGGGATCAATCCAGTCAAAGCGCTCGATCTTGTTTTCCAGTAGGTCGATGCTCAGCGCCACCTCCTCGTACGCCGGCCAGAGCTGGATGGTGTCACCGCGGACGCGAAAGCTGCCCCGCCGCAGCTCGGTAGTGGTTCGCTCGTACTGCAGGTCGCTTAGCCTCAGCAGTAGCGACCGGCGCGGCACCAGCATGCCCTCGACAATTTCCATCACCTGCCGGCCGTATTCGACGGGCGAGCCCAGGTTGTAGATGCATGACACCGACGCCACCACGATCACGTCCCGCCGAGTAATCAAGTTAGTGGTGGTGGCTAGCCGCAGTTTGTCGATCTCGTCGTTGATCGAAGTATCTTTCTCGATGTAGGTATCTGTGCTGGGCAGGTAAGCTTCCGGCTGGTAGTAGTCGTAGTACGACACGAAGTAGCTGACGGCGTTATCGGGAAAGTAGTCACGGAACTCTTGGTAGAGCTGAGCGGCTAACGTTTTGTTGTGGGCGATCACCAGCACCGGCCGCTGTAGGCGCTCGATAACGTTGGCGATAGTGAAAGTTTTGCCCGAGCCTGTTACTCCCAGCAAGACTTGGTGGCGCTTGCCTTGCCGGCAGCCATTGACCAGTGACTCGATTGCCGCCGGCTGATCACCAGTAGCCTGGTAGGTAGAGGAAAGTTTAAACTTCATAGCGGTTCGGGTACGCCAACTGGGCGATCTAGTATTGTACTACGGGTCGAGCCGAGGGTGGTGGCGCGCTATAATCTCCCCTATGACTGTCAGGCCCATCAAAACTTCGCTGATCAAGGTGGGTGATGACCTGTCTGAAGTTATTGCTCAATCTGTCCCAGAACTGGCAGAGGGCAGTGTGATGGTGGTGACCTCCAAAGTGGTGGCAGTCAGCCAAGGCCGGGCGGTGGCTAAAGATCAGACGGACAAAGAAGCTTTGGTCCGCCAGCAGGCTGACCGCTACATCGACAGCCACCAGTCCCGTTACGGCGTGACGCTGACCATCAAGGACCACTTGTTGGCTGTGAACGCTGGCCTCGATCAGTCTAACGCCGATCAAAACTACGTGCTGCTGCCCTCCAACTCGTACCAGTCGGCCCGTCAGCTCTGGCATTTTTTGCGCCGCCAGTATGCTGTCGAGCGCTGCGGGGTGGTCATTTCCGACAGCACTACTTTTCCTCTCAAATGGGGAGTGATTGGCCGGGCTTTGGGCTACTGCGGCTTTGTGGCTTTAAACGACTTGATTGGTCGGCCGGACCTCTACCACCAGCCAATGAGCTTCACTAAAGTAAACGTCGCCGAAGGTATCGCTGCTGCCGCGGTTCTGGAGATGGGCGAAGCGGCCGAGCAAACGCCGCTTTGCTTGGTAGAGGATGTCACTCACCTCCGCTTTCAGGACAGACCGCCCACTTCTCAGGAGCTCGAAGACTTGCTGATCGAGCCCGAAGACGATGTCTTCGCGCCGGTCCTGCTGGCGGCGCCGTGGCAACGCGGCTAACCGCCGGCCGCTGACCAGGCCGCAAACCACCTGCCGCCGGCCGTCAGTGCTACAATCTGGGCGACCAGCAACATGAAGTTCTTGTTCATTTTTGCCCATCCCGATGACGAAACAGTGGCCTGCGCCGGCACCATTAGACAGCTCAGTCAGGCTGGCCACCGGGTGGAGCTGCTGCTGGCTACCGACGGCGGCGCCGGTGAAGTTTCCCGTCAATCGCGGCCGCAGCTCAAGAAGCTGGGCAGTGTCAAGGCCTTGCGGCGCCAGGAGTTAAACACCGTTGGGCGCCACTTGGGCATTGCCAACGTCAAGTACCTCGAGTACGAGGACGGACAGATCACTAACCAAGACGTTTGGGGAGGCATGCTGCTGAGCATCATTGACCACCTTGACGCCGCCCGTCCCGACTTTGTGATCACTTTTGACCACAGCGGTTGGTACTTTCACCTGGACCACGTTGGCACCTCGATCGCCACCACGCTGGCTGTCCATCAGGCCGGCCACCGGCCGCGAGGCCTGCTGCTATCACACTTTCGGCCCGACCAGCGCAAATGGCGCTATGTATTTGCCGATCACCAGCCTATCACTCATCGGGTGCTGGTCACCGACACCCAGCACAAACTGGCGGCCACTAAACTGCACGCTTCTCAAGACCTCAGGATTCCGCGCCGATTCATTAATAAAAAAGGTAGCCACTACGAGCTGTACCAGCTGGTGTTTGCCGGTCGCACCGCCGCCAAAGCGCTGGCTGAGAGCGGCATCTTTAGCCCTGTCGAGAACGGGAAATAGTCAGGTCGCAGACCGGCTCGGGCACTCCCCCCAGCTGCAGTTTGTACGGCTCGTCGCCGCGCAGGAAGTCGTAACGGCGCCGGCCCAGCTCGATGGCTTGTTTGATGGTGTAGACCGTCAGCAGATTACCGGCGCTCAGCTGGGCGAACTTGCCTGGCGCGAACCCAGAGTTGTACAGGAAAAACTGGTGGTGGTAGTCAAAGACCAACATGGCGGCGGCCGGCTCCCCCACTACGTCCAGCAAGTACAGTTTCAGCCAACCGTGCTCGGCTACCCGCTGGGTTGTCAGCTTGAAAAAAGCCAAGTGATGGTCATCCCAGAACCGTTTTTTTTCCGCTGAGGAAGTCTGGTGGAGCCGGATGAAAGTTTCCAAATTTGTCTCCAGCTCGGCCGGCGACCGAACTAGCCTAAACTGGTGCTCTACCTGGTTGAGCCGCCGCCACTTGCGGCGGATCTCGTGACGCTGTTTTCGCTTGAGGCTGTTTAAGTACCCGTCCCAACTGTCGGGCAGGGTGATCACTGGGCAGACGTCTTGCTGGACGCGGTGCACCGACCAGCCTTGGTCTTGGCCCATCCTGGTCAGCTCTGTCAGCGTAGCGGACCGCTCCGGAATACTGCACAGTATTAACTGGTCCCAGTCGGGCAGTTGGTTGGTCAGCACCTCAGCCAGAGACGATATCACCGCCTGGCGATGGCTGGGCGCTATCACCATGTCCAGGTAATCGGACACATCTTTACAGCCCACGAACCCCAGCTGACGCTGGTGCCGGTCATTAACAAAGATAAACAACGGCAGGACGCCTACCAGTCGGTCGGTAGCTTGCTCGCGCCAAGACACCAGGCACAACTGGCCTTGCCCTAGAGTCTGCCACCACGACTCGAGAAACACCGGGGTATAGAACAAGTGGTTGATGGCAGCCTCAGCCAGCAAGGCTTGCCACTCATCGGCTAACTGCCGGAAAGCTGTCGCGCTGTGGTCAAGATGGGGAGTGACTGTCATGCCTGGAATGTTGGCCAAGTGCTGACGGGAGCGGCTCGGCAGGGCGCCTTTGGTTCCAAGAATTTACTAGTTTACTACATCAGAACTTTGTATACTGCAGCCAGCTTGCCGTAGCCAGCTTACCAGACCATTCATGAGTACTCGGCGTTTCACTTCTATCTCTACCAAGACTGGTGATGACGGCAGCTCCGGTCTGGCTGACGGCCGCCGATTACCCAAGACCGACCAGGTGTTTGCGGTGCTGGGCACGCTCGATGAGCTCAACTCTTGGCTGGGCCGGGTGGCTGCTCAGTTACGCCCGGCTGCCGGCGATGGCCAGTCACTCCCCCACTTCCGCCACTTGCTGTACATTCAGGATAACTTATTTCGGCTGGGCGCCGAACTGGCATCTTCCCCCCAAGTGCGGCTGCCGGCGACCTTCCTTACCAAGTTGGAGCGGACCACCAAACGGCTTCAACGCCAACTGGAACCCAACTGGGCCAGCAAGTTTCTCTTGCCTGGCGGTTCGTCGGTAGCCGCCGACGTCGATATTGCCCGAGCGGTTTGTCGCCGGCTGGAGCGAGAGCTGGCCATCTATAGCCAAGACCAGCCTGTTCGTCCCGCCGTCAGCCGAACCGTCAACCGCCTGTCGGACTACTTGTTCGTGCTGAGGGTGGCCCTGAACGTCGAGCAGGAGGTTGAGGAGCAGCTGTTTAATCGACAAATCTAGTATTGAAACTTCCTGATCAGGCCCACCACTCTGCCCTGGATCTGGACGTTGGTGGCGTAGATTGGGCTCATGTTAGCGTTGGCCGGCTCCAGCCTGATCCTGGTCAGCTCCTTGTAGTAGCGCTTGAGCGTGGCCAGCCCGTTATCAAGTAGCGCGATCACGATGTCGCCGTTACTGACTTGCTGAGTTTCCTCGATCACCACGTAGTCGCCGTCGTCGATATGGTCGTCGATCATCGACTTGCCTTTGACCTGCAGTACGTAGGACCGCTTTTTACCGCTGATCATTTCCGGTGAGACTTTGAAGGTGGCATCGGCGTCCGGGTAGGGATCGATCGGTGAACCGGCAGCGATAAAGCCCATCAGCGGCAGGTCAACGCTGTCCGACATTTTGACGTAGGAACGATCGATCAGTTCGATGCCGCGGACCGCGCCTTCGTACTTACGAATGACTTTTTTTCGCTCCAGCGCTTGGAGGTGCTCGTGGACAGTGGCGAGTGAAGAAACACCGATGGCATCAGCAATTTCCTGCAAGGTGGGGGCATAATTATTTTTCTGGATGTACTGGGCGATGAAGTCAACGATCTGGCGTTGGCGCTTGTAGAGGGTAATCGGCATAAAAGCTACTCTCTTTCCTGGCTTTTTGGCGGGCCGGCGTGTTTCCCTGGGCTAGGGTTTTGGGTTATGTTGTTAACTCACCCAGAATAACCGAAGAGATAGCGAATAATCAATACGATCTTTTGCTATTGATAAGTATCAATCTAGATCACTTGCGAAAAAAAGCCAAAAGCCGATCTACTGGCCCTTTGGGCAAGGTCCGGGCCATCAGCAGCGGCACTCCCAACCGATAGCCGGCGTACGCCACCACCACCACCACCGATCCCACCAGCAGCGCCACGTCGAACTGTTCTTCCAGAAAATGGCGAATGTTGTCACCAAACACTGCTATCAAGCCGGCGATCAGCAGGTAGCGGCTGCTTCGTCCCACCGTGGCAGCCGCCAAGAATCTGTTAAAGGCCAGCTCAAATGCGCCGGCACCGATAGTAAAGACTTTAAACGGGATAGGCGTGAACGCTGAAATAAATATAGCTTTAGTGTCGTAACGCTGGAACAGCTGCTGAACTGTCCGGATTTTTTGTGAGGAGAACAAGCGGCGCAGGACAGGCTGGCCGCCCTTTTTGCCGATCCCGTAGCCAAAAGCCGCTCCTGCCACCGAGCTGGCGGACGTCGCCACTCCGTACCACAGCGCCAAGCCGGGATTGGCCAGGCCCATCGGGATGAGCAGCAACTCAGGAGGGATGATAAAAAAGGCCGACTCTGAGAACGACAACAGGACCAGGATCCAGATAGCGAACGGGTGGTTGGTCCAGTCCATAACCACCTCAGACTCGAACAGGGACACGGGCTGCATTGTAGCCCAAAGTTGGGGCCGTCACAACAACGCCCGACCGGTCATCGACTCGGGTTGCTCTAGACCCATCAGCTTGAGCATAGTTGGCGCCACATCGGCTAAGATGCCTGACGGCAAGGTGGTGGTCCGGTGGGCGTACTGGTGATGAATGATCATCAGCGGCACCGGATTAGTAGTGTGAGAGGTACTGACTTGGCCGGTGTCGGCATCGATCATTTCTTCGGCATTGCCGTGGTCAGCGGTGATCAGCACCACTCCCTGTTTGGCAGTCACCTCGATCACGATTTGTCCGACCACTTGGTCAATGACCTGACAGGCCTGGATGGTGGCTTCCAGATTGCCCGTGTGGCCTACCATGTCAGCATTGGCAAGGTTGGCGATGATCACGTCGTGGCTTTGCTGGCGAATGTTCTTGATCATCTCGGCACCGATCTCGCGGGCGCTCATTTCCGGAACTTGATCGTAGGACCTGGCGCCTTTCGACGGCAGGATGATCCGGTCCTCACCGGGGAAGATATCGTCTTGCTGGCCGTTCAAGTAAAACGTCACGAAGCGCTGTTTTTCGGTCTCGGCCATCCGCAACTGGCGCAGTCCGTGAGTAGCCAGCACTTTGCCCAGCGGATGCCTAACGTACTGCGGCGGAAAAGCTACGTCCACCGGTAGCCCTTCTTCGTACTCGGTCATCGTCACGAAGTAAAGGTTGCGGACTTTCTTTCGGCGCTGGAAAGTGGTTTGGGTGGCCGGTTGCTGGATGTGGGTGTGCTGGTACTTAATGTTGTACGGGTCGAACCCTTCTTGACTGATGCCTTGCTCAAATGTGGGCAGCACAAAAGCTTTGGTCAGCTCGCGCGGCCGGTCTACCCGGAAGTTAAAAAAGATGGCAGCGTCGTTGTCGGCGATGGTCACCGGCTGACCGGCCTCGTCGAGAATTGACACCGGCTCGATGAACTCGTCAGTTATTTTTTGGTCGTACTGTTCCCGAATAGCCTGGACAACGTTGGTGTGGCGGCGCTGACTGCCCAGCGTTAAAGTGTGGTAGGCTTGCTCAATCCGCTCCCAGCGCTTGTCTCGATCCATGGCGTAAAACCTGCCCATCAGGCTGGCGATCCGGCCGATGCCTAAACTGCTGCATTTTTCTTGCAACTGCTGGACGTAAGTGATGCCGGCGGTCGGCGGTGAGTCACGGCCGTCGGTAAAACCGTGGACAAACACCCGCTGCAGGCCTTGCTGCCGGCACAAATTGAGCAGGGCAAAGAGGTGCTCGATGTTTGAGTGGACGCCGCCCGATCCGATCAGCCCCATGATGTGCAGCTGGGACTGGTAGCGGCGGACGTGGTCTATGGCCCGGGAGAAAGCGGCGTTGCTGGCAAACGATCCGTCGGCAATAGCCATGTTGATCCTGGGCAGGTCTTGGTAGACGATGCTGCCCGCGCCGATGTTGAGGTGGCCGGTCTCGGTGTTGCCCGCTTCGCCGCGCGGCAGTCCCACCGCTTCGCCGCTGGCAGCCAGCTGGGTGTGTGGGTAGCTCAGCCAGAGCTTATCGAGCTGGGGAGTCCGGGCCCGGCCGATGGCGTTACCGGCGTTGTTAGGGCCGATCCCCCAGCCATCAAGCACCAGCAGGACGGTGGGCCGAGGACCAGCGTAGCTTTGTTTGGCGTAGGTGGCGTTGAAAGCCGCGCTTGACCTGTCCGGAGTTAAGTCGTGCCTCAGCGGGATCGGCCCGGAGCTATCGCCCAAGTTTCGGTCAGGCTGGTACCCGGGCGGGTAGGAAATGGGTTGAGTAGGTTGGTCTGCCATGATAAAAGTCTTAAGTCGCCGGCTGCTGGGCTGGAACTGGCGGCTGAGACTGTTGGGCTGGCTCAACCTGTTGGGCTTGTTGAGCTGGCTGAACCTGCTGGGTTTGCTGGGCCTGCTGGGCCTGTTGAGCAGCTTGATCGTGAGTTGCTTGTTCCTGGGAGGCCAGCTGTTGGAGACGGCGGTACACTTCGAGCAAGTGGTTGTACTTTGCCACCCGCTCGCCGCGGTTGGGCGGGCCAAACTTGATGTAGTGGGCACCGATACCGACCGCCAGGTCAGACACGAAAGTATCGTTTGTTTCACCGCTACGGTGGGAGACGATCACGTACCAGCCGGCTTGCATCGCCAGCTGAACGACTTGAATAGTTTCGCTGACTGTACCGGCCTGGTTAGGCTTGACCAGCACCCCGTTGCATAACTTGTTATCGATGGCTTGCTGGACGCGCTGGAACGAAGTTGCCAACAAACTGTCGCCGACCACCATGGCTGCCTCGCCCACTTCGGCCGTCAACATTTGCCAGCTATTGGCATCGGCATCATCAAACGGGTCCTCGATGTAAAAAACGTGGTACAGCTCACGCAGGGACCGGTAGTAGTCCAGCAGATCGCCGGCCGAGTATGACTGCTTTTTGTCCTTCATGCTGTACTTGCCGTTGTGGTAGAACTGGCTGGCCGCCATGTCGGTCCCGAAAAAGATATCCTCGGCAAAAGTGTACTGGCTGGTTTTGATAGTTTCGATCAGGATCTCGAAAGCATCTTTGTTGTTGAACAAATTGGGAGTGAAACCGCCCACCAGACCGGTGGAGTGGATAGCGCCTTTCGAGATCAGCACGTCCCGCAGGTCGTAATAGAGATTAACCGCCATGTTGAGCGAGTCAGGATACGTGATGTGGCTGGCGGGAATGATGTCGAACTCTTGGATGTCCAAGTTATCGGCGCCGTGCCGGCCGCCGTTGATCATCGTATAGATGCAGGTCGGGATAGTTGGGTTGGTGGTCAGCTGGTACTTACGGTAGACGTACTCGAACAGCGGCATGTTGACGCTGAGGGCCCCCGCTTTCATTACCGCTTGGGAAACAGCCAGGATAGCGTTGGCTCCTAGATTTTCTTTTTGAGGACTGCCGTCCAGGTCGACCAGCAGTTGGTCGATCTCGGTTTGTTTGGTGGGATCACGACCGATCAGCTGGGGGCCGATGATGGAGTTAACGTTGTCGACGGCTTTCAGCACGCCAAAGCCGGCCATCCGCTGACTGTCATTGTCGCGCAAGTCATGGGCCTCAAACTTACTCCGCGACGTGCCCGACGGTGAGCTGGAAGCTACGTAAGCACCACTGTCCAGCCACAGCCGGCACTCGACGGTCGGGTAGCCGCGCGAGTCCAGAATTTCTTGAGCTTGAACGGCGGTAATTGTAGCCATAAAGGTAGCTTGTAGTTCTATTTTTACCTAATTTACCTACTGTGCAGTACGCGGCTGGGCAAACACCGGTGGATTAACTGGCGCGGCAGAGCCGGCTGGGACTGCCGAGCTGTCCGACGTCGCCGAGCTGTCCAACGTTGTCGAGTTGTCCAACATCGCCGAGCCATCAACCACTTGGCGGGCCAGTTCTAGGGCCCGTTCCGACGGCAACGCCACTCCCCGAATGCCCAACCCGGCGGCGGCGGCTGTCAAACGCGGCTGGTGTTGAGATAACTGTAGCACGACAGGAGTGGCGTGGGCAGGGTGACTGAGCTGACGGGGGGACAAAGTTTGGCTAAGGTGTTTGAGGTACTCGGTGAGAACTTGGGTGTACTCCGGTTCGTGGTCTGAGGGGGTGGTTACTTGCCGACCAATCGACAAGCTAAAGACGCTGTCGGCGTCCAGTACTACCCCGGCCAACGGCAAGCGGTCGCCGCCGCCCATGTCCAAAACCGCCCGCGGTGAGCTTAACTGGGCCCAAACGCGGACCGTTGGTCCCACTAGGCCTAGTCGTTCCAGCAGCTGCCAGCATCGGCGCAAGTGCTTGACTTGCTTAACGCCGGGGATGACCAACTGTAGGTCGGCACCGGTGTCATTGAGGACTTCTTTAACAGCAGTCAGCTCAAACTCGAACCACTCGGGGTGGGCGGCAATCCGCTCGGCTCCGCTCAGCCCCAACGCCGGGTTGGGCCCGTCTCCCTCTAGTTGCCGGCCAAAATCAAGCTCTGCCAGCAGGTCGGGGCCGGGACTAAACGGCAGGTACCATAGCGGGTACCCTGCCGGCCAGTACTCCCGCAGGTGACGGACCAGCTGTAGACGGACGTGCTGACCAGCCTGGGTGCGCCACAGGTAGTCTGGGTGGGTGCCGGCCTGTAGGACCAGGGCCGAGCTGTCAAACACTACTCCGTCTGAGGGTGCTGCCAGCGCCAGGTCCTGAGTGTAGTGGTAGAGCTGGGTGTGGGCAGGTGGTAGGCGGCGGGCAGGCTTGGCCGGCATGGTTACCCGACCGGTATGGGCGTCGAGCACCACCTCTTGTCCAAACGGCAGAGATTTGGTCGGTCTGACACTGCTCAAAGTAGGCACGCCGCGGCTGGTGAGCAGGGACAGCGTGGCCGGCGGCACCCACGGTTCGCTAAACAGTACTCCCCGGGCGGCGCAGACCAGTTGGGGCGTGTACCGATCATGGACGTCGATGAACAAGATGCACTGCGGCGGCACTTGGTGAGGGCGGCTGGCCGGTGTTACTCGGTGGAGCCGGCCGGCCGTCACACCGGGAACAACACCGGCGCCGATGACGGGACCTTGGCGCTCACCCGCCGTCGGCCCAGACAGACTTTGCCAATGGCTGACCAGTACTTGATCATCTACCAGCTGCCAATCCAGACAGATCTTCCCTGGGTGTTGAGAGCTTAAGCGATTGACGATATCGGCTAACTGCCGCTGTTGACGACTGGTCAGTACTGCTGACGGTGATACCGGAGCTGACCGATAGTCGTCAAACCGCAGGCCCACCGGCCGGAACTGTCGATAGTCATCCAGCCGGCGGCTGAGCTGGACATGCTGACGGGCCGGCCGGTGCCGAACAGTGGCATGGGTGTACTTATCGAGCACGGTCTGGGCCGTGTGCTGGTCTGGATGGTGCTGGCGGTCGTACACTCCCTTGACGGCGGTGATGGTGACAACATCACTCTGGCCGGTGTGGTGCTCGAAGTTGCAGGCTGTGCCTGAAGCTTGAGGCTGGGGCCGGCACTGAATGAGGATGGCAGCCGGGACCAAGGCATTGTCGGTACCGGACAGCCTAGGGCTAGTCACCGTCAGCGTCTCGATACTGTCCCCGCTCAGGCTTGACGCCCAGCACTCCAGGATGGTCTCGATGAGATTGGCGTCGCCGTGAACGTTGTCGCGGATGGTCGATGGTCCAGCTAAACTGTGTTGACCAGCAGAGTGAAAACTTGGCATGACTGCCGCGTAACCCTGCTTGCACAGCTGGTAGTATTTTTTAAGGATGGCCAGCGCTGTCGGTTTGGGCAACTCCAAGGTGCGAATGGCGCGGCGGACCGTGTTTAGCGCTTGTTCTCGGCCTGGTCTGCCGTCGGCTTGATTGGCCAGCGCCGTCTCCACCAGTTGTGCCAGCCGGTGGTGATCGATGGCACCGCTCAGCGTAGAGGTAGGCACCACAAAGCTGGGCAGGACACGGACGCCGAGCTGTTCCAGCTGGGCCAGTTGCTTGGCTTGGTGGCCGATCAGTTGAGTCTCGGCCAGTTGGAACTGCTCTAGGTCCACAATCAGGTCAGGCACTCATTCATGGTAGCGCACTCCAGAGGCGATGGGCAAGGAGTGGGCAAGGAGTGCAAGGAGTGAGCAAGCCGTGAGGAGGGTCCCGTGCCGACCGCCGGTTCCGTGCCGACCACCGGTTCCGTGCTGACCACTGGCCTCGCGCCGACCGCCAGCTTCAAGCCGTGGACAGCAGTACTTGCGAAGGCTGGTGACCGGCCAGCGAGTACTGCCCCACCGCGCTGGGCACAAACAGCGACCAGCCGGACCGGAGAGGAAACTCTCCTCGGGGGGTGGTCACTACTACTTCACCGTGGGCTACAAACAAGTGATGAAAACTCTTCTCGGTAACGGTTAGCCTGCTTTGGTAACTGCCATTGAGCGCAATTTTGTAGAGCTGGTACTGCGGCGTGTCAAAGAGATGGCTGATGGTGGCGTTGCCGTCAGTCCTGACCTGCCCGGTCCGCATGTGGGTTTCCGGCAAGTTTTGACTGGGGCTGGAGTCGATGGCTGCAAAGTACTCATCGATGGTCAGCCGGCGGACCGAGCCGTCATCTTTCATCTTGCCTTGGTCAAACGAGCGCAGGGTGGAGACATCGTCGCGGACATCGAGCTGGAGCTCGTAGACGATGTTGCCCGCCGGGAGCTCGGCAGAGCTTTCCCAAGAGTGATGGATACCTCCTCCGCTGAGGTCGATAATGCTGCCCGCCTCCAGTCGCAACCGGTTGACGAACCGGCCGGGATGATCGGCGTCAATGAACTCCCCGAGCAACTGTCGAGCCTGGGCCGCGCTTAGCCGCTGTTGTTTGACTGCCTGACTTAACTTCTCAGCTTTGGCTTCAATCTGTTTGCACCTTTGCCGGTAAGCCGTCAAGTCACAGTCAGGCCGCAGTCCCAGCGTAGCCGCGCCGGGTTCCAGAAAGTACCAAGACTCAGGTTTGGGTTGCCAGTTGCCCACCTCCTCGCTCGGCTTGACGTGGAGCTGGTACGAGTTGTTTTGGGCTTGGGTAAACTTGATTAACAGCGGCATCTGGGGCCGGCCGGCCGCCGCCGGTCCCAGGACACCCGCTGGGTTACTGGCCACCAGCTCGGCCATCGTGGTTACCCGCTCGGGATGGTCGAGGGCGGTAGGCTGGTTGGTGGTACTGGCGGTGGCCAGCGACACGGCCGAAGCGGCGGAGCTCGTCAGCAGCGAATCACTAGCCAGCTCGTAGGACTGGCCGATCTTCAACCCAGCCAGCTGGTGGTGGGACAGCCTTTTGAAGTCAGCAATGTAGCCGCCTCCCCAGGTAGGTTGTTCAATGAGCAACGGGATGACGTAGAGCGGCTCAAGGTCGGGTGTCACGCGGTTACCTTCCTTCGTTTTACTTTCCTACTTTGTCCCCTTGCTACTCCGCTTTCCGGTGATGACTTTTAGCAATTGAGGGTGGACGAGGCCGTTGCTAGCCAGGTATGCCGATGAGGTTGTCCGGAAAGGCTGGCCGGCCAGGTCGCTGAACATGCCGCCCGCCTCGGTGACGGTGATCAACATGGCCCCGGTGTCCCACAGACTGCCGGGCGACACCTCCAGGTGAGCGTCGATCCTGCCTTGGCACAACAATTGAATGGAGTACGGTACGGCCAGTGACGAAGCAAACAAGCTTTGCCGAGAAATCCGCTTCAGTGCCTTGATCGTCCGGCTGTTGACGATATGTTTGTAGCGGGAGTGGCTAACGTAAGCCTGGTTTAGGGTGTCAACACTGGAAACGCGGACCTGTTGCTGATTAAGAAATGTGCCGTGGCCTTGGCTGGCAAACAGCGTTTTGTTCATCATTGGCAGGTGGACGATGCCCAACACAGTTTCCAGCCGGTCGTCGGAGCGCAGACGGCGCAGGCTCAGCAGTGTCCCGAAAAACGGCAGTTTGCGGGTGAAAAACCGGGTGCCGTCGATCGGATCAACTAACCACTCGAACTCGTTGCCATAGCCCTGCCGGCCGTGCTCTTCTCCCAGCACTCCATGGTCGGGAAAGGCTTTGCGCAGTGTACTGGCGATGACGTGCTCGGCTTCCCGATCGGCGGCGGTCACTGGGGTGTGGTCCGCCTTTTGGTCGCTCTCAACGAAACTTTCGGCGGCGTGGTAGTGTTTGAGAATGACTGCCTCGGCTTGCTTGACCGCTTTGAGGCCCACCGTCAGCCAGCGGTCAGTGTTCATGGAGTTCCTGGTTGAGGGCTCCCTTGTTGGTGGAGGGCTTTTTGTTGACGGGCTCCTTGTTGACGGGCTCCCTGGCTGTTCCTCCGGCGGGGACGTGGTCGTACAGCGTCACTCCCGGATAAACTACAGCCTGGGCGCCGATCATCACTCCGGGCATGGTGGTTGTCCTGACACCGACATTGGCTTGGTGGCCGATGACACTACCCAACCGCGCCAATCCGGTAGCCACTTTCTTTTCGGCTACAGTGACCGTGATTGGTCGCCGGTCCAGCCGCCGGTTGGCGGTGATCAAACCGGCTCCCAGCGCGGCACTCTCACCGACGATGCTGTCGGCCACGTAGCTTTGATGAAGGCTGGCGCCAGGCATGACGATCGACCGGGCCAGTTCGCTAAACGCTCCTACCACCGCTTTGGCCTCGATACTACTGCCTCGGATCAAGCAGTAGTCTCCCACGTAGGCATCCCGGCCCAAGTAGCACGGCCCGACCAGCCGGGCGGCGTGGCCAACGCTGGCCCCGGCCTCGATCACCACTGGGCCTAAGGTGTCATCAACTACCACCGACTGGGCCACCTCAGCCTGGTCACTGATGGTGGTGGCCCGATCGTGCCAGTAGTCGGATTGGAACTCAAACAACTGCCAGGGGTACTTAAGAGACGGCAGGGCTTGGTCCGACCGGACCAGCGCTACTTGTCGCTGGCCCATCAAGGTGTTAAGCGCCGTCTCGAAGTTGTACTCGGCGGGTATTTCTTGGCGCAACAAGTCGAGGAACTCGGCCGGCAGACAGTAGGCTGCTTGGATTTTTTGGTTGGACGGCGCGTCCTGAGGAGCGGGCTTCTCCACTAGCCCGATAGCTCGGTCGCCATCAATCGACAGCATGCCGTGCCACTCGGGATGGTCGGTCGGCGCCGAACACACGGCGGCATCACTGCCCGTCTCTCGCAGCCGCTGCAAGATCCGGCCTGCCCGGACCTGGTACGGGGCCACGACGCAGAACGGCCCCTCCAGCTGGTCTCCGGCCCGCAAGATAGCGTCCCCCATCCCCCTGGGCTCAGCTTGTTGAACAAACTCAACTTCGATCGGTAGCCGGTGGTCGGCCACCACCTGCTCAAGCCGAGCGGAGCCAACGGGCTGTGACTGGATAACTACCGCCCGCTGGAAGCCGTGGTCGGCCAGGTCCCGCAGCGCCGCTATTAGCAAGGGCTGGCCGCCGACCGTCAGTAAGCTTTTGTGCTCTAGGGTATTGAGGGGAAACATCCGTCGGTTTTGGCCGGCGGCCGGCAAAACAACGGTGGGTGTTGACTTCGAAATGGTGGTAGAACTCATGGCAAAACCCCGGGTTGCGCTTCATTCTACCTTATATTGCCGGCAAAATTCGTCACCCGTAGTTTCCGGTAAGTACTTGCCTAGTGTTCGTCGGCTGGACTGCCGCCGTGGCCCTCGATGTACTCGATCAGCAGCTTAGTCTTGTCGTCCAACAGGTGCTGGTTGTCGGCTTCGACGTTGAGCCGCAGTACCGGTTGGGTGTTAGACGGGCGAATGTTGGCCCACCAATCGGAGTACCAAATGCTGATGCCGTCCAGCCAATCTATCGACTCAGCTTCGGAAAACTCCTGTTCCAGGCCTTTCATCATCCCCTCTTTGTCTTGAACGGCAAAGTTGATCTCGCCGCTGCTGGGGTACTTGTCGTACCGAGCTACCAACTGTGACATCTGTTGACCGGCAGCGCTGAGCAGCTCTAGGACCACTAGGGCCGCGATTAAGCCGCTGTCGGCACTGAAGTTTTGCTTAAAGAAGTAATGTCCGGAATGCTCGCCGGCGAACAGCGCGTCGTGCTGGCGCATTTTTTCTTTAATGATGGTATGGCCCACCCTGACTCGGATGGCTGTGCCGCCGCCCGCCTCGATCGTCTCGGGCGCCACCCGACCGCAGATAGCGTTGTAGAGGATGGTACTGCCGGGGTGCTTCTTGAGCAGCTGCTCGGCCACCATCGCCGTAGTAATAGTGCCGGAGATAAACCGGCCGGTCTCGTCCATCAGGAACATTCGGTCACCGTCGCCGTCAAACATGATGCCTAAATCAGCCTTGGTCTCTTTGATCTTGGCGATGATCGGGCCGTGTGTTTCCTCGAGCAGAGGGTTAGCTAAGTGATTGGGGAACGTCCCGTCCAGCTCAAAAAAAAGCGGCTCCAGTTTAATTGGCAGCTGATTGGCGATGGCGGGAATGACTTGGCCGGCCATGCCGTTGCCGGCGTCGACGACTACCTTGAGCGGCTTGATCGAGCCCACTTCGACCATTTGGAGAGCGTGGGCTACCCAGTCCGCCATCATGTCCTGCCGGGTGACACGGCCCGGTTGCTGGGCCGGCCGGAACTGCCGGTCCGAGGTGACCAGGTCGCGCAGCTCGTAAATGCCGCTATCACCGCTGACGCCACGGGCGCCGCGCTTAACTATCTTCAGGCCGTTGAACTGGGGCGGGTTGTGCGAGGCCGAGATCATCACTGCCAGGTCTACGTCTAAAGTGCCGGCCGCGAAGTACGCCATGTCGGTGGAGATCATCCCCAGGTCGATCACGTCAGTGCCTATCTCGGTCAGGCCGCGAACTATGGCCCGAAACCAGCCGGGACTGCTGACGCGCATATCGTAGCCCACCGCTACCCTCTTAGGTTGAAAGAACTCGGCCAGGGCTCGGCCCAGCCGCTCCACCCCCGCCTCGTCCAGCTGCTCATCAACTACTGCTCGGATGTCGTAGTCCTTAAATACCGATGGGTCAATCCGCATTTTGTCCTTTCGGATAGTTCCAGTAATTTTGTATGAAAAAGTATGAAGTTACGACCTACTGTACAGGGATAGTTGCCACAGGTCAAGTTCCTGCTCGATGGACAAACTGCTTTGACCGGTCTTGTGGCGGATGTCAATCTGGCCCAGTCGTCTTTGCCACTCGATCAGTTCGGCCAGCTCAACGGTCCTGGCTTGGTTGCTTAGCTGGCTGACCATGAACGGGGCCAGCGCCGGCTTGCCGCCGGCCTTGACCAGTAGTAACAGCCGCAACTGACGAGCAGCCATAGCCAAGCACGTCCAGGCAGAGTCTTGGTTAATTGCTTGGTGAAGCTTAGTGAGCTGGGTGCTCGACTGCCCTCCCCGTCTGGTCATCTCTTGCACCCACTTAAAAACGGCCTTGCCGAGCTTGAAGGCCCTGACCTTTGCCTGAGGAAACTGTTTCAGCATGGTGGGGGTGAGCTGACGCTGTTCCCAGAGGATGAGCCGACTTGGTGGGCCACCGTCTGCTGGGGCTGTGGCCGTTGTCGCGTCCATGGTTGCGGCCGGGACTGCCGCCGCCAGGTTGATCAACTGCTGGCGACGCGCTCCTCTGGGCAGGGAGTGTAGGCACTCGAGGACCACTAACTGATGATTGCCAAACAGATCACTGCTGCCTAACGCTTCTTGCAGCTCGGCTGGGACCAGCGATCCGGCATCGAGGCGGACAGTATGGGAGTGATTGGGCTGACTGGTTAATTTAGTCAGCTCTGCGGCCAAGGCTTGGCGAGAAGCTACTGTGTTATCACCGTGGAGTATCAGCATGTCGTCGGACGGCTGTCAACTGGCCAGCACCAGCAAGCTTTGCAACTTGGCTACCACGAACCCGGCCACGAACAAAGATACGTACAGCAGCCACCTCTGGACGGTGTGGATAACATTTCCCCGCCCCCGAGATCGGTCCAGCCGGGCCAAGTTTTGCAGCCGCTCCAGTTTACTGGGTTGGCGCAGCGGATAGGGAAGTTTTAGGTTAGCCATATTCTTGCGTCATTCTTACGTCCGGACCGGCCGTGCTCTCTTCCCATCTTACTACAGTTTGACCAGCGCCAATTTTTTCCTAGTAACCACCGTTCTCTACTCCACAGCCCTTACACCAGCCGGTGCCGGCTGAGCCACCAGCGACGGTCGGCGTACTGGGGATCGTACTGCCCGACCACCTCCCAGAACCGCCGAGAGTGATTGAGGTGCTCCAAGTGGGCCAGTTCGTGGATGATGACGTAGTCGATGACTGCCGGCGGGGCGTGGACCAGCCGCCAGTTAAAGCTCAAGTGCCCGTGCCGCGAACAGCTTCCCCAGCGCGTGCGTTGTTCTCTGAGTCCCAGCGAGCTAAAAGTGACCTCCATTTGGTTGGCCAGCTGATGGGCCCGGGGAGTGATGTACGCCTGGGCGGTGTGGCGCAGGAAACGGCGCAGCCTGACTTGATCACGGCCGGTCGGGGCGCTGACCAGCAGTGACTGTCCGTCAATAGCAATAGCCGGCAATCGGTCGGCATCGGCTAGTCGTCGTAGTTGGTAGTACTCGCCGAACAGCATCACTCGCTGGTCATCCCAAACTACCGGCAGCCGGCCCAGCCGCCGCCGCGTCCGCTCGACCCAGCCCAGCTGGCTTACCAGGAAACGATCGATGCTGTCCCGATCGGTTCCCGGCGGGGTGACAACTTCCAGCCGGGTATCGGGCAGGACCTTGATCTTGATCGAACGGGACCGGGGGTGGGTTTTGTGAGTGTACTCTAAAGGTGGTAACTGCATAGCTGGCTCCGGCTTACTGGCCGGCTGACTCCAGGATACTTAACACCGGATCGAAGTACCCTGAGAAGTAGTGAATTACG
>PFDK01000017.1:0-6992 GCA_002772645.1 Candidatus Pacebacteria bacterium CG10_big_fil_rev_8_21_14_0_10_56_10 | reverse complement strand
GAACAGTTTCCATGATTTATTAATCATGAACGTTAACCTGACAGCGAACACCAGGCTAACTACGGTGGTCCCCACCAGCACTAAAGCCTCGACAATTACGTCGTTGACTTCGGACCGGGTTAGTGTCCCTTGGCGCAGGGCGCTCTCGAGCAGTGGATAACGGACTACCGTAAACTGAAGCGACGAGTAAATACCGGCCACACCCTGGGCCGTCAGTAACAGTCCGGAAAGTTTCATCAATATGTCGACAGCCAGATCTCTCCAATTCGACAGCTTCCTGACAAACTCTTCGTGCTTTGTCTCCCGAGTGTTGGCGAGGTATGGCTGTCCGAACTGCTGGCGAGCAGCTTGGTTTTCGGGACTGGGCTGGGGCGGCGATTCCGCTTGGTTTAAGACGCCGCTGGTTTCGAGCTGTATGTTCATTTCTTCGGCGGACGGCAGTGGTGAGTTCGACGGCTGAGACACCTGTGGGCGTTGCTGAGATGCAAGCTGGTGAGCCGGCGTCCGACTGGTCTTGAGTTGCTGGTTCTTCATCTAGTACTCACTATAAACGATCGGCCTAGCGGTTGCTATAATGCTACGCCAGGGCTTGGCCTGGATGAGCGGCAGGGTAGGCCAACCGGCTAACCGGCTATCATCTGACCGGCCATTAAGTGCTGGCCAACTAAGCGACCAGCCGAGCCGAAGTGGCGGAACTGGTAGACGCGCACGGCTTAGAACCGTGTGGAGCAATCTATGTGGGTTCGAGTCCCACCTTCGGCACCGCGGCACAGGAGGGGGCCTGGCGTGAGGATGGCAAAGAGCTGGTAATTGGTTGGCAAAGAGTTGGCAATGGGCAAAAAAGGAGCAGGGAGTGGCTATTAAATTGGCCACAAAAAATCCCGCCTGGCGCGGGACCTTTTGAACTTAGAACGTATCCCCCGGTGAGGAGAAACCTTCTAAGCTGAAGGCACCATAACATTTTCCTATAAGGTTGTCAATAGGTCTACTAATCATCTTATATATAAGCTAATATATCTAACACTTACCTAAAACATCAATAAGTTAACTAAAGTATCTAAATATATATTTTTTTGGCCCCCGTTCACTCGGTGGTTTCTAGAGGCGCGTACTCCAGTATGTGGGTGCCGTCTTTGAGTTTCCTGCCCAGCTCACGGTCATCATACTTGATTTCAGCCATAAATTGATTAATAGCGTTGGCCCAGCTGCCATTACTGTTGGGCGCGTACTTGGACATGATTTTCTCGGTTGTATCAAGGCCGATGGCAAAGTACTCTTCTTTGAGCGTCTTGGCTGCCGACTCAAAAGAGTCTTCGTAGCTGGCAAACCCCAATTTTCCCTGAGAGTGAACACCGAAGCCCAGGCAGTTCTGGGTACCGGACGGTGTTTTTTTGCACAGGCTGCTTTCCTGCATGGCAATAGCCGGCAGTAGTCGGAAATCAAGCTGATAACGGTCGGCGATCTCAACTAGGGCCCGGCCGTAGTGGTCGTGGGGCTGAAGCGGCGAGTTGTGCCGGCGCAGAAAGTTGGCCACCAGCTGGGAGCGGACTTCGTCGGTCTCTGGGTCCGACGCAACGCCTCGTACCTGACCAGAGAGCAACGACTGAGCGGCTGCCGGCTGCCGAGCTTGGTCGCCAGGCTGGTTGCCAGCCAGGTGGCTACTGGGCAGCGGCACCGTCTGGCTGCCACTGGAGTGCCACAGCCGGACAGCGGCCACCGTGGTCAGACCGCCGCCGATCGTCAGCAATCCCCAGGCGGCCACTGTCATCATCACTCGGGATATTGTCATCGGCCTAGATTGTACCAAGTTCCGGACGTGATGGTCCTTTTTGGGGAGTTGGTGGACGGATAATCTATACTATGCGCATGCTAACTAGCCAAGCGCGCCAACTAGGAGTGGTCTGCCTGGCGGCGGTCCTGTTACTGCTTTCTCTGGCCGGACCGGCCCAGGCCGTAGAAGGCCAAGTACTTGGCGTTCACATTCTCCACCCCGAGGAACTGGAGCTTGCCAAAGAGTTGGTGGCCCCTTCCTCGCAGACTTCCCCTGTTCTCGCTGCCGATAACGATGACAACAATCATAACGCCACCACTTCCTCCCCGGACTGGCACTACGTCACCATTCCCCTGCCACTCTCAGAGCTCGAGCACCCAGACAAGTGGCAGGCTTTTTTCAACCAGGCAAAGGAGCTGAAGGTCATTCCGGTGGTCCGGCTGGCTACCGAGTTTAGGAACGGCGCTTGGCAAGTGCCGACCCGTCGCCAGATCGTTGACCAGATTTCGTTCTTGTCGGAACTGGACTGGCCTACCGACCGGCGCCACCTGGTGGTCTACAACGAGGTCAACCACGCCGCCGAGTGGGGCGGTAGCACTGACCCGGCCGGTTACGCCGACGTCTTGAACTTTACCAGTAACTGGGCAGCTTCCGAGCCGGTGGAGTACGTCGTCATGCCGGCAGCCCTAGACCTGGCTGCTCCTAACGGCCGCCACACCCAAGAGGCTTTCAGCTTCTGGCGACAGGTGCTGGCCCACCGGCCCGACGCTCTGTCGGCTATCGATGTCTGGAACTCGCACTCTTACCCGAACCCGGGCTTTGCCGCCTCGCCGCTGAACGACGGCAGGAACTCACTGCGCGGTTTTCAGCACGAGCTGGCTTTTATCAAGGAGCAGACCGGACGGGAGTTGCAAGTCATCATCACCGAGACCGGTTGGAAGGACTCGTTGGTGACGCGTCCCTGGCTGGAAAGCTACTACACCTATGCCCTCCAGCACATCTGGTCCGATCCGCGGGTGTTGGCGGTCACCCCGTTTGTACTGCGGGGTGATCCTGGCCCTTTTAGCGGCTTTACTTTTTTAGACCGCCACAATCAACCTACTGCCCACTACTTCGCTCTCCAGGGAGCACTGCGGCAGTTGAGGTAGTCGCTCCTCCCAAGCCCTGCTTCTTAGGGCCAGGTTGGGAAACTAGGTCGAAGGTTTTCGTCTGGACGGGTCCATTTTCGCCAAGTTTTGCTGGGGCTCGGCCATGGCTATACTCTCCCCAGCTGGCGAGGACATGGTAGAGGTAGGCATGGCGATGCCGGCCGAGTTGAGCCGCTTACCGGCCTGGACTGCAGCGGTCTGAGCGGTCGGCGTCAAGTTCTCCAGCTGGTAGAGAAACGACCGATGCCAGTTCTGGTACTTTTGCTCGAAGTACTTCACGTTGACGTCACCAAACTCCTCGACCATCCGGCGAAACACCTCAATTTTCGCTTTGCCGTACTTGCGAAGCTGTCTCTCGATATCCTCGACGGTCTTGAACTTAGGCGCTTTAGAGTGGAACTTGCACGAGTAACTCACCAAACGCTGGGTTAACGTGCTCGGCAGGTAGTCGTCTACAGGAAGGTGGAGGCCAAAATCGTCGATATCCTGCCGAGTGATGCCAACTCCGGAGTGATTGCGAGCTGTTTGGACTACCGTAGCCGGCAGGCCCTCTTGCTGCAGCACCCAGGCGCCGACCACCGTGTGCTGAATGTAGGGCTTACCGGAGGGCGGCTGATCAGGCATCCAGTCAAAGCCGTCGGTTAAGTAGGCGCCGATGTCAAACAGCAATGCCGATTGGCGAACCACTCCCAAGTCAACCTGGCCAAGGTCAAATCGCCCAGAGTTGAGGACCGACTCGGCAATGTCACACACAATGACCGAGTGCGTCCAGACCAGGTCTAGCAGCATCTCGGACCGGGCGTACTTGCGGTGCAGCCCAAATTCGCGGGCGAAGTTACTCTCTGCCAGGTAATGTTTGGCCATGCCGGAAGTGTAGCAAGGTAGCCGAACTAGAGCAAGCTGGCCGACTGGGACTAACCCAATGTCATCCGCGGTCGTTCGGCGTTGTACCAGTACAGGTATGGCAAAAGTATATGGTAATCTGGAGAAAGGGCAAAAAAATATATGAAAAACAGAATCAAGTACAAAAATGAACTAATCGAGGCGAGGGTAATAAATGATTTCTTACCAAGTCCTGAAGATTTAAGTTTAAAAGAAAGAAAAACGAAGGTGACTTTAACTCTTACAGAGAAGAGCTTGAACTTTTTACCGCTGAAGACACGGGCACTACCTTACTTGGTGAAAACCACAAGAATTTCTTTTAGGACTCGAAGAATATCTTATTATAAATCGAATTAGCAATTGCAGTTGGGTTTTTGATGTCTATTGCTATAGCACACGACGGATTTCTGTTGTCAAAAACTGTTTGACCTCTCTTTTCTCCCTCTATAATTACACTAATTCCTCTATTAACCCACTCCGCTAATTCAGGATAAAAGTTCAAGAAAACAGCTAGAGGATCATGGAGATTGAAATCTTTTTCTCTGTCGTGATTATATTTATCAAACCAGGCTAGAAGTAACTTTTTGAGCCAAATGTTGACTTTGCCATTTTCCGGAACATCGTCGACTTGTTGCTTTGACCAATAAACTTTCCTTGTCACGTCAAGAGGAACAACTTTAACCTCTATTTTCTTAACACTTTCAAAAAAATACTTGGCTGCATCGGGATCAAAAGCCATGTTGGTTTCTGCATATTTTGTTTCGTTGCCCTCGATATTAAAGGCACCACCCATCAGAGTTATTTTCTCTATTTCTCCCGTTTTAACGAGCCTGAGCGGGTCAGTTAATGTGGCCAAGGATATTATGTTTTTACACGTAGTTTTGGCATTTTTTACTACTTGAAGATCTACTCTCGGATGAACACCCCACGCGCCGTCAGAACCATGAAAGTAATCAGGCCAGGGTCGTTCAATCTTACCGTTCAATGGGAGGCTAGAGCCATTTAGGAATTCCCAAGAATTAGCAACAAAAGCAATAAACTCTTTCGCGTTAATTGAAGTGATCTTTTCGGTGGCGTTACCAAATGTTGATATTAGAACATTTTTTGCAGTAGAATTTAATTTGTAAAGCAAGACTAGCGCCACTAGATCATCTATCCCAGGATCAGAAGTCACAGTATAGTCATTCATCACATCTTCTCTAATATATCAATAACCCCTTTAATAACTGGTTTGTCTGAAACATAGGCAGCTTTTTGGGAAACATCGCTACTTATTCTTGCTCCTCCTACAAATGCGCATATAACTCCCTGTTCTGGTTCCACCCAATCAGACATACTGTTACCTATCATAACTATATTGTGTCCATATACTGATAAAGTATCAAGAGCAAGCCCTTTATTTTTCTTGTAGTTCTCTCCTGGGTGGATAGCGAAGTAGTGATATTCAGGACTGCAATCGACACTAAAACTTGAGTTATGACTGCTAAATTGCGTTCCTAGCACGCTAATCAACTTTGATGGACCAAAAACAGTAATTGATGTTTCCCTATTCGCTCCGAAAGCCCATATCGAAGATTTTGCGCCAATTGGTTCACCTCCGAATTCTGGCGCGACGCAATCTCTAGTCTGTTGAAATCCAAGACTGGTAGCTACTGCACCGATTTGCTTTTTTGCTTCATCAATTTCTGACAAGGTGCTTAGTGTAAGAGTATGACCCGCATTGTATAAAAGATTCCCGTTTTCAGCTAAGATAGGTCCATCAACACCCAGTTTTTCAGCTATCTCCAGCAATTGAGGTAAAGGAGAATCTGAGCATATTCCCACTAAAACTCCTTTTTCTTTTGCTTTAGCCATGGTGTCTTTGAACAAATCTATATCTAATTGGTCGATATACCCATCCATTGATTCGTCTGGAAATAAAGTCCCATTAACATCTAAAAATGCGATATTTTGTGGTAATTTAAGGGTGACTAGTTTTTCCTGAAACTCACCTTGTTCTATTGTTGTTCCCCAAAAACTGTTAATGTTTTTCATAAGCCAAACCACAATTTGGACCATCTCAGCATTTGAATCCACGCCATGCATTTGATGCATGAGAACCGTAAAATTATGGTCCATATGCTTCAGGAGTAACGGAGCACCCGTCTTTGTTTGAACATTTTGAAAGAATTCAAGATTAGCCTGTAAAACTTTTTCGGCAAAGTCTTTCTCAATATCGGCAGGAATACTGGCTCTGGCAGTGGTGCTAACGAAAGGAAGAATATAGGGTGCTCTCCCAAATTCTCCATCGGGTAGTTGTAAAACCAAACCACTGGCTCCTAGCAAGTAATCCCGGGGGTCACCTAAATCGACTTTATTTAAAATATCTGCACCATCTATGGTATTGTATTCAACAACGGGATCAACACTCAATTCCATTTTTGATAATTTTTTTGGGTTACCAACCTGAATTCCAGGTATGACTTTTTGGATATTCACTCCATGAGACAGTAGCTCGTTCAAAGAGGCAATAACACTTTCTCCACTAAAAATGTCATCTTCTACCACCGAGGCGGGTGAAGTATCTAAGCTTTCGGCTATGCCCTGCGCTTGAGTTGATAACGACTCGTTGTCAGGTCTTGGAACCTGTCCAAAATCTTTCTTCCCGCCAAGGAAGTAACCTCTTGACACCTTGTGTTCATACACTCCCTGATTCAGTAGAGGGTCTAGGCTAACAATGGGCAATGCTGTGGACTTTACTCTTATCGCCGACTCTAGTTCATCAGGGTCAAATAGGTGTAGTTCGAAATTACCTTTGGATGAGTAACCCCATTTAAAGATATCTGCCAACTTTGCAAAAAAAGTATCATATTCTTCTAAAAGTGATTGCTTCACTGTTTCATTATCCATTCCGTAATCCGCTGCTATCTCGTTGGCGATAGGACTCATAGCAAACTTTCCATCCTTTCTCATGATATAAACAAAATCGACATCATGACCTACCTCAACTTTATTCCCCTGAGGCCATCTGATCTTTGATGTTGGTAGTTGCAGTTGTTCTTTCATATTTTTTTCTCCACCAAAAAAGCCCTTGCAAGCTCCTAAAATAGATCATTTACGCTTTGTGCTAGTTACAACTTGAGCAAATAAAGAGAACGGTGTTAGGCTGATAGGTAGATTAAAAACTATCTGGAGCCTGCCTATGAAAATAG
>PFDK01000012.1 GCA_002772645.1 Candidatus Pacebacteria bacterium CG10_big_fil_rev_8_21_14_0_10_56_10 | reverse complement strand
GAACTTCGGCATGGGTACGGCTGCCGACCGGCTCTACGACGCCTTCTGGCACTGGTTTTGCGACGACTGCATCGAGGCGGCTAAGCGCGACGAGCTATCTTTGGAAGTCTTGATAGACGGCTTGATAGTATTTATAAAACTCCTCCACCCCTTT
Source organism: Candidatus Pacebacteria bacterium CG10_big_fil_rev_8_21_14_0_10_56_10 (assembly GCA_002772645.1). Taxonomy (GTDB): domain Bacteria; phylum Patescibacteriota; class Microgenomatia; order UBA1400; family PJMF01; genus 1-14-0-10-56-10. The sequence goes on along the minus strand of PFDK01000012.1, from coordinate 19,806 downwards.
GCTCCGTTCGTGACCGAGGCGGTTTACCAGGAAGTTAAAAAAAGCCCATATATCAATAAAAAATTAACACTATTCCCCGCCTTGGCTGTCAGCCCTTGGCCGTCAGCCCCTGTTCAGCATGATTAACCTGACCGGATTTTTGGGACTAGCACTACTATCTGTTGGCCTGGGAGTTGGAGTGGTGACGTTTGCCGTTCAGCTGGGCTGGCAATACCTGGTCCACCATCGTACTGTAGTTATTAGTCTGACACTTTTAAGTATAGTAGCTATGATGTACGTATTAAAAATTAATCAACATTCTGCCCAGTATCAAAATACTTCGCAGTATAACAATCAGCTTGTTGTCGGGGAAAATATTAAGGTCTATTTTGTCTCCAAGTCATCTTTGCCTGGGGTAGCGTCACGTTTAGCGCGTCTTTCTGACGACTACCCTACCCACCGGGACGCGGCGCTGAACGCCGCCCTGAGCTTTGAGTACCTTGGTCAGCCCGACCAGGCTAACGACTACTGGCAGCGGTTTTTTGTTGCCGATCCCACCGCCCCCCTATCGAGCCGGGCTAGACCTAAACCAGCTCTAGCTTTGTGAGCCTCAAACGTAAACGACACTCAAGTTGGCGCGAGTGGAGATAAGCTTACTTTTGCTCCGAAAAAAAAAGGGGTGGCCAATCTGTGAGATGATCGGTCCTTGAGGAACCATTAGGAATCTTGATGAGTGGGATCCTACTCGGCAGGTAACTCGGCCTGCTGATCGGTGCTCGACGGTCCCTCGCTTTCGCCCTCTCCAGGCTCCTCCACTGCCGCCGTCGCCACTTCTTCCGCTTGACGCTGCTCCTGAACAATGACTACCGGCGTGGCGGCCGGGTCCATGTCTTCGGCTAGTATGACCGTCACTTTGCGGTGATCTATCTTGAGGTCAGCCACGGTAATGCTTTGGCCGATAGTGGTTAGTTGGCTGAGGTCTACATCGAGTTTTTCCGGTAGGTCGGTCGGTAGGGCTTCTACCTCAATGCTGTCGCGAACCGTCACCAGTACTGCTTCCGGTACATTAAACTCGCCCACCTGCTCGAGTGATATCTCGGCTTGTACTTTTTGTTTTAAATCAACTTGTCGGAACACCACGTGCTGAAGCTGGTTGGTGACCGGATGGTACGACACTTCGTCGATTAGGGTAGGACGAGGGGTTGGTTCGCCGTCTATCTCGAGGTAAACTACGGTACTCTCCCCTGCTTTTTCGAACAGCTTGTGAAAAGCTATCGCGCTGCTCCTAATAGGGATTGAGCGGGAGTTCCCGACCACCACATTGCCGATCATGGCACCGTCCCGCCGACGCAGTGTCTTGACAGACTTGCCTAAAACCTGGCGGGGTCGGGCGGAAAATCTGAGTCTCTGTGGTGCCATACGGGCTGATCATACCTTATACACAGCTTATTACAATCTGGTAGTGTTGGAAAATAACCTTTCCGCGATATTAAGCGTCTATTTAACAACACTTGTATTTAGCACTATTGGACGATTAAAAGTGGTAAATAAATCAAATGCGATGATGAAAAAAAACCGATGTATCCGCATTTTCCATGGAAAGACGTTTGCCGGGACTTAAAAAATTTCTGTTCAGCCGGCGCTGCGCACATTTTATAAAACAGTATCAATATGTATAGTAATGCTCAGTAAGTGTTTAAGCTTATTTCCACTATACTCAGCAACCAGGCGGGTGGGGTCACTCCCTCGGCTGAAACTGGCCGCCCACCAGCGAGTGACCGCCGGGGACGTCATGAAAAAACAATGTATCGGCCTCAACATCGGCCGCTGGAATAATCAGGGTGGGGGAGATGGGCGGCCCGTGAACGAGGGTGACCGACGATAGGACTTGTTCGGTCCCAGGCTGTTGTTGGTTAAAAAAGACGTACGAAAATGGCTGGGCCGGCGCGATGTCGTCCAAGGGGATGGTGTAGCGCAGAGTGATTTGCCGCTTGGAATTGAGCGGTACTGTTGTCAAAAAGTTGAGCTCGGTGTGCGTTTCGCCCACCGTCAGCCGAAGCTGGTTAGACGACAGGGCGTGGTCATCAATTTCTATCTCAATTTCTTCCGCCCCTCTGGGGAGTAGGGCAGTGATGTAAGCGCGGTACACCCCTTGCGGCCAAGCGTTGGCGCTACTGTCGTTGTTGAGCAACAACTGGCGGGTGTGCCGCGCCGAAGTTGGGGAGAGGTGAATGGTGTGTGTGTCTCGCCGAGTAGTTAAGTGATTTGCTTTGTTGACACCAACGTTGGCCTCGACCACGGCGATGCTGTCCACCACACAGTTGACGGTGGCCAGCCGAGCAGGACATTCCGGAGCAACAACCTCACCGGACCAACCCAGCGCGCTGATGGTCGCTTCCAGGTTGGGATCAACCAAGTACACCGTTAGTTGTTGAGAGCGAAGCGCTTGGTGGAGCGCGCCTAGTAAGTCCAGGGCGGCCTGATCATCGAGTTGTTGGATGGCCTCCAACAAAGCTGCGGTCACGGCTTCGGCAAAGACGTTCGGCTGAGAGGTGGATTGAGTATGCTGGTACCAGCGTTCGGCCAGGTTGTCGGCAGTGACGGTCTGGTTTAGCCGAGCGATCTCCAGCGGGCCCAAGGCCGTCAGTACTTCACTCAGCGAGCGCTGGTTGAGGCCAATCACGCCGGCTACTTCCTGCTGAAGGCTTTGTTCGAGAAAAAAAGTAAGCTGGCGGCCGGCCTGGCGAAAGTCTGCCGACCAGTTGGCGTCGCGCAGTTGCCAGTTGGACAGTCCTAGTAGGCTAGCCAGTTCCGGCGGGGGAGCAACCTGGCCGCTGAACTGTTGCTCCAGTTGCCGGACCGACCAGGTCCGGGCATCGATCACCCGACCACCTTCAAGAGTAATAACGCCGACCGCTTCCACCAGTCCGCCGCCGGGCCGTAGTTCCTGGTTATTTTGAACGATCACTCCGTAGATTTTTTTGTTCTCAAAAGCAAGTAGTTGAGGCAGGTTGGGCTCCAGTTGCTGGTACAAGACCAGGCCGCCGCGCAGTTGATTGACGGCGGTAATCAGTTGGCTGGCATCGGTCTGGGTTCGCAAGGTATCGTTGGGCGGCCCAATGTCTTTAAATCGGGAGATTATGTCGGATAACTGAGTGTAGTCAGTTTTGGCGTTAAAAACCCCATTTTGGCCGTTTAAAGCCTGACTTGCTCCTGCTCCCATTAAGCCGGTCACTACTTCGGACCGATGGCGGTTAAAACGATCAGCAATCTCGGGAAGGGCAGAGAGCTCTCGCGCCAACCCGATTAGCGTCGGGACGTCTCCCCAAAGCGACGGCGGGAGGAGTGGTCGATACAACTGGTACTGCCACTGAACAAAACCAAGCTGTCGGGTAAGTCGGGCAGAGGGCGGGGGACTATCGAGCTCGTTCCAAATAGCCCGCCGCAGTAAGCCAATTGAAACGATAAACACCGCCAAAGCCGAGACCGCCGCCAGTCCCAGCCCCACCACCACCGCGCCCAGCCAAAACATTACCCGCCGTTTACCGGAGCGGCGGCGTGTCTGTTTGGTCTGTTGAGCTAACTGGACTACCCGCTCCAACTTGTGACCGAAGCGATGCTGACTAAATAGTGACTCGATGGTAGTGTCAAAAGATTGGTAGGCGGTGGACGGCGAGTGAGGTGAGCCAAGCTGAGTGGTGTCGGGGGCGGCGGGCGGCGGGACAGCTTGGCTGGGCCGGGCTGGGTGGTGACGGTCGTCCGAGTGACGGTCACCTGGGCGGCGGTTAACTGCTGAGCGAGACGAGTGAGGAGAGTGGGGAGAGTGGGGAGAAATGTTGACCACCTCCTGGATCGTGTTACCGATTAGCTGGGCTGGGCCGACCGGCCTAATGTGTTTGAGAAACTCGGCTAGCCGGTCCTCATCCTGGGGAAGGAGACGGACGCTGGGGGTCAATAGGTCCGGCAGACTAGGCGTGGCGAGGCGTTGCAGCTGCCAGTCGCTCCACATCGGCTCGGCAGTCTCCAGCGCAAAGCGCTGGCGTTTAAGCCGTTTTCCTGATAAGTGAAAGTAGTGACGGGCAACTTCCTGGACCAGGCTAGAACTGGGCCGCGGCCGGCCGGCCACTACTATCCTGGCGGGCGATTGGGGAGCAAGGATAGCGGCCGTTACTTCATTGATGGCCGCTCCAGCCGAAGTGAGCGGGAAAGTTATGTCTGGATCGAGAAGCAGCTGTTGGTCAAGGCGCTGAATACTGTACTGTAACGGCAGCCAGCCAGCGGATTCCGGCGGGACCAGATTTTCCACCACTATCACCAAGCCCAATCTGTCTGGGCCGGACAGCGGCGGCCGGCCGGTACCGGTTAAGCCCGATGGGGCCAGGGAGATGTTGAGAAGGGTTAGAATGGCGTGGTCTGCCCGCGACCGCTGTCGCCACCCCGCTGTCTCCGGCAGTTGGGTAGTGATCGGCGTGACAGTCCGGACTACCACTACCAGCGGCCCGCCCGGTTGTAGAGACGCGTTAAAAAACTGCTCCAGCTGGGTTAGGTGCTGTGCTAAAGCAGCTTCGCTTGAGTAATCAAAACTATCAGCCAACAGCACCACTTTATACCAAGACCGCTGGCGAAGTACATCTGGTTGGTCAACAACTTTCCAGATTGGGACAGTGGTGACATCGAGCCGTCGTCTTTCCAGGGTTTGCCGGAGCCGCCGGCCCCACCACTCATCCTGGCTAATGATAAGCACCTGAGGTTGGTTTGGGTCGAGCTCGGAAACTAACATTTCTATATCTCTTAAGGTAATGGTTTTTAGCGCTCTTTAAAGCCTATTGTACGAACAATTCGCCGGCCGGAGCTAGCGGCAAGGGCTGTGACCGAGGATTGGTGTTTAGAAAGCCCGGGTTCCGAGAAGATTAACAGGCTTGAAAGTTCGCTTAGTTAAAGTAGCTCTCGTTCAAATCAGAAGTTTGAGGAAACTGGCCTAAAGAGCTCGGAGGTTGGTCTTAGCCACCAGCTTGCTCTCGGGCTACCGCCACCAAGCTGTCAACCAGCTCGTTATAGTGGTCGCCAGCGTGGGCCCTAACCCACTTCCACTCGACATGATGGCGCTGGGATTCCTGCCAAAGCTGTTTCCATAAATCCTGGTTCTTGACCGGCTTGCGATTGGCGGTCCGCCAGTTATTTTGCAGCCACTTTGGCAGCCACTGGGTAATACCTTGTTGAAGGTACTGGCTGTCGGTATAGAGCTCAACGCGGCTGGGCCCATCAAGTGCTTGTAGTGCCTTAATGGCGGCGGTCAGCTCCATCCGGTTATTGGTACTGTCCCTGCTTCCCCCAGCTAGTTGCCGCTGCTTGCCATCGGGGTAGAGGAACGCGGCGGCATACCCTCCCGGACCGGGATTAGGATCACAACCACCATCGGTATAGACACGAACCGGTTGAGAGGAAGAGATTGGCATACTATGTTGCCGCTAACCACAGCTGGGACAGTGTCACTCTTTAAGCTGAATGCTCAGCCGACGATAACTGCCCTGTCCTTCAGAAATGCTTTCTACCTGATCATATTCTGGATGTTGGGTAATGTGGCTATGGACCACATACCGCTCGTAGGGAGTAAGGTAGGAAAAGGTATACGGTTGGCCTGACTCAATCACCGCGGCCACAACTTCATCGAGCCGGCCGATTAGCTGATCGGCCCTTTCCTGACGATAGTTATTAATATCAAGGGTAATTTTGTGATCCGGATAGTCGTCGGAAAATGACAGCCTGACCAGCCTCTGTAGCGCGGAAAGTGTTTCGCCGCGATGGCCAATAAAAAGGCCGGTGTCTTCCTCAGGAACCCGCAGTGATACCATCACTGTACCGCTGTCGTCATCTTGAGAGAGATCGACTAGTACGTCTCCGGAGTTCAGGCCGCAGTGCTGGGAAATTCTTTCCAAGTAGTTTGATATGTCCATAAAAGTTCCCTTCGGGCAGTACTTAATACTATCTGCCGGCTGGTGGTACTGGTACCGTACGGCCCGTCGGCTTCAGCGCGGGGCGTTAAAGTACTTTGAGCCCAACCAGTGCCGAGCCCGCTGAGTATACACGGTGATGCCCCCCGGCCCAGATAGGACGTACTGCTGGCCAATGCTAAACACCGTCGTCACTACCCAATACAGGGCCAACCCCGCCGGAAATTGGGTAGAGAAAAAAACGGTTACTATCGGTAAGACGTAAATCGATTGTTTCTGCATCATCGCAGCCATTTGGGCCATACCTTCTTCCTGACGGTTAGCTTGTTGAACCTGCTTACTTTTAGACTTGTTGGGCACTGTGTCGCGGATCTCTCCGCCAGGGGCGATCATTAGGGCTAAAATAAACTGCGACGCGCCGGCTAGGACCGGTAGGATAAAACTACTGTCCGGCCGGGCCAGGTCGAGCCATAAAAATCGGGAGGTAGAACCAAGGTTGTCAGGTGTTAAAAAAGTAGTCAGCGCTCGAAACAAGACAATTAAAATTCCTAACTGAATAATTTGAGGGACACAGCCGGCTAAAGGATTGACGTTGTGTTTTTTGTACAGCTCAAACTGTTTTTTCTGGAGTTTTTGTTTGTTTTTTCCAAACTTTTTCTGGAGCTTGCTCAGCTCCGGTTGAATTTGCCGCATTTTGCCCTGGGCCTTGATAGAGGGTACGGTTAGCGGTAGTAGGGCGGCGCGCAACGCCAGGGTAAACAGGATTAACGTTAAGCCCAGATTGCCCACCACAGTGTTAATCTCAAGTAGGACGGAAGAAAATAGCTCTGTAATGCCTAACATACGCTACCAACAACTAAAAACGCGGACACAACCGCGCCATAATCCGACGATTGTACCATTCTGCTCGATCTGCCTGCGGACATACACGCTACAGCTGGGCTGATGGCGGCAGTGATAGCTTACTCCAAACACCGACACCAAAAGTGTTGTCTTGACGTTAAACAAACCTTGATAAACGGTGATGATCAGGGTGATGAGCCGGCTCATTTTACTTTGATTACTTGTCCGTCTGCCCGGAAAGCGGCGACCGGTTAAATAACTGACCTAGTTCTTGAACGTAAACCTGCGGCCGTCGGGCCGTCCGCCTTACTCGCAGGGCTAACCAGGCGCGAGTTTGTTTGAGCCTTGGCCTCAGCTCCTCCTCCAGCTGACGGCGGAGGCGGTGACGGCCCACAGCGGAGGCCACTACTTTCTTTGGTATAATCACCACTGCTTTTGAGACTCCTCCTGAGTTCTCTGCCGGCCGAACAAACAGCGTTAGGTGCGGGGTGCTCAAAGTGCTGGCGCTGTTAAAAAAAGACCTGTCCAGCCGGTGGGAAAATCGGTGCGGTTTGGGCAGCATGGCTGGCTACTCAACTCCCAGTCGCCGTCTCCCTTTTCGCCGCCGCCTGAGAACCACCTTACGGCCGGCGCTTGTCATTAGCCGCCTTAGTAAGCCGTGCTTACGGCGACGCTTGAGTTTTTTCGGCTGATATGTCCGCTTCGGCATAAGAAGCCGCATTATATCAGCCGCCAGTCTAGTCGTTGAGCCTAAATGGCATAATGACGTGCTGGAAGTTACTATTCCCCGGTTCTTTAAACATGACAGGTTTGAGCGAGTCGTTCATCCCAAACCAAACCGTGTCACTGTTAAGACGGGCCAGTAGGTCGTGAAGATAGCGGCCATTAAAAGCAATCTTAACCGGTGCCTTCACCTTGGAACCTAGCGGTACCCGGCCGTCAAACACCCCTTGGCCATCAGCTTGGGCGGAGATCTTCAGCTCGTCGTCGCTAAACTGCCAGGTCACGATGTTGGAAGAGCGACGGGCAAACACCAGGGCCCGGCTAACTTGATCGACTAACTCAGCCACTTCCAGGGTTGTTTCCAGTTCAAAGCTCTTAGGAATGATCTTATTATACGGCGGGTACTGGCCCTCTACTATCCGAGCGCTGACCTCCAGGTTGGGAACCATGAAAAAGATGTGTTTTAGCTGGTCTGACACTACCAGCCGAACCAGTTCGTCGCCGGCCGTCGCTTGACTGCTTTCGTCCTGGGGACTGTTTGTTTTGTCCCCGCTATGACTTATCTTGAGGATGGATGATATCTCGTTGAACGCTCGGGCTGGCACCAGCACGCTTTGACCATCTTCAAACCGAAGGGCCGTATCAGCCAGGGTAAGAACGCTTAGTCTAAACCCATCGGTCCCGACTACCTGGAGTCCCTGTTTAGTCGGTTTAAATAGCAAGGTGGTTAGAACTTGGCGGGTTAGATCCTGAGAGACACTAAAGCTGACGTAGTGATCAATGTCTTTGACAAGTTGAGGCTCGAGCTGGAACTGCTGGCCGTCTGGGCTAGGGAACTCTGGGAACTCTGCCGATGGCTGGCACTGGATTTTGATTTTTCCTGCTGGGTGAGAGACGTGGAGGGTGTTGTCGTTTAGCTCTAGTTCCAGTTTACCAACTGGAAGCGAGCGAACGCTCTCGGTAAATAGTTTGGCTGGAACAAGTGCTCTTCCCGTTTGTTCGACCACTCCTGCTATCAACGCTGTCATGCCAAGGTAGAGATCGGTGGCGGCGATACTAATTTCTTTCTTCTCAGCTTTGAGAAGAAATGAGTTGAGGATGGGCAGCGGTGGCCGTGACGAAATCGCTTTGAGAGCAGTGCGTAGCGCAGGATAGAGGTTTTCTTGGAGGACGGTAAGTTTCATACTTATATTTTATAGTGGTAGTAGTAGTGAACTGTGGATAGCGGGGATAACTTAGCTAATATTGCTCGAGTATTGTTTAGTTTACTGTGTGTATGTACTTGGCCGGCTGAGTGTGAAAGAAGACGGTATAACTACCACCTAAAAATCCACAGTCTGGAAAGTTGTCCCCACCCACTACCGGCTATCCACACCCCTCCACACGGTGTTCACACTGCAATTTCCTCAAGTTGTCCACATTACAATTCACACCCTGTGTACAACTACCTGGAAACGGCTGTTAAAGACATCCTTAAGGCGGATACATCGCGCTGAATTTGAGTATCGCGCAGTATCTCCCGCTCTATTTTGCGAACGGCGTGTAAAGCGGTGGTGTGATCGCGGTTAGAGAACCACCGACCAATCTCTACCAATGATAACTGTAGTTCTTCTTTAAACAAGTACATAGCCACGTGCCGAGCTGTTACCAGCGACTTAACCCGCCGCTTTCCTTTCAGGGCTGTTTGTTTAACGTGATAGTGATTGGCCACCGCCCTTAGCACATCTTGAGGGGTGACCTTTAGTTGAGTGGGCCGGTGGTTGGCCTCGGTTTTCAAGACATCCTCGATTAGTTCGGCGTCGAGCTGACGGCGCTGGAACTCGACAGCAGAGCGGATAAGCTTAATTACCCCCTCAATCTTGCGAGCGCTGTCCACCTTGGAAGCAATTAGCTGGGCCATGTCCATCGATAGCGGCAGCTGACTGGCCTTGGCCTTGATCAACAAAATAGCGGTCCTTAGTTCAAAAGTTGGTTGTTGAATATCGATCATTAATCCGGCCTCAAACCGCGAACGAAGCCGGTCCTCTAATAAGTGAATTTCCTGAGGAGGACGATCTGAGGTGAGGACGATTTGCCGAGCTTGCTGAGTGAGGGCATTGAAGGTATGAAAAAACTCTTCTTGGACCGCGTTCTTACCGGCGATAAACTGAATGTCGTCGATGAGCAGCACTTGGGTAGAGCGGTACTTTTCCTTAAACTTAATGGCCCGCTTAGTTTGGATAGCGCTGACGATCTGATTAGTAAACTCTTCACCGGTGCAGTAAATCAGGGTGTTGTCAGGGTGGTTGTGAAGAATATTATTACCAATGGCGTGCATTAAGTGGGTTTTGCCCACCCCAACTCCGCCGTACAGAAACAGTGGGTTGTAGGCGATGCCGGGCTTTTGGGACACGGCAGTCGCGGCGGCGTGGGCCATCTCATTGGTGGTAGAGACGGCAAAGTTTTCGAAGCTAAAATCCGGGCGCAGGCCTGCTTGGCGAGCGGCCACGGCAGCCCTGTCCAAGGCGGTCATCTGTAGTGTTGACTCAGAGAAAAGATCTTCAACTCGGGGCGAAACACTTGAAAAAGGACGAGCCGGCTGTTGATCTAGGGCGGCGGCGGATTGCGGCTGGCTGGTCACCGGCGTGCCTACCTTGAATGACACTTGGGCTTGTTTGCCAATAATATTGCTTAGGGTAGACCCGAGCTGATCAGATAGATTTTTTTTAAGATTGGAAGCGTGGAAGGCGGTGGGACAGGAGATGACGCAGTCGGCTTGGTTAGGCTGACTAAAGGTGACCGCGGTTAAAGGGTTGGAGGTTATCCAGGTGTTGTAGACTGCCCGCGACAGCTCAAGCTCGAGCTGGGCACAAGCTTGTTGCCACACAACCTTCACTTCAGCTGGTGATAAGCTGGTCTGGTTCATAACTATACCGGATTGGCAGAAAAGTAATGTTGTTATACACAGTATTATCCACAGGTATCAAGGGGAAAAAGGGACGGCTATAGCGCTCTCTCCAGAGGGGGATTACGACGGTGGTCGGTAGTCATCGATAGAGTGGCGAAACTGTTGGGGGGACTGTTGGGCTGGCTGTTGGCTGAGCGGCTGTTGGCTTAGTTGTTGACTGGGCGGCTGTTGGCTAATTGACTGTTGGGCCGGCGCGACCGCGTTGTCAGGCGGCGCCTCCTGCGGCTCGGCCACAGTCACTGCCGCTGGAAGTTTTTCACCCGGTTCCATGTTCTCCATAATCTGCTTCTGACGCTGCTTCATCAGTAGCTCTTCCGGATTAGTAGTGATGATTTGGTGTTCTTCTTCACTGGAAACAACGCGCAGGGCGACGTGGTTCTGACCGGCGAAGAAAATTCCCTCACCAATATCGGCGGCCAGCAGGAGGTATTTTTCGCCTTCGGAAAGATAAAACGTCTCGGCTAGGATGGGAATGGCCGCCGATGACTGCTTCATCAGCAGCTGGATTGAGGAGTTGGTGACAATTGCCCTACCATAATCGGTGCGAAGAAAGTCTTCCACGTCCTGAGTAATAGTGGTGATGCCCAGGTAATACTTGCGGGCCCGCTTGACCATGCTGTAGATAAACTGGGCCGAGTCCTGATGGCGTAGAAAGTACCAGGCTTCGTCAATGATTAGTACCCGCTTACGCAAGTCCCGACGGATCCTAGTCCACAAAAAATCAAGGATAATATGCATGGCCACCGGCCGCAGTTCGTCCTGCATCTCTTTGACAGAGAAGACGGTTAGTTGATTGGTGATGTTGAAGTTCGAGGGTTGGTCGAAAATTCCTCTAAACGAGCCGGTAATGTACTTTTCCAGCCTGGCGGCCAAGTCGCCGGCCTCGTCAGTCTCCATGCCGATCAAGGTTTTATAGAGGTCCTCCATTAGCGGCGGCTCGTTAGTTTGGGTGGCGGGATCGGGGGTGATGCCCTTGGCTTTGTAGGTAGCCACCAGCGCTCGGTCGAGGATGGCTTCTTGAGTGGCGGTGATTTGACCGAGCATCACTTTTAACAGACCGTGCAGAGAAATAATTTTTTGGCCCAGCTCGTTCTCGCCCTCCTCATAAACGCTGGACAGGTCAAAAGGATTAAGTTTGGTTTGGCCGCCAAAAGTAAAGTTGATGTACTCGCCGCCCATCGACTCTGTTAACTCCTCGTACTCGCGCTCGGGATCAAGCACCATCACCACCACCCCAAACATGATCTGGCGAATAACTTCCAGCTTAACGGTATAGGACTTACCGGCGCCGGACTTAGCAAAGACTACCATGTTGGCGTTTTCCATCTGGAAACGGTCAAAGATTACCAGCGAGTCGTTGTGCTCGTTAATGCCGTAGACAATGCCCTGTTCCATGGTTAGTTCCGACGAGGTAAAGGGAAAGGTGGTGGCCAGCGAAGTGGTGTCCATGTTGCGGGTGACCAGCAGCTTATCGTTGCCCATCGGCAGTGTTGTTTTAAAGCCATCGTCCATCTGCAGGGTAGCTTTTTTTGAGACGATTAACAGCGCGCCCAGCGTAGACTGAACACTTTTGGTGACCCGGTCTAACTCTTGTTTGTTTTGGGCCTCCAGCGTGACGTACAGACCGAACTGAAAAAACCGCTCCGATCCTTTGGCCAGCTGTTCGCGAATCAGCCGAGCGTCTTCCAACTTGACCTCGGTGTTGATGTTACTGATCTTGCCGGTCCGAATGTCTGACTGGATCTCGGCCTCCATCTCGGTAATTTTGCGCTTCAGGCTGTCGAGTATTTCTTTGACGTCGACGGGGAAAATAAACATCGACACAAACATTTGGTGGGGGAAGTTAATCAGTGGTGAGAGCCAGTTGGCCGGAACGCTGCGCGGATAACCGGCCACAAACAAGGTCCGGGTGTAGGTGGAGTTTATTTTTTGGAAAGTGAAGTCAACCTCAATGGCTTCCGGAGCGATGATGTCCTGAATGGTAACCAGTCCCTGGGCAAAGGTTTTGAGCTGGCGTTGCTGGTTTGGGTCGGTCTGGGGTTCGTTTGTTTGACTGGATGGGCGATTGTCCGCTTGGTTAGCCGCCGCTTGGTTGGCAGGTGTTTGGTTTGGCGATACTTGGCTCGTGGCCGACTGGTTGGTTTCGTTTTGAGGCAAGCCCACCCTGGCGGCCGAGGCACCGGCGGCTGGTTTGAGAAAAGGCAGATCAAAAGGGAGCTTAGACAGCAGGTTGGGCATTGGAGGCTATTGTACTTGATACGGCACCAGCCGCAAAAGAGACAGGGGGAGAGGTGGCCGCATTGGTACCCAACTTTCGCGAATTAGTAACCACTTAATTTGCCGACTGTCCCCTAGGGAATAATTTCTTTTGGGGGTGTTTTTTTTGGCGCGCATTTTCCGTGGGCCATTAGTGGGCCATTAGTGTGCCGAAAGTGGGCCGTTTTGGCCCACGCGCTTTAAGTGAGTTTTTTTAGATATGCCAAGAAAATATTACCAACTGGAAAAACATCTTTAGTGAGCACACTTGGTTTGCCCCATTAGCCTGGAAAGAAAGTGGTCCTAGATTTCCGGTAGGGGAGGCATGCCGGCCCCATCATCTTGGGCAGCCGGCTGTTGTTGGTTTGGCTGACCGGGCTGGGACTGTTGGTCGGGCTGGCTAAGTTGTGCCGGCGGAACTGGTGGAACAGGAGGAACTGGTGGAACTGGTGGAACAGGAGGAACTGGTGGAACTGGTTGGGTGCCGGCCGGAGACTGCGACGGCGTGGCCTGGCCGCCCGGCTGATCAACGTCCGACTGACTACCATCCTGATTGTCCGACCAATTGCTCGACTGATCAGCACCAGTGTTAGATAAAGGCTGGCTGAGCTGTTCTAAATTAGTGTTAATCTCTTCTTGAGCTTGGTTGTCGAGCTCGCTGCCATCAACCGTCGTACTGCCGGCCGGCGGCGGCGGAGTTGGGCCGGCTGAGGCTGGGGGTGTTTGGACGGTTGGGTTGGGCAGGACATTGTCCGGAGTGGCGGGCGAGGCCAGGCCCGGCTGGTTGCTCGGAACGACTGGCGCGCTAGGCTGGCTGGGAGCCGCTTGGCGATCGTCCAACAAAGGAGGTTGGGGAGCGGTGGGGGTGGTCATTGGCGGGGCACCGCCGGTAATCCCGCCCGCTGGCGGCTGAACTGCAGCCCCAGGCATAGCGTCCTGAGCTACCAGCGGTTGGCTGGGCGTTTGGCCGCCCGTTGATGCTGGCGAGGGCGAGGGAGTGGCGGGCGAGGTAGGCGAGGCGGCCGGCATCAGTGCTGGGTTAGTCGGTGGCTGGACCAGTTCGCCAGTCTCGGTCACGGTCCGTTTGTCCTGAGCTGGTTGGCCGGGTTGGTTTTGACCCGTTTGACCTGTTTGCTCCGGCTGAGTTGTTTGCTCCGGCTGACCGGGTTGATTTAGTGAGGCTGGCTGGCTGGCGCCGCTTTGGGCCTGATTAGCATCGGTAATGGGAGTTGAACCATCGTTCATCATGCCTCCTTGTAAACTTGCACTGACAAGCGCCGTGGTGTAGCTGCTGGTATCGGTAATTTCTTGACCCTGCGCGGCCTCGGCGTTGTAACTGGTGTAAAAGAGCTGAATGATCTCTTGGGTTTCCAGCTGGCGGGCTTGTAGGCCAATCCGCGCAAACTGAGTGATCAGGTGGTCGCGCTTTGGCTCTAAGATCTCGACCGCCTTGTCTACTATAACAGATCGTTCAATGGTGGAGATATCCGCGTTTTTGACGCCAGGTACCACCGACTGGGGAGACACAAACCCCATTTCCAAGGCGCTGGCCGGCACAACGCAGTAGAATTTTTTGTCAAGGACATTGCGTTCTTTAATCAAGTTGCTGACAAAGTTGCGGTAGCGACGAATCCAAGCTTTCTTGATTTCCGAGCCGGCCCGCGACTCCTCGGAGTCCAGCAAGTTTAAGTAGCGGGTGACGTCTTTGGTTTTGGAACGGATGACGACTTGAATGGGGTAGTTAAGCGAGTTGAGCAGGCCGGCGTAAGCATACATAATAGCGTCCTGTTCAGGCTCGGCCAGCAGACCAAAGTTCATGGCGCTGACCGTAATGATCACCGCTGTCGAGCCATCCTTGAGGATCAGCACGTTGTTTGTGATGTCGTGGATGTCCAAGTAGTCCTGGGCGGTCGAGCGGATGGTTTGTTTAACTTGTTGAACAGCCATAAGTAGTTGTAGTAGTTAGTGTATCAAGCTTTAGACAGTAATTTTACCGATCCGCGATAAAAGATCTCTACTCCCTGCTTCTGATCTCCAGCGGTGCCACCAAGCCACCCATTAAAGTTAGTTTCAAAGGGTCGAAGACCAAGTCGTCTTTTTCGATCTCGATTGTGTAGATATTGTTGGGCAGGGGGGTGGTCACAAAAAATTGACCCAGAGCATTGGTTTTGACTGCCCGGACTGTGTCGCCTTGGGGACTTTTGATTTCCACGATGGCGTTGTTAACTAGTTCTCCGGGGTGGGTCAACACCATGCCTACCAGCTTATTGGGCTGGTCGGGCGGATCGGGAAACGGTAGCTGTTGGTTGCTGGCGGCGAGCTTGGTGGCAGGGGTAGGCTGGGTAGTGACGGGTTCGAGCAGGTACGCTCTGGTCTGATCAGCCAAGGTTGGCTGGGGCAGCTCGTGCCGCGGTTTGACTGAGGCCTCGATCTTGACCAGGTTCATTTTTGGGACGTCGATAAAAGGGCTGTCGGTGTCCGCTTGGTGCAGCCTGGCCCGGGCCGCGGCGGTTACTTGGGCTTGTTTTTGGCGTTGGGAAACCCGCCGAGCTTGACCTCTCAACACTACCCGGTCGGCAAGTTCCAGTCGCGGTGCTTGGCGGGGCCGGAGCTTGATGCTGACACCAGGATCACCACCTTTGACGTCCTGGGCTTTGGCGGCGCGTTCACCAACCGGTTGGTGTTGGTTGGAACCTACCCCAATTTGAGAGCGAGCGGCGGCCGGCGTTTCCCGGAACAACTCCATAATAGCGTCAATGGCTACTTGGTCGGCAGTTTGTTGTTGGCTGGGCTGCTGGCCTGCCCTGACCGACTGGAGGTACTCGCGAATCCGTTGGCGCCGCATCGGGCTGAGGTCCAGCTCCGGGGCGGTCTGTTTCCGGCGGTCGTCCGGCCGGTACGAGAAAACATCGGGCACTTGTGGCTGACGCTGCCAGTAGTAGCGGGTGGGTTTGTAGAGGGTCTTAAAAAAAGTAAACAACCAGTGGTCGAGCGGGCGCTCTTCGAACGGTAAAAAAGCCAAAGCAAAGCCCAGGCCGAACACCAAGCCGGTCAGCGGCCATTTAATGATGCCTATCAAGTTGGTCTGGTACAGTAAAAAACTAACGCCCACTCCGGTCGCGATCAGCGCGAACTGCTTGATCGTCATGTTGCCAATGATGTGAAATCGGTAGCCGGTGATGTCTTGCGGGATGGGGTGCTCGCGCATGCCGTACCTTAAGGAGTTTGTTTAATAGGTCTAGTAGGTCCTAGTATAGCCCACCAGGCTAATTGATGCCTACCGCCGGCGTCACCACCTCAAGCTCTAGTTGATCGCCGCGGCTGTTGGTGCCTCGGCCGCTAAAACGATAGAACGGGTACGTTAAGTTGTTAGCCGGGTCAAACCGGTACTCCAGGGAGACAGATTCTAGGCTGGCTGAGGTGATGGCATCGATGTCAATACCGACGTTCTTTTCAGGGCTGGCTCGGCCCACCAGCGCTTGGTTGGCTTTGATGTTGCCCACTGCCTGATCAATGTCGATCAGCGTTTTTTCACCAACGGCAGAAAACCCAAGCAGCTGATCAGTGAAGCTGAGGCTGACCAGCTCGCCATCGCGGTCAACTCCCACCACAACCACTGCCTGGCCACTTAGGTCTTGGACCAGCGGCCAACCAGCCAGTCGGTAGCCGTACGGCACCAGCAGGCCGGTCGCGTCGAAAAACTCAACAGATCCAAAACCCTCTTGCTCGCCAGTGAACACCAGTCGCTCTGTCAGCGCTTCCAGAGGTAGGTTGGAAAAATATGTCTCGAGGTGGCGGCGGCTGTCGTCGATCAGCTGAGCCTGGTTTTTGAGCGGATCTTTGATGGGCGTGGCCGGCCGGACAGATAGGCTTACCTGGCCGGTGCTTTGGTCAATGGCCAGCAGTTCGCCGTCCGGCCCTTGCCAGATGTTCTCCACACGGGCTAGCGGCGTTAGCTCAAACTGCTCTCTTAAGCTGGTGACAACGTCGTTTTGGACAACTGCCCGCTGGGTGGCAAACACTGCCAGCCGCTCTGGAAAGCTTGGATCCTGCCCGACGTACCTGACGTCGCCGAACGTTGAGCTGGTTTGGTTGAAGTTGGTGGTGACGGTAGGTGTGACGGCAATTTCCAGTTCGCCGGGGAAAAGCTGTCTGACGACGGTGCCGGTGACGATCAACACCGCCACAATTATCGCAAAAACAATGGTTAGTTTGGTTCGAGTTATGCCCATAGGTACCAAGCTACTTGTTTTTAAAACGGTCCGCCGCCGAAGTCGTAGCACGACCTGACAAAGGCGCGAGTGGCCGGTCCTTGGACGATGGCCGGATCGGGAACGATCTCGGCTAGCCGCCTATTAAACCGGAGTGGGATCTCGTAGTGAAGGTGAACGCCGGAGCTGTTGCCGGTACTGCCCATCACCCCGATAATGTCCCCTGGTTGGACCGCGGCGCGGCTGCCGGCAGTCTTGTCTGGGCCGAAGCCAGAAAGGTGAGCGAAGAGCAAGTCAAACCCATCATTTGTAGATATCACCACGTTGTTGCCAAAACAGCCGGCGTTGCTCCCTTGACAGTTGTAGGGCCCAGTGTTCTGAGAGTAAAAGTGGGCTTGGCCGGCGTAGGTGGCGTAAATATTCAGGCCCGAGCTGTGAGCACTCGAACTGTGGGCAATGTCGACGGCTTGGATGGGGACGCCGGTAGCAGTTTGGTGGCTGGTGCCGCCGCCCACCCCCTGAGTAACCAGGCCGCTGGCCGGCCAGCAGCCTGCCTGGAACTGAGGGCACTCGCCAAAGCAGATCACCTCGGCCGTCTCGGCCTCGGTCTGCTCGGAACCGAGCGGGCCGTCAGCGGTAAAGCTGATGCTAAAGCGGTTGGTGACGTTGCTGTGGAGGTATGATTCGTCGTATTCCTCGGCGTAGGTGAGGATGAGCGGGCCGTCTTGGTCTGAGATGACTAGCGGCCCTTCTTCCAGGTTAAAGCCAAAGTCACTTCCGGTGCGGCGAACGGCGTCCTTAGAGGCGTCAGGCCGCAGATCGCGGTTGTAGTTGGTTGTAATGATGTCGGTGATGTCGGTGATGGTCAGGGTGTAGCTTGGTTTCGGCTGGATCGAGACGGTGTAGGTGATGGTGACCGGCAGTTCTTCGGCGTCGAATGAACCATCGTCAGGGATTGGCTGAGATCTTTTCTCGATAGTCACGAACGGCGAGATCTCACCCTCGGGGGTAACGGTCGGCAGTGGTTGGAGAAAGGTGGCGGCGGTGGCGGCGAACACCAAAAAGCCGGTGGCCACCGCTCCGGCCCCGACGGTGGTGGTGAAGATGGGAGAGCTAAAGCTGGCCGAGATGCCGGTCCCCGTCCCAGCTCCTCCCAGCTGGTCGGCCGCTTGGGCTGCGGCTGGGCCTCGATCGGACAGGCTGCCGAGCGCGTCGGCTGAACCGCCGAGCAAATTCGGGACAAGGTGTTGACCGGCGATCTTGCCCAGGTGGGCGCCAGCAGTAAAGCCCACCAGCCCGCCCACCGGCCCGCCGATCACAAACCCGATCGCCCCTCCGATCAATCCTCCCAAGAATCCCGTTAATGAGCTCAGGAAAGCCGCCAACGTCTTTAAAATGAGAAAGGTGGCGGCGCCTGTTAGAGCAGCGAGCAGTCTTTTAGTGCTGACGTTGGCGCCCAGCGCCCGCAAAACTCGAGCGGCGGCGTCAACCGCGGCTAGCGCCTGGCCCAAGTAAGGCACGGCTTTGAGCCCTTGCATGGCAGCTAGTTCGGCCGCCCCGCTCGGCGTCAGCTTTTTGAGCTGGTTGGTGATGGCGTCCTTGACCAGTCCGGCCGGTTTCTTTGCTAACCGTCGGCCCAGCTTGCCGGCCAAGCTGGGGCCGGCCGCGGCCTCTTGCGTCGGGGAGTGGAGCAGTCGGTAGTTGATTAGTTGGGACGGATCGACGGTAGGGTCGTCGCCCAAGTACTGTTCAACGAACGGCGGTGGGTACTGGCCGGCAGGTAGTAAAGCTTGAGCGAAGAACTGGCGCGGGTAGAGTTGAGTACCGATGGCGTACGGCGTGGCCAGCGCCGCTACCAGCATCTCTTCGTCCCTGAGGTGCTGTTGGGCCTGGGATTTGTAGTAGGCTACCAGCGCCCGAGCCTGGCGCAGCCGCTGGCTGTAGAGCTGGAACTCCTGGCTATCGGCGTCTGCCTGGCTGAGGGGCTCGACGTCACGCTGCTGGTCATAAAGGCCGACGAACATGCCTTGGACCGGTTGGCCCTGGTCGAGGTAGCCTTGAAGGTGGCTCCGAGCCGAGTCCGGCAGTTCCCGGGTATCGAGCTCAACTTTGAGCCGGTGGAGCAGCTGACGGCGGCGAACGCTCCAGTAACTTTTCAGCAACTGCCGAGCCCGCTCGAGCTCGGCTACCGAAGTATCGCCGGCAAGATCCAGCCCAAAAACTTGATTGAGCTTGTCGACGGTACTAAGGGTGTCGATAAAGTTTTCGGGATGATCACCGGTACCGGACAAGGCCAGCAGCATGCTGTCGACGGTGGTGTTGGCGTTGAGGACGGCCACTCCGCCGGGATCGGCCAGCGTCTGGTCCAGTTGTTGTTCCAGCTGGCGTTGATCACGGCGTAGCCGCTGGTCAATAAAGTCGTGCAGCTGGGGGATCAGCTCGGTCAGGGTTTGGTTGCGTTCCAGCCGGTCGCCCAGTACCTGGTTTAGCTCGGCTGTGCGGTGTTGTTCTGCCAGTGCTCGCAGTTCGGCCCGGACCTCATCGGCAAAACCGGACTTGAGCTGGTGGGGGATGTCGCCCGGCCCCAAGTCTTCCAGGCCGTGCCGCTGGAGGTAAGCTAGCAAGACCGGCTCGGTATCACCGACCGTAGCCTGACGTTGGATCGTCCGGCGGGTAACCACGTACTGGTCTAGCTGGAGCATCACCAGCGGGCTGAGCTGATGGCGGAGCAAAGCGTTGTTGAAGCGCAGTAGGGCCAGTCGGCGGAACTCGACGTTGCCGGGATCGGCCAGCCGGACCAGTTCTTGGGTGGAGAGCGACTGGAGGTAGCGCTCGATCTCTCGGTCAAAGCTCTGCCGCAGGGGGGCGGGGATGGTGCTCAAGGAAACGTTGGTCA